>JAPKZA010000268.1 GCA_026394015.1 Acidobacteriota bacterium
CGTCACCGCACCCCGCGACCCGCGGCCGTCCCGCAAGCCCGCACCCTGTCCCGTCAACAAACCCCGCGACCCGCAGCCGTCCCGCAAACCCGCACCCTGTCCCGTCACCAAACCCCGCGACCCACGACCGTCCCGCAAGCCCGCACCCTGTCCCGTCAACAAACCCCGCGACCCCCGACCGCCCCGCAAACCCGCACCCTGTCCCGCCACCAATCCCCGCGACCCACGACCGTCCCGCAAACTCCCACCCGGCCATTCACGGGCCGATCCCGCCAGTCGCAGCCACCACGCGCTCGCGCGCTCACCGACTCTAAAGCTTCTGCGCATAGTTCACACTCACTCGATACCGGTACAACGGCTCACTCTGCGACGGCGGCAGCATCGTCGCCATCGAAGGAACCGTAAACACTGTGGAATTCTCCATCCGCTTCAGCAGGTCAATCACCGGCTCAATACTCTGCGCCGCCACCGTCATCTCAAGCTGAATCTCGTTCTTCGCATTCGCCTGCGGACGCAGCGCCACCAGCCGTACATTGTGCGGCATCACCTGCTCCAAGTCCGCAAATAGCCTCGACCAACTGATCCCCTTCCGCGCGATCAACGTGTTCAAAAACACGCTCCGCTCCAGCACATCCGCGTTCTCCACCTTCCGCATCGACGCCTCCAGCGTCGCCTGCTCGCTCGCCATGCCCGCCACCTGTTTCTCGGTCTGCGCAATCGCCGCCACCAGGTCGCTCTTGGCCTGCCGCTCGTTCACAATCATCAGCACGAGCAGCCCCAAAGTCACCGCCAGCAACCCCGCCGCCACGCTCGCAAAAATGGTGACCGCCCGGTCCCGGCGGAACGGCTCACTCGACAAGTTAATCGGATACCGCACTTTAATTCCGGCCTCCCGCTGCCAGATATCCCAATAATCCCGCATTCGTCGCCGCCGGCGCTCCAAACGGACTCTGCAACGGCTCCACCGGCAACTCTACATCCGACGGCAACGACGCCAGCCCACACAAATGCACCGACTGCGGCCGCGTCTTCAACTCGTCTTCCAGGTAAGCCAGTGTCGGGTACAACACGCCCCCCAACTCTTCCTCGTCCGCCGTCGCGAGCTCCACGCACCGCAGCAACCGCAGGCTCCCGCCCATCGTCACCGCAATCGTCAGCACCTTGTTTGCCAGCTTCACGAGCACCCGACATCCATCCGCCGGCACCAAATCCAGCGCCGCCAACGTAGATGTCGTAATCCGTCCCGGCCACAATCCCGCCACCCGAAACGGAGCCTCGTACTTGGCCAGAATTTCGAGCGAAACCAACGTCGCCAGCACGTCGACCTCTTTGGCCGACCCCTGCCGCGGTTGTACAAAGCAGCTCACCGCCGCCGCGTCCACGTCAAACGGCACCGTCTTCTTCATCCGAAACCGCACGAGCGCCCGCTGCTCATCCGGGTCCGCCGGAAACTGGCTGAAGTCCAACACCGCCATCCGCGCGGCATAGTCCGGCAGGATCAAAACCGCCGTTCGCCGCTTCCGCCCCGTCTCCGGTCCCGCCGCTTCCTTGATCGCTTTCAGGAAGAAGTCGTTCCGCAGGATGTTGTCCTCAATCGGCGATATCCGCAACGTCTCCGCCTCGTACGATGTCCACTGCGGAGACCCGCCCCGCTTGGCGTACGCCAGCCCCTGCGTCGATATCTCAAAACTCAGGTCCGGCGCCGGATCCGCCAGCAAACGATGAATGGTATCGGTAATCGCCATCAGCCCTCGATAAAGGTCACTTTGTTGATCTCGCGCAGCGTCGTAATCCCCGACCGCACCCGCTCAATCGCACTCTCGCGCAACGTCGACATCCCCTCGCTCCGCGCATATCGCTTAATCTCACTCGTCGGTCGCCGATCCAGAATCATCTCCCGAATCTTCTCGGACATGTCCAGCAACTCATGAATCGCGCTCCGCCCGTGGTACCCCGTCCCGCCACAGTCAAAGCAACCCGCGCCTTCATAGAACGTCACCCCCACCCAATCCTCCGGCTTCAACGCCGAATCGATCAACTCCTGCTCCGTCACCACCGCCGGCTGCTTGCAGTGCTCGCAGATGTTCCGAACGAGGCGCTGCGCCAAAATACAGTTCATCGCCGACACAAAGTTGTACGGCTCCACGCCCATATTCAAAAACCGGCCCAGCACGTCAAACACGTTATTCGCGTGGACCGTCGTGAATACCAAATGTCCCGTCAGCGCCGAGTTGATCGCAATCTGCGCCGTCTCCTGGTCGCGAATCTCGCCCACCAGAATCTTGTCCGGATCATGCCGCAAAATACTCCGCAGCCCCCGCGCAAAAGTCAGCCCCTTCTTCTCGTTCACCGGGATCTGCGTGATCCCCTTGAGCTGATACTCCACCGGGTCTTCAATCGTGATGATCTTGTCTTCGTCGTTCTTGATCTCGCTCAGCGCCGCGTACAGCGTCGTCGTCTTGCCCGACCCTGTCGGCCCCGTCACCAAAACCATCCCGTACGGCTCTTTGATGTACAGCCGAAACTTGCGGACGTCGTTCTCCGAGAAGCCCACGACATCCAGCGAAAGCTTCGAAAACTTCTCGCTCATCGACTCTTTATCCAGCACCCGGAGCACCGAGTCTTCGCCATGCACCGTCGGCATCACCGACACCCGGAAGTCGATCAAGCGGCCCTTATAACGCACCCGAAACCGCCCATCCTGCGGCACCCGGCGCTCAGAAATATCCAGCTCGCTCATCACCTTGATGCGCGAAATAATCCGCGAACTCCAGTCCTTCGCAATCGGCGACATCGCGTAGTGCAGTACCCCGTCAATCCGGTACTTGATCACCACTTCCTGGTCCCGCGTCTCGATATGAATATCGCTCGCCCGCCGCTCCAGCGCGTTGAAAATCGTACTGTCCACCAGCTTGATGACCGGCGCGATATCATCGCCGCCCGCCGAGATCTTATCGATCGAAAGCGTCTCGTCCGGGTTCTCTTCCGAAACCACATCGAGCGTAAACCCTTCGGTGACCTCCTCAAGAACCCGCTGCGACTGCTCGGTCTTCTTCAACAAATCCGTGATCTGATGCAGCGGCGCAACCTTCACCCGCAACCGTCGCCGCAGCAGCACGCTCAGCTCATCGATCAACTGCAGGTTCCGAGGATCCGCCACCGCGATCTCCATCGTCTCCCCCGCCGCGGTCTTCTCGATCAACACCGGCACAAAGTTGTACCGAAACATCATGTCCACTGGCACCAGGCGCAGTAACTCCAAATCCACCGCCGACTCTTTCAAATCCACGTACGGCGTCCGATACCGCAGCGCCAAAGCCTTGGCCTCCGCGATTTGCGCCGTCACTGCCGGAGCGATCACTTGCGTTCCCATCTATCCTCCCACCGTATCCGCCAACGAAAAAATGGGCAAATACAGCGCCACCAGCACAAACGCCACGAAAATACCCATGAAAATCATAATGGCCGGCTCAATCAATGAAAGCGCCGCGCCTAATCGCGTCTGCACGTCGTCTTCAAAAAACTCGGCCACCGACCCCAACATCGCCGGCAACGCGCCCGTTGATTCCCCCACCTCAATCATGTCAATCGCCAGCGGCGGAAACACCCCCGTCGCCGCCAGCGACGACGACAACGTCTGTCCCTCCCGCACCGATTTCCGCGTCGACTCCAGCGCCCGCGCCAGCACCCGCGTCCCCACGCTTTCCGCCGCAGTCTCCAGCGCCTGAATCAGTGGAATCCCGCCCAGCAGCAGCGTCGAGAGCACCCGCGCAAACTGCGCCACTTGGTACTTGATCCAAATTTCGCCGGCAATCGGCAACTTCAACTTCACCCAGTCGAGCCGCTCTTTGCCGCTCTCGCTCTTCATCCACCAACGCAACGCCGCCGCCGCTCCGGCGAGCGAAACCACGCCCAGCCAAAAATACTCCTGCGCCGTCGTCCCCACCGAAATCAGCAGCGTCGTCAAAAACGGCAGCTTCGCGTTCATGCTCCCGTAGAGTGAACTAAACTGCGGCACCACGTAGGTGATCAGAAATACGACCAGAAGCAACACCAAAACAATCAGGAGTGTCGGATAGATCAACGAGGCAATCAGCTTCTTCCGGACGGCCAGCGTCATCCGCTGATAGCTGACAAACCGCTCCAGAACTTCCACCAGCGCGCCCGACCGTTCCCCCGCCAACATCGACGTCACGTAGATCGGCGGGAAAACTCCCTGCCGCGCAAAGGCATCCGACAAACTAGTCCCGACGCGGACGTCGTCCCGCACCGCCGTCACCAGCGGACTCAACTTCGCATCCGTCAACCGCGTCGCCAGCAGATCGAGCGACTTCAAAATCGGCAATCCGGCCTTGATCAGCGTGACGAACTGCTGGTTGAAAATCAGGAACTTTTCCAGATTCAGCTTCTTCTTCCGATTCGCTCCCGTCAATGAAGGTGCCAATTGATCGAATTTCCCTTTCGGCTTCACCGAATAAACGAGAAATCCTTGTTGCGTAAACTTCTCCCGCAACTCCTGCTCCGTCGCCGCTTCCGCAATCTCTTGCTTGATCAGCCCCCGCGCGTCGGCGTACTTGAGGACGAACTCCGCCATCTACTGTCCCCCTCCCGCGACCACTTCGACTCCCGGTGGCGCGACAAACGTAAACAACGAGTCGTTTAACGGCGGATTCCGAACTTCGCCGCTAAACCGGAAGATCATGGTCGCCCCATCCTGCCCCTTAATCGTTAGCTCCGAAATCCGGCCGTCACGGCCCACGGTAAACGCTACGCTTTGAAACGGCGACTTTTGCGGATTCTTCGGTTCCGCCGTCACCGTCACGAGCTCTCCCGCCGGCTGCACCAAAAACTTTCCGAAGTCGCGCTGAAAATCCAACTTGCCGATCAAAAACGCCAACGGCGCCTGAATGTCCTGCGCCTCTTTCAATTTCATTTTCTCTGCCCGCTTGGCCATCACGGAGTAATACCAATACGTGCTGCCGTCCGAAATAAATAATTTTCCGTCCGGTTTCGTATATTCCCAGCGCATTCGCCCCGGTTTTCGAATCCGCAACGATCCCGCTTCCACCCTCCGCGCCTTATTCGGCGCGATATAGGTCTGTTCAAACGTCAACTCCAGCGTCCGAACCGAGTTGTAGCGGCTTTCGATCCCCGCGAGCAGCTTTGGCAAATCGACCGATTGGGCCGACAGCGAAGAGCTGGCTCCCAGAAAAAGGACGAAGATCGAGCGGAGTGACGTCACTACTGGATAAGACGAACTAACGGCCTATCCCGTGCAAGGCAAAATTAATCCTGCCCTAACTCTTTGCGGGAAATCCGAACGTCATGCACCCCTTCGATACTTGCCATGCTCTTTGCGACTCCCTCTGCTCCGACGTCTGGTTTAAACCGGACTTGATAACTTCCTTCGATCCCAAGGCCCTGCCCCGTCATCGCGATGCTCATGAGACGGAGATCGGTCACGAGCGGTCCAAGGCGTTCGGCTAAGAGACGGTCGAGGTTCAAGTCGGGCACAGCCCGGAGCCGGAGAACAAAGACTTCGGCCGGTTCGTTCTGGGTTCCTTTTGCCATTACAAAGGCGGCCGTACCGGCAACGAGAATGCCCAGGATCGCCACCCAGAGGTTTTGCGAGCCAGCCGCCATCCCGGCGACGACCGCGAAGATGACAAAGGCGGTATCCCGCGTATCCCGCACAACCGTTCGGAACCGGACGATCGAAAGGGCCCCGACCAAACTGAACGCCCGAGCGACGTTGTCGCCGATGACCTGGGTGACCATGGCAATCAGGACGGCGAGGAGCACGAGGGTCGTCGGAAAAGAGACGGAGTGGGCGTGACCCGTCGTCCGCCGATAGATCCAAGCCACGATTGCCCCGAGCAGAAGCGCCGTCACGAGCCGCGACAAAATCACCCAGGGGTCTGCCGCCGGTTCCGCCGTTAGGACCTTCAAAAAATCGGGCATCTTATTCCCTCTGATGATAGGTCGAAAACTCGAAATCCGTCATTGATTTGACATAAGTTTGCAATCGGGCTAGCTCCAGCCGTTCACCGCCGCGATGACCCGTTCGACGTCCTCTTCGCTGAGTTGGGGGTGGATCGGCAGGCTTACCTCCCCTTGGGCTAAGCGGCGGGCCACCGGGAGAGCACCCCGTACCTCGTGGTTGGCGGTAGCCATTGCTTTCTGATCAGGGATCAGGATCGGGTAGTGGCGGCCTGACCCGACCGAGTGACTCTTCAGCCACCCCTCGAAGTCGGAACGTTGTTCGGCGGCGACCTCCACTGGAAAGAGGTGCTCGCAGGAGTCGCTGGCCGGATTGGGTCGGATCAGGCGTACCGCCGGATGCTGGATCCCTTTCGTGTACGCGGCGGCCACTTGCTGGCGTCGGGTAGTCCAGGCCGATAAACGAGGGAGCACCGCTTCGGTGAGGATGGCGGCGTGGACCTCGTCCAGCCGGCTGTTCCAGCCGATCTCGTCGTGAAGGTACTTGGCCGATTGGCCGTAGTCGCGAAGCCGTCGGACTTTGTCCGCCAAACTGGCTTCGCTCGTCAACACGGCGCCGCCGTCGCCCATCGCCCCGAGATTCTTGGTCGGATAGAAGCTCGTCGCGGCCAATCGACCGACGGTTCCGGTCGCTCGTCCGCGCCACGATGCCCCGATCGACTGCGCGCAATCTTCGATAATCGTCGTTCCGTATTGGCTCTGGAAGGCGGCGAGACGGTCCAGGTCCAAGCTCTGGCCGAAAAGATGGACGGGGAGCAAAAACCGTACGTTGGCGTCGGTCCGGAGGATCTCTTCGGCGAGATCGAGGTTGAGGAGGCCGCTGTCGTCGGTGTCGCAAAAAATCGGGGTGCCGCCCACCCGCAGGATGGCGAGGGTGGTGGCGAAGGCCGACAGGGGTGTGGTCAGCACGGCATCGCCCGGTTGGAGTCCAGCGGCCCGTAGCGCGATCTCCAGGGCGTCGAGCCCACTGGCTACTCCGATCGTCTCGCGAACTCCCCAGTGGCGCGCCAGGTCCGTCTCGAAGTGACGTACCTCCTGGCCGAGCACGTACCAGCCGCTGGCACCAACCCTCTCCACGGCGCGGAGGACATCCGGGCCAATTTCCGCCCACTGGCGCTTAAAGTCATTCAACAAGACAGGGTGCATCGGTACCACTACGGATGCCACGAATCAGGGCCGTAATGCAAGTTCGACGCGGGTTCGAAGGGCCTCCGCGACTGTTTGCAGGACACTGGCCCAGTCGTGGGACTCGGTCTGACGAAACAGTCGGGCCTTCGGGTACCACGGGGAATCGTCACGATCGCGCATCCAACGCCAGTCGGCCGCCTTGGCCAGGAGCACCCAAGTCTCCTTGCCGACCGCCCCGGCTAAATGGGCCATCGAGGTATCGACGGAGATCACCAGGTCCATCTCCTCCACCAACCCGGCGGTGCTCGCGAAATCGCCGATTTCGGCGGACAAGTCGAGCGCATGCAAGCTGGCCGGGACCGGGCGTCCGAACTGGAGGTTGATCAACGCCACGCCCGGCACCTGGCCCAGGGGCGCGAATAGCTCAGCGGGGATGCTGCGATTCCGATCGTTCTTGTAGCGGGGATTTCCCTGCGAAACGAAGCCAACTCGTAGCTTCCTACCGAGGGGTTCGAGCCGCTGGCCCCAGGCCGATCTTGTCTCCGGCGCCGCCCGCAAATAGCCACCCGAGGCCGGGATCGAATCCAGGTCCGTTTTCAGGATCGCCGGAACGCTCAGGAGCGGGACGTAGAAATCTGTGGTTGGCGCAGCGCTGCCGGGTTCCATCAACAGAGTTGGGTTCGTTCGCAGCGAGCCGAGCAACCCCGCCAGCGAGCGGGGGCAGTCAAAATAGACTTTGGCACGGCGATCGGCCAGGAGTGGCAGGTAGCGACAGAACTGCAGCGTATCGCCCAGGCCCTGCTCGGCATAAACGAGGATTGTCTTTCCCGCGAGGGGCTCCCCGTGCCAAAGGGGCATCGGATAGCTGCGACGGGGCGTCGCGCCGGGAACCTCGAAGCGCCGCTCGTAACCGGCCCAACCCTGCTCGAATCGGCCCGCCGTCAGATGAGCGATCCCCGCGTTCCAGGCCGCGGCGGTCTCCCCCGGCTCCAGGGCCAGGGTTCGGCCGTAGCAGGACAGGGCGGCGGCGATTTCGCCGCACCCGAGCAGGCAGTTGCCGAGGTTCGTCCAGGCCGCGGCGTGCTCGGGATCGGCGGCGAGGACGGTTTGAAACTCGAAGGTCGCCGCTTCGAGGTCTCCGCGTTCCTGCAGGAGTGTGCCGAAATTGTAGCGGGCTTCGACGTAGGCCGGATCGAGGCTCAGGCACTGTTCGTAGTGAACAAGGGCCCGATCGTGCTCGCTTAGAGCATGGCAAAGCACCGCGAGATTGTTGTGCGCCTGGGCGTGGGTCGGTTCCGCGGCCACGACGGCGGCGAATGCGGAGACGGCATCTTGCGCGCGATCGAGCTGCATCAGGACGACGCCGAGCTCGAACCGCGAGGCGACGTGGTCGGGCGCAATGCGAAGGATCCGTTGGCTTTCGATCGGCGCCGAGGTCGTCTCGATGGCTCGACCCCAAGCTTGCGCCGCTTCGCCGTACCGGCCGAGACCACTCAGCAGTTCGGCCATGCGCGCCCAGAGGTCGGCGCTATTCGGCTCCCCGAGGACGGCCTGTCGATAGCAGGCGATCGCCGCTTCCTGTTTGTTCTGGCGTTCGAGGATGATCCCGAGATTTCGGCACAGGTGGGGCTTGGGGCCCTCAATGCCGATCGCGGCGCCGAGGAGTTGGGTGGCGGTGTCGGGTCGACCGGTGTCGGCGTGGAGGAGAGCGAGGAGATGCAGCCCGTCGGTTTCGCCGGGAGAGGCGTCGAGAGCTTGTAGGTAGAGCCGTTCTGCTTCCTGCCACCGGCCAGCGTTATGGAGTTGGCGGGCGTGTTCAATCTTTCGAGCGGCAGCTGTCATCTAGGAAGGTTATCGGCAGAAAGGAGGGGAAAGAAAAGGCGAGAGAGCACAAAAAAAGGCCCGGATTGTTCTGACAATCCGGGCCGAGCTACCGAGGGGTAATTAGCCTCGGAGGAGCGAAAGCACCTGCTGGGGAGCCGAGTTCGCCTGAGACAGGGCGGAGATACCGGCCTGGAGGAGAATCTGAGCTTTGGTTAGGTTGGCGGCTTCTTCGGCGAGGTCGGCGTCGCGGATTCGCGATTCCGACGCTGCCAGGTTGGTGAGCTGGGACTGGGCCAGATTGACGGCGTAGGTGAACTGATTCTGACCTCGACCGACGACGGCTTGTGCGGTGCCGAGGGTGGCAATCGCTTCGCCGAGGGCGGTGACGGCCTTTTCGGCCGACGCTTGGCTGTTGATGCTGGCTGTGGAGCCAGTGCCAACCGTCGAAGCCGTCACTACCGTTCCTTGGCTGCCGATGCCGGTGCCGCCTGCATTGGTACCGACGCCGACCTTGAACGAGGCGAGATTGCTGATGAAGCGAATTCCTTCCGCTCCGCCAGCAGAAGCCTTGTCCTTCACGGCCACGACCTGCTTCAGCGTATCGTTGTTCGATTGCTGCAGCGCGGTGTTGATCGCGTCGATGGCTTCATCGACGGTGCCGGCGTTCCGGACCGTGTTGTCATTGCGGAGGACCACCCCGAGGGATTGGGAAACCCCGGCAGAGTTGTTGGCGGTGATCGTAACTGTTTGGTCGTCGGCCCCGCTGTTGATGGCGGAGAAGGTCAGCAGGCTGGTCTGCTGGGCTCCGCCGGCGGAGAAGTGATTAATTGCTGTACCGGCGCTCTGCGTTTCGGCGACGTCGGCGAGGCCGGTGGCTTGGGCACCGCCGCGATCGTTGAAGCCGAAGATGTTGGTGGCGCCTACCGAATTCAGCCGGAACTTCGAATCGTTGGTGCTGGTGATGGTGATTGCGCCACCGCCGACGCTGGCGACCAAGCCGGCGGCGGAGAGGACGGAGTCGGACGCGATTTTCGCATTCAGGGCCTCGGCGGCTCCGGCGGCGGTAGCCGCCGTAACCGTGACCGCGAGGGACCGGGTTTGTCCGCCGCCGACGGAGAACTCAAGCGTTTCACTTCCAGCGGCGAAGGTGCCCGAAGTGTTGCCGACGATGGTTTTGTAGTCGAAGTTGCCGCTGGTACCGGCAGAGCTTTGGAAGGAGCCGAGGCCGAGGACGTTGCCGACGTCGCCCGATGAGCTGACTTCGAATTTCTCGCCGCGAGCGTTCGAGAAGACTAGGGCCGAGCCGGCGGTCGCCGTCGAGACGCTGATGCCCGCCGCCTGCAAGGCAGCGTTGCTGGAAACCGCGGAGGTCAAGCTGGTGAGAGCTTGCTCAATCGTGGTGCCGGCGGCAACGGTCAGGGAGAGATCGACCGGACTGGTCAGATTCGCCCCCTGGAGACGAACCTTGACGGTGCCGGCGCCGGTGGCTCCGAACGTCGAGGCTGCCGCAGCGGTAGCGGAGCCGCCGGTTACCGTATTGGTGAGGGAGACGCCGGTTGGGTTCGAACCGGACGTGACGTTGCCGAGTAGGGCGTTCGAGAGCCGATCACCGGCGGCGACCTGGAAGGCCGTGCTGGCCGAGGAAAAGCCCAAAGACTTTTTGCCGGTTGAGTCGGTCACGACGGTCGCTCGCACGCCAGCGTTTTTAAACGCGGTGGCTTGTTGGGAGGACGCCGCGCCGGCCGAGTCGATCGCGGCATTGATGTTCGTGGCCAGATTGTCGACGTTGGTGACGCCCGACAGATTGACGGAGACCTTGATTTGCTCTCCGTCGCTGAAGCCAGGACCCTTAAAGAAAAAGTCAGTGGATCCACCGACGGCGAGGGAGGCGACATTGGTCGCGTCCGAGACGACCGCCTGGACGCTGGTCGAGGCCGAGCCGGTACCGATGTCGACCGAGGAGACGCCTTGGGCCTGGACGCCCTTAAGCCCCAGGCTCTTCGAGTCTACGGTCGACGTCGAGAGGTCGACGCCGACGGAACCGTTCGTGGTCGTCGAGATGCCGTTCGCACTGCGGCCACCACCGATGAAGACTGACAGGGATCGGGCGAAAGCGCCGCCCGTGGTGAGACCAACCGCCTGCGCTTGGCGGTCAATTTCGCCGATCACCGAAGAGAATTCGGTGTCTAGCACGCCGCGATCTCCAGTGAAGGTGCCGGAGGCCGACTGGGTGGCCAGGGTACGAGCCCGGTCGAGCAGTTTGCCAATGTTGTTGATACCACCGTCGAGCGTCTGGAGTGTGCTCAGCCCGTCGTTGGCGTTCCGAACGCCCTGCGATAGAACCGCCTGGTCGCTGCGGAACCCGTTGGCGATAGCCAAGCCGGCGGCGTCGTCGCCGCTGGCGATGATGCGTAAGCCGGAGGTTACCCGGTTGATCGTCTTGCCTTGCGACTCTTGAGTCTGGCGCAGGTATTCCTGTGACTGCAGAGACGCTACGTTAGTATTGACACGAAATGACATGTTTCTCTCCTTGAAACGGCTTTTCGGGAGTCCTTCCCGACCGGTTGTGAAATCCGGTTACAGAGGGCTTATCGGAGAAGCGGGGAGAGTTTTAGTCAAAGTGCGGGGGAGTAGGGTAAGAATTGCGAGGGGGTAGGGTGGCTCAGGCTTCTCCTACCCCCGGGGGTTGACTATCCTTTGAGCAGGGACAAGACCTGCTGGGGAGCGGAGTTTGCCTGGGCCAGAGCGGAGATTCCGGCCTGGAGCAGGATCTGCGCTTTGGTCAAGTTGGCGGCTTCTTCGGCCAGGTCGGCGTCGCGGATACGGGACTCCGCGGCGGCCAAGTTGGTGAGTTGGCTAGCGGCCAGATTCACAGCGAAGGTGAATTGGTTTTGACCTCGACCGACGACGGCTTGGGCTTGGCCCAGGGAGGTGACGGCGGTAGCCAAAGCGGAGACGGCCGACTGGGCGCTTTCCTGGGTGCTAATGTCTGCCGTCGCCCCGGTTCCGGTGGTTGCCGAGGAGATGACGGTACCTTGGGAGCCGAGGCCGGTTCCGCCGCCATTGGTGGAGGCGGTTACTTTGAAGGAGTTCAAAGTACTCACAAACCGGATGCCTTCGGGGCCGGTGGGAGTGGCTTTGGCCTTGACGGCGAAGAGTTTTTGCAGGGTCGGGTTGTTGGATTGTTGGAGGGTCGTGTTGATAGCGGAGATTGCTTCGTCGACGGTGCCGCCGTTGCGGAGAGTTCCATCGTTGCGCAAGACCACGGCCAGGGACTGTTCGGGGCCACCGTTCTCGGCGGCGGTAAGGGTGATCGTCTGATCGTCGCCGCCACTGCGGATGCCGCTGAACGGGATCAGGCTGGTTTGTTGGGTTCCGCCGGAGATGAACTGGTTTACGTCGGTGTTTCCAGCCTGAGTCTCGGCGACGTCGGCGACTCCGGTGGCGCCGGCGGAGTTAAAGCCGAAGACGTTGCCGGCGCCTTGGGTGGCGATGCGGAAGCGGGTGCCGTTGGTGCTGGCTAGCTGGATTTCGCCGCCGCTATTGGTGGCGACGAGTCCGGCGGCGGCCAGAGTCGTGTTCCCGGCGATAGCGGAGTTCAGGGCCTGGATGGCGTCGCCGATGGTGGCCCCGGCGGGGGTAACGGCGAGGGGGATGGTCGCACCGCCGCCGATGGAAAACTCGAGCGTTTCGGCCGTGGCGGTGAAGGCACCGCCGGAACCGGTGAGGGTGGTGTAGTCGAAGGAGCCGGAGGCACCGTTCAGGCTGCGGAAGCTGCCGAGGCCGAGGAGGTTGTTGAGATCGCCGGAGCTTTGTGCCTCGAAACGTTCGCCGCGGGCGTTACCGAAGACGAGCGCCGATCCTGGCGTGGGGGAGGCGAGGGTGATTCCCGCGGCCTGCAGCGAACCGCTGGCGGCAACGGCGGAGGAGAGACTGGCCAGAGCCTGGGAGGCGCCGAACGTCGTGGTGGTGGCGGCGGTCGCCGAGCCCCCGGTGACCGTATTGGTGAGCGAGACTCCGGTGGGATTCGTCGGGGCGGTGACGTTACCGAGCAAGGCGTTGGCGGTACGGTCCCCGGCTTCCACTTGGAAGGCGGAGTTGGCCGAGGTGAAGGCCAGGGAGCGCTTGCCGTCCGGGGCGGTGATGACCGATGCCCGGACGTTGGCATTTTGGAAGGCGGTGGCGGCGGGGCTGACGACTTGGCCGGCGCTGGTCAAAGCGTTGTTGATCGCGCCGACCAAATTATCGACATTCGTGACGCCGGAGAGATTGACGGAGACTTTGACTCGCTGGGCGTCGCCGAAGCCGGGCCCGCGGAAGTAGAGATCGGTGAAGCCGGCGGCACCGAGGGAAGCGACATTGGTGGGATCGTTAATGATCGTCGAGACGCTGGTGGAACCGGAGCCGGTGCCGATGTCGATTCCGGCGATTCCCTGCGCTTGGGAGCCCTTCAGGCCGAGGCTTTTGGCGTCGACGGTGGAGTTTGACAGGTCGACGTTGGAGGCGCCGTTTTGAATGGCGTTGATGCCATTCGAACTTTTGCCCCCCCCAATAAAGACCGAGAGGGAGCGGGCGAACTCGCCACCGGTGTTCAAGCCGATCGATTGGGCTTGGCGATCAATTTCCGCGACCACACTCGTGAATTCGGTGTTGAGGACGGCGCGGCTACCGGTAAAGGTTCCGGAGGCCGATTGCGTAGCGAGGGTTCGCGCGCGGTCGAGGAGCTTACTGATGTTGTTGATGCCGCCGTCGATGGTTTGGAGGGTACTGAGGCCGTCGTTGGCGTTGCGGATACCTTGTTGCAGGACCGCTTGGTCACTGCGGAAGCTGTTGGCAATCGACAGCCCGGCCGCGTCGTCGCCACTTGACAAGATGCGCAGGCCTGACGTGACGCGTCCAATGGCCTTGGCCTGATCCTCACTGGTGGTGCGTAGATACTCCCGCGACTGCAGCGAAGCGATGTTCGTATTGATGCGAAAAGACATGTTTCACTCCTTGAAACAGCTCTGGCGAGGGCCAGAGGATGGGGGATGCGGGAATCCGTTCCCGTGGACGCAGTCCGGCGCCGTTGGCGTCAGCCCACGTCTGTGTGGTCGATGGTTAGGGGATGGCCGAGAGCGCTTTAGGAGTGGCGCTTCGGATCAACGGGGAGAGTTTCAGGGGATACGACGACGGGGGTGATTGGCTCCAGCGGGTCGCCGGTGCCTTCGCTGCCTCGATACTGTTCGGCCAGCGTATTGAGCTTGTCGTCGACGGCCGGTGAGCCCGAGGCGACGCGATTTTGTTCTCTGGTAACTAAGATTTCCTTGCGCAGGACCGAAATGTGTTTCGGGGCACGAATACCGAGCTTGACTTGGGTCGGTGAGGTCTCAAGGATCTCTATTTCTACTTCATCGCCAACGGTGATCGACTCGCCTCGTCTTCGCCGGATGATTAGCACTCAGAGTCTCCTGATGCTGCTCTGGCGGCCATTCCGGAGGCATTTTCCTGACGGGTGCCGCGGAGCGGGTGAACGGCCGAGTAACGGCTATCTTCCCGAATGGCCTGGACCCCGCGCATGGTCTCGCGGGAGAGGACGACCGGACCCAATAGGTTCGCTGTCGGAGCCGCATCCTGCGGCATGCAGACAATTGCCAGACACGCCAGACTTTCTTGCATCTGGGCCAATCCTAACACCCGCAGGTCGTCTCGTGCCAGATCGAGTTCATACTCTGGCTCGACCGACTTGGCCGGCAGGGTAATGAAACAGATGCCCGGGTCGTCGGCGCTCTGCAGAAAGGTGATCGGATTGAGCCCCGGTCGCTCGACGCAAACGAACCGATGCGCCTGTTCGAATCCGGGTATCCCTTCCGGGAAATCAAAGATCGCATCGTCGCTAAACTGGAGGGTGCCAAATTGCTGAGTTTCTATCGTCGCCATAGTCTTTCGGGGGGGCAAGAGTGCGGCGTTGTCGTTGTGCGACTGGCCGTTTTCTGTGCCCTGCCTGTCTATCGTCGTGGCGGTCGGCAGACTTCACGAAAATGTGAGGAAAAAGCGAAGCGGGCGAGGTAAGATTATCCCGGTGCAAATCGGGTTTGTCCCAGGGAAGTTAGTGCGGAGCTAGTTCCTGGCGGAAGAGGAGAGCTCGATCTGCTTCCGCTCTATAGCGGTTGAGTTCGGCTTGTCGTTCGGTGGCATTCCAGCCGAGGAGTCTCGCCATAATGTCAGCGACTCGCGGGGCTTGGCTACGGCCTTGATCGTCGGCAAAGGCGGAGGGTTGGCGACGGAGGAGGAAGTCGGCGAGATGCCAGCAGTGTTCCAGGGCGATGGCTCGCTGGACGGTCTGATCGAGATCGAGGTTTTCGTGGTGGAGGGCTCCGGGCAGTAACTCTTTGTCAGTACGGCCGGGGGTTCGGTGGCCGAGTTTGGCGCAGGCGGCGTCGACGGCTTCTTCGGCGATGGCCCGGTAGCCGGTGATCTTTCCGCCGAGGACTGAAATGAGTCCGGGCTGGGTTTCCTCGATCTTGTGCATCCGGGAGACCGAAGAAGCGGAACCGTCCTGGCGTACCAGCGCTCGGACCCCGGCGTTAGAGGAGAAGATGGCGAGCTTGCGGACGTCGGGGAAGAAGGGCTCCACGGAGCGGAGGAGGTACTCGACGTCATCGCCGTCGGCGCGGACGGTGCTGGGGTCGGCGTCGAAGTCGGTATCGGTGGTTCCGATCCAGCATTGGCCGAGGAGGGGGATGACGAAGAAGAGGCGTCCGTCGATGGGGGAGAACAGGACGCTGGCTTTGTGGTTCATCGGCTCACAGGTGATGTGAATCCCTTTGGTGGTGCGGAGGCGGGGTTTGGCGGGGCCGTGGGTTCGATTCGAAACGCGGTCGAACCAGGCGCCGGTGGCGTTGAGGAAGACTTTGGCTTTGAGCTCTCCGGTCTCTCCGGTTTCGTTGGATTTGATTTGCAGGGCGACGACGCGATCGCCTTCGCGGCGGGCGTCGACGACCTCGGTGTAGGAGGCGACGACGGCACCGTGGCTTTCGGCGTCGAGGATGTTTTCGAGGCAGAGCCGTTCGGGCATGGAGACCTGGGCATCGAAGTAGGCGGCGGCGCCTTGGAGGCCTTCGGGCCGAAGGGTGGGTTCTTCGGCGAGGGTTTCGGTGGCGTTCAACATGCGGTGGTTGGGGAGCGACTTGTCGTAGCTGAGCAGATCGTAGAGAGCCATGCCGACGCGCATTTTGAGGCGAAACCAGAGTGATGCGCCGTAGAAGGGGATCAGGAATTCGAGGGGTTTGACGAGGTGGGGGGCGATGCGGAGGAGGATTTCGCGTTCGCGGAGGTCCATGCGGACGAGGCCGAAATCGTACATTTCGAGGTAGCGGAGACCGCCGTGAATGAGCCGGGTGGAGCCGGAGGTGGTGCCGCTGCCGAAGTCGGCTTTTTCGACTAAGGCGACGGAGAGGCCGCGGAGGGCGGCGTCGCGAGCGATGCCGGCGCCGATGATGCCTCCTCCGATGACCGCGACGTCATAGCTTTGGTTAGTCAGCTTCCTGATCCCTTGCATGCAGGCTTAATTATCGCTCCATTTCGTCGTAGACCTCGCGTTTGGCGAGGCCGCGTTCTTTGGCCACCTGCTTGATGGCGTCCATGCGATCGACGCCGCTGCTGATGAGGCGCCGGACGGCTTCCTTGACGGGGACGACGAGACCGGTGGCGGCCTTTTCCCGAGAGATGAGGAGGGTGATTTCTCCCTTCTGCACGGCACGTTGGGCAAGGGTGGTTTTAACTTCCGAGACGCGACCGCGGAGGAACTCTTCATGGAGCTTGGTGAGTTCGCGGGCGACGACGATGGAGCGATCTCCGAGGACGGCTTCGATGTCGTCGAGAGATTCGAGGATGCGGTGGGGGGCTTCGTAGAAGACGAGCGTGGCTTCGACGGCGCCCCAGAGTTCGAGTGCCTTGCGCCGTTGCCCTTGTTTGGGGGGCAGGAAGCCGGCGTAGCAGAAGGCGTCGGTGGCGAGGCCGGAGCCGGCGAGGGCGGTGAGGACGGCGGAGGCGCCGGGGATGGGGATGATGGTGATGCCGGCTTCGAGGGCGGCTTGGACGACGCGGTAGCCGGGGTCGGAGATCAGCGGAGTGCCGGCGTCGCTGACGACGGCGACGGATTGTCCGCCGAGAATTCGTTCGACCAGCTGGTTGGCGCGGGAGGTTTCGTTGTGCTCGTGGTAGCTGACCGAGGGGGTCGTGATTTCAAAATGGTCCAATAAACGTTGGGTGTGGCGGGTATCCTCACAGGCGATGACGTCGACTTCGCGCAGCAGCCGAATGCCGCGCAAGGTCATATCTTCTAGGTTGCCGATCGGCGTTGCAATCAAATACAAGACTCCAGACACTTCCCTGACTATACTTGAAGAGATTTACCCTGTGAGGAGCTGACACACTTGAACCCCGGATTGGATACCGTCCCTAAAGCGCCCTACTACTCCTGGCAACCGCCCCAAAAGCCGATTGCGATCCAATTGCAGTTCGATGTTGTGGATCGAATGATCCTGGAGGTGATGAAGGGATTCGGTGCGGTGCCGCGTCGTGGAGCGGAAGTGGGCGGGTTTCTGTTGGGTACGCGCGGCCAGATGGGCGACCAGTTGGTGGTGCAGATTCTTGATTTTGCGCCGGTGGCTTGTGAACACGCGCAGGGTCCGTCCTTCTTGCTGTCGGCCAACGACTTGGCGAATTGGAGTGAGACGATCCAGCGGTTGCAAGCGGGTCCGACGCAGATCGTGGGCTACTATCGCAGCCATACGCGGGACGGTTTGCATTTGGCGGCGGAAGACCTTTCGTTGCTGGACGAGTATTTTCCGGAGCGGGATTTGGTGTCGTTGATTGTGAAGCCTTACGCGACGAGGGCGAGTATGGCGGGTTTTTTCTTTTTTGAAGGCGGGTCGATCCACAGCGAATCGTCGTATTTGGAATTTCCGTTTCGACGGAAGGAATTAGGGGGCGGGGTTTCGAGTGTTGACCGGCAGGCGGCGGCGGCGCGGTTTGGTCAGAATCGGGCACCGATGGGCGGGGCGGTGGAGCCGAGCGCACGACCCGTTGCGGAATCTCGGGTGGGTCCGGGGCCGGGATCGCTGCCGCCGATTGAGCCGGGTGTTTCCAAGGAAGCACCGGTGCTGCCGCCGAAAGGTAAGGGCGTACGGAGTGGATGGGTTTGGATTCCCCTGTCGTTTATCTTTATGTTGCTGGGGGTGATTTTGGGGTTCCAGATTGCGATTAGCATGCGGCCGCGGACGCCGGCGAATCCCTATCTCGAGGCTTGGAATTTGGCGTTGGGGGTGCAGCGGTTGGAGGATCGGTTGGTGGTGAGCTGGGATCGGACGGCACCGGCGGTGCGGAATGCGAACCGGGGGGTGATGACGATTTTGGCCGGCGATGACAGCCGCCGGATTGAGCTCAGCTTCAACGACTTACAGGCCGGGCAGTTGATCTACCGGAGTTCGCCATCGACGGTGATTTTTCGGTTGGAAGTGTTTCCGAAAGACCGGACGAGCGTGGCCGAGACGTTGGAGTATCGTCAACCGCGGTAGGCGCGGAAGAGGAGTACGGCGTTGAGTCCTCCGAAGGCGAAGGAGTTCGAAATGGCGTACTCGGCGTTACAGGCTTCGGGAGCGAGGATGAGGGGCAGGTCGCAATCGGGGTCGAGGCCCAGATAGTTGGCGATGGGCGGCGCTTCGCGGCGGCCGAGGGTTAGGGTGGCGGCGACGGCTTCGAGGGCTCCCGCGGCGCCCAGGGTGTGGCCGTGGAGGGATTTGGTGGAGGTGACCCTGGCGTGGTCGGCTTGGGCACCAAGGACGCGGCGGATGGCGGCGGTTTCCACCGGATCGTTGGCGGGGGTGCCGGTGCCGTGGGCGTTGATATGGCCGATGGCGGCCGCGTCGATGCGACCGTCTTCGAGGGCTCGCCGGATGGCGAGGGCGGGACCTTCGACCGTGGGTTGGGTGACGTGGTGGGCGTCCGCGCTCATGCCGAAGCCGGCGATTTCTCCGAGGATGACAGCACCGCGGGCTTGGGCTCGTTCTTCGGATTCGAGGACGAGCATGGCGGCGCCTTCGCCCAGGACGAGGCCTTTGCGATCCTTCGAAAATGGTCGGCAGGTGTCGGGACTGACGACGCGGAGGGCCTCCCACGCCTTCATGGACCCGGGGGTTAAGGGCGCTTCGCAGCCGCCGGTAACGGCGAGATCGCAGATGCCGGAGCGGACGAGCCAGAAGGCCTGGCCGATGGCGTGGTTGGCGGAGGAGCAGGCGGTGGAGACCGTATAGGACGGGCCTTGAAGGCCGAACTCCATGGCGATCCAACTGGTTCCGGCGTTGGCCATGAGACGGGGGATGGTCATGGGATGGACGCGGGCGCGCTTGCCGGGGTTGGCATAGATTTCGCGGAAGCCTTCGTCCTCGCTGGTTTTTCCGCCGTAGCAGGAACCGGTGACGACGGCGGTTCGTTCGCGTTCGGCGTCGGACCACTGGGGGTTGGCCTGGCGGACGGCCTCGCGAGCGGCGACGACGGCGAGTTGGGCAAAGCGGTCGAGGGGGATGAGTTGCTTGTCTTCGAAGTGTTCGGTGGGCACGAACCCATGAATCTCGGCGCCGTTTTGGAAACGCACGTCGCTCATGTCTAGGTTGCGAATGGGACCGATGGCGGATTCGCCGAGGCGAGCTTTGGCCCAGAACGACTCGACATCGGGGCCGAGCGGGGAGATGCAACCGAGTCCGGTGATGACTACGCGGCGGTGGCTCACGCGGTTTTCAGGGCAACTAGTTTTTCTACGCCCTCGGCGAGTTCTTTGATGCCGCGGACTTCGCGCGCGGCTTCGTCGGGAATGTTGATCTCAAATTCCGTTTCGAGGTGAAAGAGCAGCTGAATCCCGTCGAGAGAGTCGATGGCGAGTTCTGCGAACGTCGACTCGGCCGTGATTTTCTCGATGGGAAGCTTCTGGGCTTCGGCAACTACTTTGATGACCCTTTGCAGGATGTCGTCCGACATGCTTTCCAGCATCGCAAAGTTCGGGGCGCTATGCACTATAGCAACTGACTGAGGGGAAGAATGGCCCAGCCGTTGGCGCGGAGTTGGAGCAGGATTTGGGCTACGGCGGCGACGGTGGGGTCGATGTTTGGATTCGCGGCGGTGCCTCGGCCGTCGTGGAGGCAGATGATCGCTCCGTTTTCGGTGGCGCGGTTGACCCGATGGGCGATTTCGACGGCGGGGAGTTTCCAGTCTCTGCCGAGGCAGGTCCACATGGCACCTTGAAGGCCGAACTCGGCTTGGACCTGGCCGAGGCCCCACCAGCGGACGCCGAAGGGGGCGCGGAACCATTGGGGCGGGTTTCCGTGAACGTCGGTCAGCAGTTGCTGGGTGCGGCCGATTTCGTCGCGCATGGTGGCTTGGGAGGCGAAATCGAGGCGGCGGTGGGACCAGGTGTGATTGCCGATTTCGTGGCCGGCGACGGAGACGGCGCGGGCGAGACCGGGGTGGCGTTCGACGTTCTGGCCGCATTGAAAGAACGTCGCGGTGGCATCGGCTTCGGCCAGGAGTTTCAGGATGGCGGCGGTGCCGGGGGAAGGGCCATCGTCGAAGGTGAGGGCGACGGCCTTGTGGGTTCGTTTTCCGCGCCAGACGCTGGGGGCGAAGAGTTGGGAGGAGCGTCCGCGGACGGCCCAGGCGGCGGTGCCCAGGGCGGCGACGGCTCCGCCGATTGCGGCGATCATCGGTCGAGGCCGGTGACGGCGTGGTCGCCGGTCACCGCGAAGCGGCCTGGCGGAGAGAGCAGGGTGAAGTACGACCAGGGGCCCGGGATCCACGGGAAGTTTTCGATGACGCGTTCGTCGATGTCCACGCCGAGGCCAGGGGAGTGGGGAACGACGAGTTCGCCGGCCTCAATGATGAGGGGTTCGCGGAGCATTTCGGTCGCCAGGGGGAACTCGTACATGAACTGGCGGCCGGGTTGGGAGTAGAGCGGGTATTCGAGCCATTCGACGACCTGTTCGGGCCAGCAGACGCCGAGTTGGGCGGCGGCGACGAGTTCGAGGTCGCTGCCCCAGGCGTGGAAGGCGAAGCGGAGGCCTTCGTGTTCGACGGCGTCGAAGATGCGGCGGCCGAGGGCGTAGCCGCCCTGGCAGACAACGTCCATTTGCACGTAGTCGACGCAGCCGCCTTCGATGAGGTCGAGGAAACCGTCTTGCGATGGCTCGTGTTCGCCGCTGGCGACGGGTACCAGGCCGGCGTCGCGGAGTTTTCGATAGGCGGGGTGGTCGGCGGGGGGCAGGGGTTCTTCGAGCCAGGTGAGCTCGTAGTCGGCCATCTGTTCGGCAACGCGGTGAATCGTCTCGGGGGAATAGGAGCGGTCACCCATACGCCACCAGGCGTGGGCGTCGACCATCAGCCCGAACTCGGGCGAGGTGGCGGCGCGCATGGCCTTGACGGCGGCGACGTCAGCTTCGGGGCCGGCGGCGGGGCGCATTTTGTACGCGGGGAAGCCGAGTTGCTGGCACAGAGCGGCTTCGGCGGCGTAGCCTTCGGGGGACTGGTACATGCCGGCGGAGCCGTAGCATTTGATGCGATCGCGAATGCGGCCGCCGAGGAGTTCAGAGACCGGCACGCCTTGGGCTTTGCCGAGAAGATCGTAGAGGGCGACTTCGACGGTGCCGTACAGTTTGGCGGTGAGCGGGTCGGGATGGAGCGATTGCTGGAACTGGACGCGGAGGGCGTCGATGTCGCCGAGCAGGCGGCCAACCAGCCAGGCGGCGATGGTCGTGTTAATTCGATGGCCGGCGTCTTCGCTGCCGGGTCCGGGGCCGTAGCCGACGAGGCCGTTTTCGGTCTCGACGCGGATGAGCATCGCGTCGCGCTTTAGAATCTGCCGCGAGCCGCCGTGGAACGAAAGCTCGATCGGCTGGGGGAACACATAAGAGAGAAGGTGCGCTTGCACCGAACGAATCCGCATACGTGTATCAGAATAGCTGAATTCAAAAAAATGGCCGGGCGTCATGACGACGCCCGGCCTTCTACTAAACCAGAAGCCTATCGGAGGTCAGGCTCATGGGTCGGAGGAGAACTACTAACCTAAGAGACCGCCATGGCCCAAACCAGCGATCTCCCAGCCGGAGATGCGGTACTTGGCCAAAAGGGCGGGCAAAATAAGGTCGACGACGTTCATCTTAGCGGAGCGGAAGCAGCCCGGGGCAGAAATAATCGGAATTTCATCTTTATAGCCCATCAGGAGCAGGCTACCGGGTTCCACCGGGGCGAGAAAGCGTTCGAGGTGGCAGCCGATGCGGGCCATGGCGCGCCCGACGACGTCTTCCGGGCCGGCTGGAGCGGTGGTGGAAGCGACCAGGATGACGGATGGCTTGGCGCGGATGAGATGTTGGAGAGCGCGGGCGACGGAGGCTTCTTCTTCGATGGCGCTGAGGACAAAGTTGGAAGTGGCGCGGAACTTGTCGAGGCGCTGGCGCATGACATTTTCAAAAAGCTGACGGGCGCGGTCGCCGGCCACGGGGTCCGTATAAAGGACGGCGGCCTGAGGATCCTGCATGGCACGGGCCTGCAGAATCGGGCCGCGCTCCCGAAGGATGGAGGTGACGGCTTCGAGTTCCGGGGCGGCGACGGCAAACGGGGTAGATTTTACCGTTGCAACGCGCTGGCCGGCGACGGCGAAGCTGAAATTGGTCAAGGTGGCGATGACGATGGAGGCGGTGCAGTTGATTTGCTTCAGGAGTTCGTCGTCAACGAGCAGACAACAATCCTGTGTGGCGAAAAGGTTGGCGCGTCCGCCGGCGGCGGGCCGAATTTCAAGGGCACCGCAACCGATGGCCGCCGCGACTTGCATTACCGCCTCGTCTTCGGTGACTTCGCCTTCGTCCAAAGAGGTAACCCAGACCTCGGCCATACCCTCGGTTTCGAGCAAGCGGACATCCTCCTCATTCAGGACGTGTCCTTTCGCGAGGAGCTTTTTGCCGCCGGGTCGAAAAATGGTGCAGCAGAGAATGCGTCCGGTGGACTCGCGGACATCGACGGTCAGAGCCTTCATACTTGCCTCTTTAAATCTGAAAAATCCGAATCTGAATTTATATACAGATGGGATACTTTGTTGCTGATTATACAGATAGGTGGCTTTTGTGGTACACAAGTTCTCTTATTAATTTTGGTTAATTTTTAGGGCGCTGCGGTTGACAAATGACAGACAACGTCGGACATGATCCAGGACGAAGTAGTACTATACCTCCTGATTCTGTTGCAAGGATTCCACTTAGCCGCCAGTACTATTCCGTAGAGATACCCCCATATGGGGGTATCGTCGACCCCCCCCCTAGGGGGCTAGCGTCTTCAGCATCGCAATCTCATCGCAAGCTTGAAACTTCGGACACCGCAGGCAATCTTTCCAGGCCTTTAAGGGCAATTCTCCCCGGTCGACGACGTCGTAGCCCAACTTTCGGAAGAAGCCATCGACGTACGTGAAGGCGAAAAGTGTCCGGAGGCCGAAGGCGACGGCTTCCTTTTCCAGAGATTCGAGTAATTGGCGTCCTAGGCCGTGCTGTTTCCAGCCTGGGTCGACGGCGAGACTGCGGATTTCGGCGGCGAGAGGGCTATAGATGTGTAAGGCGGCGCAGGCGACGAGCCGTGAGCCGGCATATATAACGGTAAAGTCGCGGATATTTTCCGCCATTTCAAACTCGGTGCGGGGGAGCATGATCCCCTTGGCGGCGTAGTCATTGATGAGGCCGAGGAGCGGAGCGATGTCGCGGAGGGTGGCGCTTTTGAGAACGGTAGGACCTTCGACGTACTCGGAAGGCACAAGCGAGCGCGGCGCGGCGATCGAGATGAGGGGGCTACTCATGAACGTCTATCCTTTCACGAAGCGGGTTCCGACCGGTCCGTTGGCCCGGAGACGGGCGACGATGTCGACGGCTCCGCCGGGGGCGATGACGACCTCTTCGACCCCGCCGAGGAGGGCGTCGGCGGCGGCGTTGAGTTTGGCCTGCATGCCGCCGGTGGCGACGCCGGTTTCGATGAGCGCCCGGCTTTGGGCCAGCGTGAGGACGGGGATCACCTGACCGGAAGCGTCCTTGACTCCGTCGACGTCGGTAAGGAACAGGAGTTTGGCGGCGCGGTAGCCGATTGCGCAGGCGACGGCCATTTGGTCAGCGTTGACGTTATAGATATTACCGAAGCGGTCTCCGGCGACACAAGCGACGACGGGGAGGAGGTGACCGGCGGTGAGGACCTCGAGCACGGCCGGGTTCGAACGGATGACGCGGCCGACAGCGCCGAGTTCCGGGCGGAGTTGTTCGGCCTCAGTGAGCCCGGCGTCAATGCCGCTGAGGCCTACGGCCGGCGCACCGGCGGCGACGAGAGAGGCGACGAGCAGGTGGTTGACCGTGCCGGCGAAGACCTTCAGCACGGCGTCGAGCACCTCCGGCGTGGTGACGCGGAGGCCTTCCACGAAGTGGTTCTCGACGTTGCGTTCGGCAAGGAAACGGGTCATCTGCTTGCCGCCGCCGTGGACGACGACGGTTTCCGGATTAGCGGCAAAGGCTCGGGCGAGTTGGGCGCTGATGGCCGAGCGCGAGGCGGCGTCGTCGAGCAGAGTGCCGCCGAGTTTGAGGAGCAGTCTCATAGCAGCCCCTGGGTTTCGGGGAAGCCGAGGATGAGATTCATGTTCTGGATGGCTTGGCCGGCGGCGCCTTTGACGAGATTGTCGATGGCGGCGACGACGATGCCGCGTTTGGTGCGGCCGTCGAAGACGACGCCGATGTCGCAGAAGTTGGTGCGGGTGACGGCGCGGAGGTCGGGCACCTTGCCGGGTTCGTAGATGCGGACGAAGGGTTCGTCGGCGTAACGGGTTTCGTACATGCCGACGATTTCGGCGGCGCTCTTCAGGTCCGACGCGCGGAAGTAGATGGTTTCGAGAATGCCGCGGTGCACCGGGATCAATTGGGCTGCAAAGCTGAATTCGGCTTCGCGGAGGCCGGTGTTCTGGAGCACTTCGGCGACGTGCCGGTGGTAGAGCAACGAATAGGCGGAGAAGTTCTCGGTGACTTCGCAGAAGTGGGTGGCGAGGCTGGCTTTGCGGCCGGCGCCGCTGACGCCGCTTTTGGCGTCGCAAACGACTCCGGCTTGGCGGTCAATGACGTCGACGAGGGGGGCGAGGGCGAGGCTGGCGGCGGTAGGGTAGCAGCCGGGGTTGGAGATGAGCCGCTTGCCGACGGCGTCCTGACGGTTGAGTTCCGGCAGGACGTAGGCGGCTTCGGCGAGCAGTTCGGGCTGGGTGTGTTCTTCTTTGTACCAGCGCTGGTAGCTTTCGACGGTGCCGAGGCGGAAGGCTCCGGAGAGGTCGACAAGCTTCGCGCCGGCGGCGAGATAGCCGGGGGCGAGTTCCATCGAAACTTCGGGCGGGGTGGCGAGGAAGATGCCATCGAGGCCGGCCGCGGCGACGGCGTCGGCGGTAGCGGGCATGGTGGTCTGGCCCTTGACGGCCGTCGGCTCTTCGCGGTGCTCCATAAGGAACACTTCGACGCCGCCGTGACGGCTCAGAAGCTGGGCGAGCTCGGCCCCGCTATAACCCCGAAAACCAACGATTCCAATCTTTTTCATGGCTGATTAATTATTCATCCCAATGAATAATTATACCATTCAGAGCGGTCGACTGTTGCTCTGCTCGTTCACGCTACGGTCGGCCATCTCGCCGACGATCGGCAGCCGGATGAGCTCATTGGCGGAGGTTTTGACGAGCATCAGGATCCAGGTGGCAACCAAACCCAGTTCGAGAATCGGAATAATCCGCCGGAGGCCGGAAACGCGCAGGACCGGCTCTAAGGCGATATCGACGATCATCCAGGCGACGAAAAGATACAGCCCTTGGAAGGCGTGGAAACGGACGAGACGGTCCGCGCGGAAGCGCGCCGTCGAAAGGATCACCAGGCTCATGATCCAGCCGATCCAGGGGACGTAGCAGAGAATCGACGCATTGCGGGGCTTCAGGGAGGCTAACGGACCGATTCCGGCAGCGGCGGCCGCTCCGGGCTGGGCCGTGCCGCAGCTTTGGCAGAAAGCAGCGGTGCTTTGGACCTGAGTTCCGCAATGTGTGCAAAAGGGCATTTCCTGCCTCCTTATTCTGTTCTACGCAATCGGGGCTTGCGATGTTCCTGCCGTCTTCAGTAGCATGGGCAACGATGAAATTCTTATCGACCCTTCTCCTGCTTTCGTTGACCGCCTTCCCGCTAGCCGCGGCGGAGAAGACGCTCGACATTTACTTTATCGATGTTGAAGGCGGTCAGGCGACTCTGATTGTTACCCCGGACAAGCAGTCCCTGCTGGTGGACACCGGTTGGCCAGGATTCGAGGACCGCGACGCGGACCGGATCGTGAAGGCCGCGAAGAAGGCGGGTCTCAAGAAGATCGACAATCTGGTGATCACGCACTACCACCGCGATCACGTCGGCGGCATTTCGCAACTGCTGCAAAAGATGCCGGTGGTGAACTTTATCGACCACGGGCCGAATCGCGAGACGGATCGGGCGGCCGAGCAGTTGATGGCCGCTTACACAAAGGCCGCGGCGACCGGGCAGCGGAAGTCGGTGAAGCCCGGCGACATGATTGCGTTGAAGGGCGCCGAGGTGAAAGTGGTCAGCGCCGATGGGGAAGTTTTGAGCGGGGCGGGGGCGAAGAATCCGCATTGCAGCGAAGCGAAGAAAGAGGCGGATCCGACCGAGAACGCGCGGAGCCTGGGCTTCCTTTTGACGTTTGGCAAATTCAAGTTCGTCGATCTCGGCGACCTGACCTGGAACAAAGAGTTGGAGTTGGCCTGCCCGGCGGACCGGTTGGGCGCGGTGTCGGTGTACCTGACGACGCACCATGGCGCGGACACTTCGGGCGCGAAAGGGATGGTGCATTCGCTCCGGCCGCAGGTTGCCATCATGAACAACGGATCGAAGAAGGGCGGCTCGCCGGCGGCGTGGCAGACGGTGAAGGCGTCGCCAGGGCTCGAAGACATTTGGCAGTTGCACTACGCGATTGCGGGCGGGAAGGAGAACAACGCTCCCGACGCGTTTTTGGCCGATGTGGACGAGTTCGGTACGGGTAACTATCTGAAGGTGAGCGCGAGCAAGGACGGCTCGTTCTCGGTGTTCAACTCGCGGAACAAGTTTACGAAGACGTACCGGGCCCGGTAATCCGGGTGGTGCTGCCGCGGGTGCCGGGCAGCACTTCCAGGCGGAGCGGGATGCGTTCCTTCATATCGGCCACGTGGGAGATGAGACCAACGAGGCGCCCGCTGCGCTGGAGATCGGCCAGGGTGTTCATGGCCAAGTCGAGGACCTCGGGGTCCAGCGTGCCGAAGCCTTCGTCGACGAAGAGTGAGTCCAGGCGGATGCCGCCGGTCGAAGCTTGGACGATGTCGGAGAGGCCGAGAGCGAGGGAGAGGGAGGCGAGGAACATCTCGCCTCCGGAGAGGGTCTCGACGCCGCGCATGACGCCCGTGTAGTAATCGCGCACTTTGAGTTCGAGGCCGCGGGCCCCGGGGGGATGGTGGAGTTCGTAGCGGCCGTTGCTCATGCGGCGGAGGCGGACCGTGGCGGCGGCGAGGACGTCCCTTAGGAACGAAATTTGCGCGTACTCCTGCAAGCTGAGTTTGCGGGGGTTGTCGCCGCCGACGACTTTGGCCATGCGGCCCACGGTGCGGTATTCGGTTTCGACGAGGGCTCCGGCTTTAATCAGACGGTCAAGTTCGGCGCCGACCTTTTGCAGGCTTTCCCTTTCTTGCGAGCGCTTGCCGCGTTCCTCGGCGACTTGCGCGGCGTGGGCGGCGGCCTGCGTCTTTTGGCTGTGAGCGGCGGCGAGGTCGGGCGGGGTGAGGCCGGCGGTGGCGGCTTCGGCGGCGGTGGCACGGGCGCGGTCGGCGGCCAGTTGCTCGCGAAAAGCACGGAGTTGGGCGGCCCACTTTTCCTGCTTCTCTTTGGGCAGTCGGGCTTGCGCGGCGGCCGAGGAGTCGGCGAAATGGCAGGTGGCGAGGGCGGCTTCGGCGGCGCGTTGGGAGGCTTCCCAGAGTCGGGTGGCTTCCTTCGCGGCGTGGTCGGTCTCGGCTTCGGTGGCGGCGGCGGCACCGGCTTCGGTACGGGCTTGAGATTCGACGGTACGGGCCTCTTCGAGTTGGCGGTCGAGGGCGGCGATTTGGCGGGAGAGTTCGCCGATGGCTCGTTCGAGGGCCCCGGCGGCGCGGAGTTCGACGGGGACGGCACCCTCTTCCTTCGCGAGCAGCGTGGCGAGCCCGTGCCATTGGCGGTGGAGTTCGGCGGCTTGGTTTTGCAGGGTCTCGACGGCTAGGCTGGCTCGTTTCGCGAGTAGCCTGGCGTGTTCTGCAACGGCGCTGCGGCTTTCTTTTTCGTCCTTCTGCGCTTGATTGTAGAGGGCTTCGGCGTTGGGGGGAAGACCTGGGGGCAGGGCGGCGAGTTGCTCGCGGAGGACGGCGGCTTTTTCTGAGAGTTTGCGCCAGTCGGTGCCGGAGCCTTCGTGCTGATTGGCGGGGCTGGGGTGGTGAGTGGAGCCGCAGACGGGGCAGGGCTCGCCGGGTTGGAGGCGCTCGGCGAGGGCGGCGGCTTCGGCCTGTTCAGCGGCGGCGGCTTGGGGGCCGACGAGGGCATACTCAACTTGCCACTTGTCGTAGTTGCCGCGGTGCTCGTGGGTTTGCTTGGCTTCTATCGCCGCGACGGAGCGGTCGGTGGCGGTGGCGGCGAGTTTTTCGAGGGCGGGGAGTTTGGCGTCGATGGCGGTGCGTTCGGCGAGCTTGGCGGCGACGATCTGCTCGGCTTCGCGGAACTGCTTTTCGGCGAGTTGGGCGGACACCCTCTGGGCGACGAGCCGGTTGACGATGGGGCGGAGGGTTTCGAGGCGCGCGCGTTCGCCGAAGAGGCGGTCGCGGGCGTCGCGGGTGGCTTCGGCGTCGCGGAGGGCGGCGATGGCATTCTCGAGCGCGGCGAGGGCGGAGGCCGTTCGGTTGCGCGCGGCTTCGTGGCGGAGGGTAGTTTCGTGCCGCGCCTTAGCGCGGGCGGCGAGGTCTTCCAGGGCCGGCCAGACGGTGTCGGCGCGGGCGGCGGCCGCGAGGGTGGCTTCGGTGGTGGCCACTCCTTCCAGGCGGGCCTCCTGGTCGGCGAGCGTCTTTTTTGCGGCGGTGAGTTCGTCGAAGAGGCGTTGGCGGTGGATGGCTTCGGCGAGGGCGGCCTCGGCGGTTTGCACGGCCTTGGCGGCTTCGGCGGCGGCTTGGTCCAGGGCGGCGATCTGGTCTGCTTGGGCGGCTAACTTGGCGGTGAGATCTTCGGGCGTGGGGCAGCCCGCCATTTCGAGGATGGCTTTGCGCCGGGTTTCAAAGTCCTGGAATTTAGCTCCGAGGTCTTTAGCGCGATCCTTTAGCCCGTCTTCAATGCGGCGGTAGAGATGGGTTTGGAAGAGGACGGCCAGGATGCTTTCGCGCTCGCTGGGTTTGGCGAGAAGGAACCGCTGGAACTCGCCCTGGGGCAGGAGGACGACCTGGCGGAACTGATCGTCCTTGAAGCCAAGGAGCTCCGTGATGCGGGCGGTGACGTCGGTGACTTTGTTTTCGAGGAGGCGGTCGGCGTCGTCCCAGAGGTAGGCGTCGGGTTGCTTGGTGGTGAAGCCTTCGCCGCGTTGCTTCGGGAGTTCCTGAATGGGCGAGCGCTGGACGCGGTATTCCTTGCTGCCGAGGGCGAAGGAGAAGGTCACTTGGGTCGCCGTTTTGGGGTCGGCGAAGTCGCTGCGCAGCGTCCGGCCAGCGCGGAGGCCGCCGGAGGAATCGCCGTACAGGGCGAAACAGATGCCGTCCAGGATCGACGTTTTGCCGGCGCCGGTGGGGCCGCTGATGCTGATCAGGAACAGCGGCGATTCGCCGAGGCGGGTGAAATCGATGGTCTCGGTGCCGGAGTAGGGCCCGAAAGCCTGCATGGTGAGGCGGAGAGGTTTCACTGTTGCAGCTCCGCGATGATGGCTTCCTGCTCAGCGCTGGGAGCCTCGTTTTGGACGTACTGCCAGAAGCTGGAGAACATGGCTTGGGGGGTGGCGGCGGGGACGATGGCGTCGTCGCCGGTGGGGTCAATCACGCGGGGGGCGAGGCCGAGGAAATGGGGGTAGCGGTCTTGCAGGCGGCGGGCGACGTCGGGGATGAGGCCGGAGTCGGTGAGGGTGAAGTAGAGGTAGTCGTCGCTGCGGGGGGCTTGGAGGAGTTCATCGAACCCGGCTTCGACGCAGCGGAGATCGTGGCGGGGGGAGAGCGCGAACTCTTCGATGCCTTGGCCGAGGGTGACGAGGGTGACGGACTTCTTCTGGTGGGCTTCGCTCGTGCTGTATTTCAGCAGGGAGCCGGAGTAGCGGGGGGTGCCGAGGGTTTGGGGCTGGTGGAGATGGCCGAGGGCGCCGTAGGCGTAGCCGGCGAAGGCGTTGACGCCGACCTGGCCGGCGGTGCCGACGGAGAGGGGGCGCTCGGATTCGGACTCGACGCCGCCGGCGACGAAGGCGTGGGCGATGGCGACGGCGGGGCCTTGGGCGGGCCGGAAGCGATCCAGGAGGAAGGCCAGGGCGGAGTGATGATCCTGCCCGGTGTAGTCAGGAAAGGCGCTGCGGACGCTGGCGGGTTCGGCGAAGGGGATGGCGACGAAGGTGGTATCGGCAACGATCACCGAGCCGGTGGATTCGACAGCGCCGAACAGGTGGAGGCCTTGGTGGCGCAGGAGGCGGGCGCCGAAATCGAGGCGCTGCTGACTATCGTGATTGCCGCCGATGGCGATGATGGGTACGCGGCAGCGGTCGGCTAGTTCATGGAAGGTGTCATCAAGGAGCGAGACGGCGTCGGCGGGTGGGAAGGCGCGGTCGTAGAGGTCGCCGGCGATGACGATGGCGTCGGGGCGGGTTTCGACGGCGAGGTCGATGAACTGCCGGAGGACGTGGGCTTGGTCGTCGAGGAGGGAGTGGTTGCCGAGGACGCGGCCCAGGTGCCAGTCGGCGGTATGCAGGAAGCGCATTAACTTGTTAGAGTAGCTTGCTTAAGGCTGCATGGACGAACGTCAATATTTTATCGAGAGTAACACTACGCGGCCGGCGAACCTTTATTGTCCGTTTTGCCGGACGAGCGGGGGGTACGAACTGCGCTATTTGTTGCGGAAAAAGCGGGATCGGTTGCCGGCGGGGGGAGACGAGCGGGATCGGGCAAAGTTTGCGAAGTCGCAGAGTTACCTGGTTTTGCTGGACGATAAAGTGCGGTGCGGGAACGCCCGGTGCCGGAAGACGTTTGAGATTTCGGGCCTGAAGACGATGTCATTTTTAGCGGAGTAGAGCGATGCCGGAACTGATTGCGAAGCCGACGCGGGTGACCGCGGCGGGGAATAAGCCGAAGTTGATTGACGAGTACGTGGGGCGGGTGAACACGGGGACCGAGGGGCTGAGCATTGCCCATATGCGGTCACCGGGCGGATGGGTGGAGCCGGGGCAGCGGCCGGAGTTTGACGAGTATACGGTAGTGCTGCGGGGGGCGGTGCAGTTGGAGTTTGAAGGGGGGCAGATGGTGGTGAGCGCGGGGCAAGGGGTTTTGACGCGGGCGGGGGAGTGGATTCGATACAGCACGCCGGGCGAGGACGGGGCGGAATATATCGCGGTCTGCTCGCCGGCGTTTGCTCCGGGGACCGTGAACAGGGATAGTGACTAAGCTGGCTGTGCTAAGCTCAAAAATTGGTTTGACGACCAAATATTCCCTACAGTTTTGGAGGCAGGGTTTTCGTGGCAGATGGAATGCGTCATATTTTTACTTCCGAGTCGGTAACGGAAGGTCATCCCGATAAGATGGCTGACCAGATTTCCGACGCCGTTTTGGATGCCGTTCTTAAAGACGATCCGACGGGTCGAGTTGCTTGTGAGGTTCTGGTTACCACGGGCATTTGCCTAGTGGCGGGCGAGATCACGACGACGACCTACGTCGACGTGCCGAAGTTGGCGCGCGAAGTGATCGCTCACATCGGGTTCACCGATGCGGCGATGGGCTTCGACGCCAAGACCTGCGGCGTGTTGAACGTGATCCAGGCGCAGAGCCCCGACATCGCGATGGGCGTGGATACCGGCGGCGCCGGCGACCAAGGCCTGATGTTCGGCTATGCTTGCACGGAAACCGAAGAGCTGATGCCCCTGCCGATCACCTTGGCGCACAAGTTGGCTCGTCGGTTGAGCGAATCGCGGAACTCGAAAGAGTTGGCGTGGTTGCGCCCGGACGGCAAGAGCCAGGTTTCGGTGGAGTATGTCAACGGCCAGCCTGCGCGCATTGATGCGGTCGTCGTTTCGACGCAGCACGATGATGCGGTGAGCACCGAAGAGCTGCGCGCGGAAGTGAAGAAGAAAATTATCGACGTCGTCATTCCGGCGGATATGGTGGATTCGGGTACGAAGTACCACATCAACCCGACGGGTCGCTTTGTGATTGGCGGACCGCACGGCGATACGGGTTTGACGGGTCGGAAGATCATCGTCGACACGTACGGCGGCATGGGTCGTCACGGCGGTGGCGCATTCTCTGGTAAAGATCCGACGAAGGTTGACCGTTCGGCTTGCTACATGGCTCGCTATGTGGCGAAGAACTTGGTGGCGGCTGGTTTGGCGACGCGCGTGGAAGTGCAATTGGCTTACGCGATCGGCGTGGCCGAGCCGGTATCGGTGAACGTGAACACGTTCGGCACGGGCGTTTTGGATGATGAGAAGATTGTGGGCTTGATTCGCTCGCACTTCTCTTTGACTCCGAAGGGCATGATCGACCACCTCGATCTGCGCCGTCCGATCTACCGTGCCACTGCTGCGTTCGGCCATTTTGGTCGGAACGAATTCCCGTGGGAGTCCACTGCGAAAGCCGCTGATTTGCGGTCTGACGCTGGGCTGACCAGCTAGTTTCGTCTGAGGAATCTTATGGCCACGAACGCGGATCCGACTGTCGATTTCGACATCCAGGATCTCGGCTTGGCCGAGTCAGGGAAGCGGCGTATCGAGTGGGCGTTCCAATCGATGCCGGTGCTGCAAGCGATTCGCAAGCAGTTCATCAAGGCGCAACCCCTGGCTGGATTCCGAGTGGCGGCCTGTCTACCGGTGGCACCGGAGACGGCAAATTTGATGGTGACGTTACGAGACGGAGGCGCTCAGATGGTACTGAGCGCCTCCGATTCGTTTGTGCGGCAGGACGATATCGTGGCCGCGTTGGCGAAGGATTATTCGATCGCGGTGATGGGCGTGGCCGAGGCGCTGGCGACCGAGCCGCATTGGGCGCTGGACCACGGTGGTTTATTGCTGCGCGATGCGCCGGCGAGTTTGATGGGGGCGACGATGGATCGGGCATCGTCTACAAGGGCGTTCGGGTTTCCGGTGATCGCGGTGGATCAGGCGCAGACGACCCATTTGTTTGATCATCGGTACGGCGCGGGGCAGTCGGTGATTGACGGGATTTTGCGGGCGACGAATTTGTTGCTGAGCGGGTTAACGATGGTGGTGGCGGGGTACGGATGGTGCGGCCGGGGCATCGCGACGCGGGTTCGGGGCATGGGGGCGAATGTGATCGTCACCGAGATTGACCCGATGCGGGCGCTCGAGGCTTTGATGGACGGCCACCGGGTGATGTCGATGCCGGAGGCGGTGAGTTTGGGGCACTTGGTGATCACAGCTACGGGCAACAAGAATACGATTGGCCGCGACCATATCGATAAAGTGAAGAGCGGGTCGATTCTCGTGAATGCGGGGCATTCGCCGGTGGAGATTGACCTGGGCGCTTTGGGGCGGATGGCTTCGAGCCATCGTCCGATCCGGGATTTGGTGGAAGAGTACGTTTTGCGGGACGGACGGCGGGTTTATGTGTTGGCGCAGGGACAGCCGATCAACGCGGCGGCGGCGGGCGGACAGCCGGCGACGGTGCGGGATATCAGCTTGGCGAACCACGCCCTTTCGCTCGAATATTTGAGCAAGAACTATACGAATATGCAGCATCGGGCGCATGCGGTGCCCGAAGAGATCGACCGTCAGGTGGCGCGGCTCAAGCTTGAGGCGCTCGGTTTGAAGATTGATCGGCTGACTCCGGAACAGGAAGCCTACTTGGCGAGCTGGCCGGAAGCAAATTAAGATAAGGATTCCATGGCATTACTCGAAGGTTGCAAGCACGAAGTAGAATTGACCGTCCCGCTGCTGACGATTGCGGACGAAACGGATAAGGCGGTCGAGAAGATCCGCGCGAAGGTACAGCTACCGGGGTTCCGTCCGGGCAAGGTACCGGCGTCCCTGATTCGCCAACGGTTTCAGAGCGAGATCCGTCAGGATGTGATGGAAGCGGCGATTCCGAAGGTGTTTCACGAATACGCCACGACGGAGAAGCTGCAGGTTGTCAGCCAGCCGAACGTGGTGGACATGAAGTGGGAACCCAATGAGCCGATGTGGTTCAAGGCTCAATTCGAAGTAGCACCGGAGTTCGAGCTCGAAGATAACTACCGCGGGTTGACGGTGCCGTATGCGCAGCCGACGGTGGAGGACGCGACGATCGAAGAGCGCCTGGCGACCCTGCAGCAGCAAAAGGCCGAGTATGTGAACGTGGACCCGCGGGCGGCCGAGAGCGGCGACCATGTGCTGGTGGAACTCGAGAGCCTAAGTGGCGCGACGACGCCGATCAACGAGAAAGAGATCGCGCTGGAGTTGGGGGCCGAGGTGACCTTGCCGGCGTTCAACGAGAACGTGGTGGGCATGGAGCCGGGCGACGAGAAGCAGATCGAGATTGAGTACCCGGAAGACTACGGGGCTGAGAATCTCGCGGGCAAGACCGTGAATTTCCGAGTGAAGTTGACGACGATTCGGCGGAAAGAGCTGCCGGAGCTGAACGACGATTTTGCGCAGGACTTGGGCGACTTCAAGACGCTGGACGAGTTGCGGGCGGCGATTAAGCGGTCGATGCTATCGGAGAAAGAACGTGAGGCGCAGGGCGCATCGCGGGAGAAGTTGCTGGATGCTTTGGTTGGCTTGTACGACTTCCCGATTCCGGAAGTGTTCGTGGAGCGGCAGGCGGAGAGTTCGCTGGAGCAGCGGCTGCGTGGATTGGCCGAACAGGGCATTGACCCGCGGAAGCTGAATTTGGATTGGGCGAAGCTGCGCGAGTCGCAGGTGCCGCAGGCGACCAAGGACGTGCGGGCTTCGTTGTTGCTCGAGCGGATTGGGGAGCGGGAAGCGATCCACGCGACTTCGGAAGAGGTGGACGCCGAGGTGAACCGGATCGCTCGTCAGGAGCGGGAAGCGGTGGCATCGGTGCGGCGTCGGTTGGAGAAAGAAGGGGTGATCGGGCGTATTGCCGGGCACATCCGGACGGAGAAGATCCTGTCGTTCTTGTTCGAGCAGGCGACGAAAGTGGCACCGGAGCCTGAAGTCGCGGCGATTGAGGCTCCGGCCGAGGAGTAGGCGTCGATTCGCAATCGTCTCATCCGATTTCGGGTGAGACTCGTAAGGAGGAGTAGTATGCGACTACTTCACCTTCTTCCTTCGATGGCCCTGGGGGCCGCTTTAATTTTGCAGCCGACGCCCGCTTGGGCCGAGCCGGCCTTCGCCTTGGATTCTCGAAACCTGCTTTTGCGGTTCGACACGAACTCGCCGGGGTTTGTGGAGAGCACCCAGGTGATCCGGGGATTGGCGCCGGGCGAATCGATTCTGGGCATCGACTTCCGGCCGGCGAATGGGACGTTGTACGGGCTGGGGAGCACGAGCCGGTTGTACGTGATTGACGTGATGACGGGCCAAGCGCGGGCGATGGGAGCGGGGCCGTTTACTCCGGCGCTGGAAGGGACCGAGTTCGGTTTCGACTTTAATCCGACGGTGGACCGGATTCGCGTGGTGAGCAATACGGGGCAGAACTTGCGGCTGCATCCGGACACGGGGGCGACGGCGGCGGTGGACCTGCGACTGAATCAGGACGGGGTGGCGCGGCCGCTGGTCGTGGCGGCGGCTTATACGAACTCGGTGGCCGGGGCGACGACGACCACGCTGTATACGATCGACGCCGAGACGCGGGCGCTGCAGACGCAGGTGCCGCCGAACGATGGGAAGCAGAACATGGTGGGGATGTTGAACATCGACATGTCGGAGCTGGCGGGATTTGATATTTCGCCGACGACGGGGATGGCGTTTGTGGCGACGCGGGTGCGGGGAAGTAATGCTTCGGTGCTGTATCAGGTGAATCTGGTGAGCGCGACGACCTTGTTGCTGGGGGTGTTTGACCGGGCGGATCAGGTATCGGGGATCGCTTTGCCGACTCGATAGGACGGGGGCGTCTACACTGGATAGAAGCAAGCGCTGCATGTCCAGACAGGTGCTCCATCTCCATACGTATTTTCTCTTCCCGTTCGTGATTGAACGGGAGGTGGTGGCCGACGCGCATCCGGAGCATTGGCGGGGGCAGCGGACCTGGATTGATGGCGTGGACGATTTCGTGCAGGCCGAGAGCAGTGCGGCGGCGCGGACACCGCTCGTGGAGCACTTGGGGCCTTGGCGGCGAGTTTCTTACGGTCAATTTGACCAGGACTCGCCGGCCTACCAGGACATGGTGTTTTTCCATCCGTTTGTGCGGCGGGTGTTCTTTGACGTGAAGGCGGGTTGCGACGCGACGGGAGAGCAGGAGACGATGGTCCGCTGCTACGAGATGCCGTTGCCTGCCGCGGGGAAGGTGCAGTGGACGGCGTCGGTGCCGAACCGGCGGCAGGTGACGGTGGATGTCACGGATCTGCGGCTGTTTTTGTTTGCGAATGGCGTGGGGATTTTGTCGGTGGGGGTGGAGAAGTTCGACCTTCCGTTTGGCGAGGCGCTGTGGGTGAACGAGATGATGCGGAAGGTTTATCCGACGAGCGGGCGGCAGCGCCGGGAGGGTCGGATTCCGCATTTGTCGCGGATGCACTTGGGGAACACGACGCTGACCGAGGAGACGTTTGAGGGTGGGGCGCTTGTGAGCTTCCAGCCGCCGCTGTCGCGGGTGATTCGGGACTTACTTTACTTTTTGGATTATGGGCGGCGGGAGTACGAGCAGATCTTCGACGAGCGAATGATCGTGTATTCTTACGTCGCGGTGGAGCCGGCGGCGGAGGGGGAGAGTTACGTCTACAGCGATGAGCTGCAGGTGATGCTGAGCCGTTTTCTGTACGTGGATCGGAATGGGGACGATTTCCGGTATGACCCGTTGTTTATGCGGGAGCAGATGAAGGAGCACCTTTATACTCGATGGGCGCATGAGGGGACTTACTACGGATTTACGCGGTACTCGAACGTGACGCTTTCGTTTGGGGTGTCGGATCGGGGCGACCATCTGATGCGGGAAGGGGCGTTGATTCATCGGATGTTCGTGACGCGGTACTACCTGATGGCGGTGGTGGCGTTGTTCTATCGGGCGGCGTTGCTGGACTTTACGGAGAACATTGCGCTGGTGTCGCGGCGGCTGTATTTGGATTTGCAGAGCGGGGCGTTGACGCGGCAGAACATGGAGATTGCGACGGACCTGCGGAGCGATTTCCTGAACTTTTCGAACTACTGGTACTTCACGGAGCTAGCGAATAAGGACGAGGAGATTGAGCACTTTGCTCAGCAATGCAAGGCGTTTCGGGTGGAGGAGTTGCGGAAGGAGATTCAGGAGGAGCTCGAGAGCATGAACGCTTCGATTCTCGAGTTCAACCAGAGCCGGTCGACGGATGCGGTGAACCGGTTGGCGGTGTTGAGCATGATCTTCGGCGCGGGCGCGGTGTTGACCGGGTTCTTTGGGATGAACTTTGGGCAGGAGTTTGGGGCGTTGTTTTTCACGGCGACGCCGGGGCGGGAGTGGATTCACTATGGGTCGGTGGCGGCGGTGTCGTTGATTGCGATGGCGACGATTGGTTTTGGGATATTCTTGGTGACGTCGAATTGGCGGGACTATCGGTCGATCTTACGAGGGCGGCACGCGCGACGGCGAGCGCATCGGTGGTTCAGTATTCGAAATCGAGGCTGAGGTGGACGGATGGCGAGAACGGCGATCATTGTATTCCACGGGATTGGCCAGCATCAGGAGTTCGATACGCTCGAGGGAGTGGCCCACGCGCTGCTGAAGCGGGAGGGCGGGGATGGTGGGGTGACGGTGAGGTTGGTGGAGACCGGAGAGACGCCGGTGGCGGCGGCGACCGTGGAGTTGGGGGGAGAGCCGGTGGATTTGTATGAGGCGTATTGGTCGCCTTGGACGAAGGGCAAGGCGGGGTTGTTGACGATTTTCTGGTTCTTGCTGCTGGCGGGGGCGCGGGGGTTGGAGACGATTTTGTTTCGGAGGGCGCGGTTTCAGCGGTTTCTGTTTGGGCAGACGGAGGAGTTTCGGCTGTCGGTGGCGATAGGGTTTGCGCTGGCGTTTGTGATGGCGTTTGTGGTGGCGATTTTCGCCGTTGCGGGGGCTCTGATGTGGGTGGCGATTGGGTATGGGACGGCGGTGATGGGGCTGCCGCTCTTCGACCAGTGTTTGCTGCGGGATTTGCGGACTTGGCTGTATGTTCTACTGCTGGTGGGCGCGGCGTGGCTAGCGGTTTTTGGGGTGTTGGCTTACTTCGGCAAGGGTCGGTTGGCGGCGGTCTTGAACGTGGTGCTGGGCGGGTATATGGTATCGACGGTGGGGGGCTTGGTGCCGCTGGCGATGTGTGTGTATCGGCATTGGAATGGCCACGAGAATCGGCCATGGCCGCGGGGTTGTGGGGTTGATAGTTTGGATCCGTGGTTGGATTGGGTGGTTCCACCGAACTCGCTGCTACGGCCGTATTCGGACGATGCGACGTTGGGATGGCTGGTTCTGACGGTGATTGCCGTGGCGGTCGGGCTGAGCTACTTTTTTGTGATTCGGGAGCGGTTCACGGCCTACTTGGGGGACGTGGTGGCGTATTTTGGGGCGTATCGGATCACGGAGTATTACGAGGTTCGGGAGCAGATTCGGCGGCGGTGTTTGGCGCTGGCGCGGGTGGTGATGGACCGGAAGGACGCGGCGGGTGAGCCGTACTATAGCCACGTGGTGGTGGCGGGGCATTCGCTGGGGACGGCGATTGGGTTCGACACGTTGAACGCCTTGTTACGGAGCAGCCCGGAGATGGCGGGGCGGATCAGCGCTTTTTTGACGCTGGGATCTCCGCTGGATAAGGCGGCGTTTTTGTTTCGGACCGATAGCGGGACGGGGCTATCGGTGAGGACACAGTTGCTCGGGGCATTTCAGCCGATGATTTCGGATCAGGCGCTGCGGGAGCGGGTTCCGTGGGTGAACTTCTATTCGGGGCTGGACCCGATTAGCGGCTCGATTGAATACTACGATCCGCCTTCCCGGGGAATGGATTGGAAGGGTCGGGTGGTGAACGTGGTGGACCGGCGGGCGTCGATTCCGATGGAGGCGCACACGCAGTATTGGGACCGCGCCGAGGTGGGGGAGGTGTTGTGGATGATGGCGCAGCCGGGCAACTTTTCGGCGGCGGAGATTCGGAAGAGAGCAAGTCGTTAGGGGGGGACCTGCCAGGCGCCGAGGGGTTTCCAAGTGCTGTTGAGGGCGCTGGAATTCAGGGCTCCGAAGACGATGCGGGGGCCGGCGAAGGCGGGCTTGAAGACGGTGTTGAGGTTGAGGGTGAGGGCGTTGCCGACGATGGAGACGCTGGAGCCCTGGGCGTTGATGCGGCACTGGGAGTTTTCGAGAAAGCCAGAGCCAGAGAGGGGCATGGCGGTGGCGTCGTTGCCATCGCCGTTGTCGGGGAAGAGTAGGAGGAGGTTGCCGGGGCGGAAGTAGGCGACGTAGCAGGCGCGGTCGGCGTTGACGGCGGAATTGATGAGGAGCCAGGTGGTTTGGATGTTGGTGGCGTTGGTGGCATCGAAGAAGGTGGCCGTGAGGGTGGGGTTGGCGACGGAGCCGGTGGTGGGGGAGAGGGTGTTGGCGCGCGGGAAGGGCGGGGTGGGTTCGGGTAAGGCGGAGACGCCCTGGGGCTGCCAGCCGGAGTTTTGTTCGGTGACCGAACGGGCGGCGAGGTAGATGACTCGATTGCCGGAGAAGGCGGAGGAGAAGGCGATGCTGAGAGTCAGGGTGAGTTCGGTGTTGGTGGAGGAGACGGACGACCCGGCGGAGAAGACGGTGCATTGGCTGTTGCTGACCGAGCCGGTGGCACCGAGCGTGAGCGGGCTGGAAAGGCCGGCGTCGGGCCCGGCGTTGTTGACGAGATAGAGAACGCGCTGGGGCTGGGAGAAGGCGATGTAGCAGGCGTTGCCGCCGTCGAGGGCGCGGTTGATGAGGGCGTTGAGGATGCCCAGTTCGGCGATGCCGGCGGGATGGGAGAAGCGGAGGGTGATGGTCTGGGTGGCCCCGGTGTGGAAGAGGGGACCCGTGGAGGTGACGGCGGGGACGACGGGCGTGGGGACGGGGGTTAAGAGGGCAGTCAGGGTGGTCGAGACGGCTACGTTGGGGGTGAACGAGGCGAGGGAGACGTAGTAGATGCCGGGTTGGAGGGGCGGGTTCGAGGCCGGGGTGATGACGATGGTTTCGTCGCCGGTGAGGGACTCGCCTTTGTAGTCGGCTTGGACGGTGCCGGAGAGGAGGGTGGGCGGGGTGCCGCGGCGGACGAAGAGGTCGACGTCGACGTTAGGGGTTTGGGTGCGGAGCCGGATTTCGAGGCGGGTGGCACCGACGGGGACGGTGATCTGGCGACTGAGCGAGGCGGTGGTGTAGAGCTGAGCGGTGGTCCCGGAGGGGAGGAGCAGGGTGGATGGCGTATTGTGGAGCAGGGCGAGGTAGCCCGGGGCGGAGTTGAGGAGCTTGAGGGTGAACGAGCCTTCTGCGGCGGAGGGGAAGGTGGTGGCCTCGACGGTGTAAGTGCCGGTTGCCGGAAGGGTCAAGAGACCGGTCGAGTTGGGGATGGCGGAGTTGAGGTTGCCGGCGGCGTCGTCGTCTTCGGCGAGTATGTTGCCGGTGGGGTCGAGGAGGTAGAGATAGGTATCGAGGGAGGGGGATTCGAGGACGATTTGGACGGTTTGGCCGACGGTGCCGGCGAAGGTGTAACGGGCGGCGAAGGTGCCGGGGGGGCGGAAGGTGGAACGGCAGGGGTTGGCGGCGGAGAGGGTGCCGGAGACGGTGACGCCGACGGTGAGGGGGGACGGGGCGCAGTTCGAGAGCGCGGCCTGGTTGACGGTGAGGGTGCGGCCGGCGATCAAGACGGTGCCGGAGCGGGGGGCGGCGGTGTTGTTGGCGGCGATATCGAGGCGGACGTCGGCGTTGCCGGCTCCGGAGGTGTTGGAGGCGACGGCGATCCAGGAGGCTTGGGAGACGGCGGTCCAGTTGCAGCCGGCGGGGGTGGAGACGGCGATGTTGCGCTGTGCGGCGAGGGCGGCTTCGGTGAGGGTGGTGGGGTTAATCGAGTAGGTGCAGGCGACGGTGGTGGGGAGGATGGTCGTGAGGGTGAAGGCACCGGTGGCGGTGGCATCAAAGGCGGTGGCTTCGATGAGATAGGTGCCGGTAGAGGGGAGGGTGATGAGGCCGGTGCCGGCGGGGATGCGGCTATTGGTGCCGCCGCCGGAGTCGTCGTCTTCGGCGAGGACCGTGCCATCGGGACGGACGAGATAGAGATAGGTATCGAAGGCGGAGGAGCTGAGTTGGACGGCGATCTGTTGGCCGGCGACGCCGGCGAAGGAGTAGCGGGCGGCGCGGGTGTTGCCACGGAGGGGGCTGGTGCAGCTATTGGCGGAGAGGGAGGCGGAGGTAGCGGTGCCGAGAGCGAGGGGGGCGGTGGAGCAGGAGATGGTGAAGGCTTGTTCGACGATGTGGGTGGTGCCGCCGATTTGGATGGAGCCGCGGCGGAGGGCTCCGGAGCCGTTGGGGGCGACCTGATAGTTGAGGGTGGCGTTGCCCGAGCCGGAGGCGGGGGAGAGGCCGGTGATCCAGGAGGCTTGGGAGACGGCTTGCCAGGGGGCGGAGGTGGTGATGGAGACGGAGAAGGGGCCGCCGGCGGCAGGGACGGAGCGGGTGGGCGGGGCGAGGACGACGGGGACAGTGGTGCCGCCGCGGGGGCGGAAGGATTCGATGGTGGGGGCGGAGAGGGTGAAGGTTTGGGCGGCGTCGGCGCTTTGAGGATTGGAGGCGGGGAGGCCGATGGGGCGGCCGAGGACGAGGACGTCGGGGGAGGAGAAGTAGGGTTGGGTGGGGCAATCGGCGTTGGCGCATTGGTAGGCCATGATGTCGCGGAAGAAGGGCTGGGCTTCGGTGGACTGGTAGCCGAAGGAGTAGGAGAAGAGGCCTCGGCCGCCGGTGGCGCGGTCGTGGGCGGAGCCCATGTTGTGGCCGAGTTCGTGGGCGAAGGAGATGTTGCGCCAGAAAGTGGGGGATTCGGTGATGGTGACGCTGTAGGCGTTGCGGGCGAAGCTTTGGTCGTTCGTGGTCATGACCCAGGCGACGCCTCCGCAGTCGCCGCGGTTGACCCAGAAGCTGACGAGGTCGGCGCCGGTTTGGTCGCGGAGGGCGGGGACGTCGTCCATGACGCCGTCGTTGGGGTTGGTGATGCGGTCGAGGGCGGTGGAGCAGGAGCCGTTTTCGGTGTAGGTGACTTCGCGGGTGCCGACGAGGTTGATGCGGAGGGCGAGTCCGGTGTTGGCGTAGGCTTGGTTGGTAAAGGCGACGGTTTCGCGGATTTGGTTTTCGATGGCGGTGACGCTGCCGGCGGCGGTGCGGGCGGCGGCGGAGTAGACGACGAGGACGTCGAGGATGCTGGCGGGTCCGGGGAGTTGGCGTTCGGGGAGGAGGGATTCGGCGGCTTGTTCCTGAGGCTGGTTGGGGGAGGGGCATTCGAGGCGGAAGGAGGCGGGGTCGACTTCGGTGATTTCGGCTTGGTTGACGGTCCCGGAGAGGTCGAAGATGCGGCCGGCGCCGGTGGCGAGGTAGCCGTTGAGTTGGCCGTCGGTGATGGCGAGGGAGAAGGATCCGGGGAGGGTGGTGTCGACGGTGCCGGTCCAGGATACGGAGGCGGATTCGGGCCAGAATTGGGCGTTTTGGATGGAGACGGGGAGGTCGAGGCCGGGGGCGACGTTGAAGCGGAGGCGGACGGGTTTGCCGGAGCGTTGGGCGGTGAGGAAGTGGGCGACGGAGGAGGGGTCGAAGAGAGCTTCGGCGAGGGCGGCGCGGTAGGCGGGGCGGAGGGCCCGGCGGGCGGCGTTATTCGGGGCGGGTTCGAGGCGATCGAAGGCGCGGGGAGGTAGGGGTTGGGCGGCTAGGGATCCGGCGACAAGGATCAGAAGGGCGAGCCGATGACGCAAGGGCATTAGCGAGTTTTGACTATTAGGAGACGGAATGCAAGGGTCCCGTACGGGCTAGTAGGGAGGCTCCGGCTGGTCGGAAAAGACGTTGGTTTCGACGGTGGAGCCCGCGGCGCGGACTAGCGGCTTGGCGGGACGCTCCAGAACGGGGCTCCAGCCGGTTTCGCGTTGGCTTCGCTCGCTGGTCGGGGGTGCCTCTTCCTCTTTTGTTTCTTGCACTTCGGTTGGCTCTTCGCGGAAGAGATGGTCGACGGGGCCGGCGTCGGGCCCTAGGTATTCGGTGTTCGGCCGAACCGGTGATTTGGGCATGGGATTCAGTTTCCGGAGCATATTTAGCTCTCGGAGGCTGGCGTTGATGAGCCGGACGAGGGCCGCTTCTTCCCGCTGGAGTTGTTGGGGAATTTTGGCATCGAGGGCCATCCGGTTGGCCATCATAAGATCGATCGCGCCGACCAGTTGGGGTGCTACCCCGGGGTACTCGGTTTCGCGCACGTCGGCCAGGCAGGATTCCAGTTCGAGCGTTTGGAGCCGGGAGTTGCGCAACTGGCGCCATTGGGCGTCGACAATGCGCTGGACGATACCGGTTTCGACGCGATTTCGGGGGGATAAGTAGCGCGAGTATTCTGCGACCATGTTGCGATACTCGGCGATGTCTTCGCCGGAGAGCAGGGCGAGTCCCGGGGCCCCGGTGTGGTCAACGATGACGGTTCGGCTGCCGTTTTTGAGGCTGTTGATGCGGGAGTTCATCTTACCGGTTTGGGTTCGTGGTCCGGTACTCTTCTGGGCATTCTGCCGGTTGATTTCGGCGCGACGGGCCTTTTTCTCTTCGTCGGTTAGTTGCTGCGACATGTCGAAAACTCCTTTTGGAATAGAAAACGCCCTGCCTGGAAGCCAGGTCAGGGCGTGGTTGCTTTCGCTGGTTTCATCTTACACTACGGGTTCCAAATTTCGGGGGGTAGTGGGAGGGTGAAAAGTAGGTGTAGGTTGTTGAAAAGAATGGAGTAAAAATAAATATGAATTACTTGTGAACGGGTTGCCCGGGGAGGCAAGAAACTCGCACTATGATCGTCTCCTTCGCAAAGCGCTATACTAGCGAATTACTGTCGGAGGCAGAGCAGATGGGGTTTAGCGACAAGAAAACCGAGGGCGGCCACTCGGCGTCCTACCCAAACTACGAAGTCCTTCCCATTCTCGCCGCGCCTTCTCATGGAAAAGAGAAGAACACCCTCCGCGAAGAGCTGATTCCCATTGGTTGCTGGAAGCTGGAGGATCTCCGCTTCCTGTTCGATTCCTCCATGGTGCTTCCCGATGCCAAGCCGGAATTCGATGAACTCGCCACCCTCAAGAACGCCCTACCCGGCTCGCCCCTCACCATCTTCGGCCACGCCGACCCGGTAGGCGACGACGCCTACAACAAGGTTCTCTCCGGCCGCCGCGCCCGCGCCGTCTACGCCGTCATCACCCGCAACATCGAGATATGGGAAGCACTCTATTCCAACTCCGACGGCACCGGCGACGACTGGAGCCTTCGCCACCTCCAGATCATGCTCAAGGCCCTCGGCTTTGATCCCGGCAATACCTCCGGTTCCGCCACCACCCAATCGGCAAACGCCGTCAAAGACTTTCAGCGCAAGAATCCTCCTCTGAAAGACGACGGCGACCCCGGTAAGGAGACGCGCAAAAAGCTCTTCCAGGCCTACATGGACTTCCTGTGCCCGGTGACCCTATCCAAGGCTGATTTCCTGGGACGCGGCGAAGACCCCGGTGGCAAGGCTGACTACCAGGGCTGCTCGGAATTCAATCCGCAGATGATGTTTTCGGCTGACGAAAACACCAAGTTCACGAACACCGCCGACAAGACCGAACGCAACGTGGAGAACTCCACAAACCGCCGCGTGATGGCGCTGCTCTTCCGTCCCGGTACAAAAATCAATATCAATCGCTGGCCGTGCCCGCGCGCCGCGGAGAGCACCGCCGGCTGCGTCAAACGGCTCTGGGCGGACTCTGCCACGCGCCGCCAGTTCCAAGCGAAGCGCCGCACCAACGTAGCGGACCGCAATACCTTCGCCTGCCGTTTCTATGACCGCATGGTCGGCACCTCTCCGTGCGAAGGCCCCATCGTTCCCATCGACGATCGGAAGCTCCGGGTCTTCCTCAAGCTGATGTATCTCGATCCGGAAGGAAAGCCGCAACCCTTCCCCAAAGATGTGCCGGTGACCGTTCTCAACCCCGCGGGCGATCAGAACGAAAAGACCCTCAACGACGGTTTGCTGATCTTCGACTTCGACCGGGCGAAGAACTTTTTCACCCTTAGCTTCAACCATCCCGACCACTACTTCTCTGTGGCTACCGTTACCTCCACCGCCGCGGAGAAAAATCGCTGGCTCGCCGCCGCCGATGTGCCAGCTGCCGTGAAGGACGCTTTCCACGTCTTCAAAGCCCCCAAGGAGTGGTCGCTTGTCACCTCGGACTGGAAGAAAGTCGATAGCGCCTTCTACAACACCACCGAGTTCCGGTTCGAAAACCTCTCCCCGAAAACCGCCGAACTCGGCGTTGAGGGCGCGCCCGTCGAAATGCGCCTCGACCCCCATTGGCAGTTCGTCCGCTTTGAGTTCTTTGATCGGGCGTTCGGTCATGCCAGCCACGCCGGCAAGCGCATTTCGACGCCTCCCCTTCTCCTCGAAGGATTCCGCGACGGATCGGCCACCCGCGGTGCCGTCCCCAACCCCGATACCCGTTCCAACTGTACGATCAACCTTGCCGATCCCGCTACCCAGACGCAAGCCTTGCCGTGGATCCTGCAGCGCAAGGCCGACAAATCCGCCGACGCTCGCCCCATCGCCAAAGTACTGCTGCAATTCACCCAGCCCGCCAATACCTTCATCGCCTCCCAGAACGGCACCACGCGAACGATCGAAGCCATAGCCGACGCCGCCAAACTCGCGCCCGGCCCCGATCGCATGAAGCTTTATGACCTGCCCGCGCTTTGGAAATCCAACAAATACTTCACACGGGGAGCCGCCACCAACAAGTTCTACGATCAGCTCACGGACGCAGACGTCCTCACCTCCCTCGATAAGGCCAAACCGCTCACCTTTTCGCTCGATGACATCATCCTAGTCGACGCCGCAGGCGCGCCCAGCCCCGTGGGCGGCGACGAGCTAGCGCTCATTTTCTTCCATCAGTTCAAGAAACCCGCCGGCGGCAACGCGGACATCAAGGATCAAGGCGTCTGGAAACTCGGCACCGACTCGACGAAAGCCTTTTTCCCCTATTCCGACGTCAAGATGCCGGTCAAGCACTACGTGCAGGACTATGCCGACTGGACCCGGCTCGTGGTCGTGAACGGCAATCTATACGAGGCCTTCGCGGACCGCACGCCCGACGTCGGTGCCCACGACGTGATCGGTGCCCGCGCCGCCAACATGTGGGTGGATTCGGTCGCCGCCGGGCAGACTCCCACTAATGCCGTCAGCCCCCGGCCCACCACCACTACCAAGCCGTTTTACTCCATCCAGCCGTTCTGCTTCCAAGACATCCACCGTGTTCGCTCGGCTTGCATGCCCGCCGGACAGTCGAATGAAAATACCGCCCAGGTCCCGTCTCATCCAGGCTTCTTCTACGGCCGCTATGACACGGCTTTGCTCCGGTGCTGCGACCTCGATGGAACGATTGAACTCGCCTTCAACGTCAATTTTTTCCGGTTCCACTTCGATTTCACGAATGCACCGGCCACCAACGCCGACAACTCCCCTTTCAGTAACGGCAATTACAAGAAGTTGATGCTCGAAAACGTCCCCAAACGTTGGAACGGTCCGGAAACACTGACGCTCACCGATGGCAGCGCCTTTGTCGCCAACACCGGGGACTACTTTTTTACGCCCCAGCCTCCCTCCGTGCTTCCATTCAAGTGCAAACCGTTCCTCTACTGCCAGGACACCCCGCAGCCGCGCGCTCACTTCCGCCTCAACGTGCTCAGCCAACCCCGCGCCGACATGAACGGAGTCACTGGCGTTGGCAATTTCACGGCGGGCAATGAAGTCGTTGACCTCAGGTCCGGCAGCTTCATCGCCGCACATGAAACCGGGCACGGCTACTCCCACCCCGACGAGTACAATGAACGTTGGAGCGCCGCTGCCTGTTCCTACACCTTTCCCGGTTTCGGGAGCCAAGTACCCGGCGATCCGTTCTCCAGCGAGTTCGGCGCGCTCATGATGGAAGGTACGGCCATCGTCGAGAACCGCTACTTCTGGCACTCCGCCGAATGGGTTCGGCGGATCATTTCCACCGGGCTCCAGGTCGAGTCGGCCGCGCATAAATATTTCGTACCGGGCCATCCCACCGCTGTCAACAACAGCCGCGCCTTCACCTACTTCCCTTTGCACATCAACTCGCGCGCCACCGGCGGC
>JAPKZA010000375.1 GCA_026394015.1 Acidobacteriota bacterium
ACCGGTCCCCTCTCCTCCGCCGACTTCTACCGCATCACCGAAGGCGTCCTCAGCGCCCTCGACTACGCCCATTCAAAACGGTTGGTTCATCGTGACGTGAAGCCGTCGAACATACTCCTGGACCTGGGCGGTAACGCCTATCTCGGCGACTTCGGACTCGTCCTGGCGTTCGATCAGCAACGGCTCACGCGCACCGGCACGACCATGGGACCCCCCCAATATATGAGTCCGGAGCAGATCTCCGACCCGGCGACCGTCGACCATCGGAGCGACCTCTATAGCTTGGGCTGTGTGATGTATGAAATGCTCACGGGCCGCCCGCCGTTCGATGATTCCGTCGGCGGATTCGAGGTCAAACTGGCCCACGTCCAGCAACCGCCCCCGCCACCGCGGTTTTGGAATCCGCAAATCCCGGTGGCGCTGGAGCAAGTCGTTTTGCAGTGTTTGGCCAAAGAACCGGCCCAACGCTTTTCTTCCTGCAAAGAACTCTATAAAGCCTTGTGGGCTACCCCGCCTGTGAAGCCGCCGGAGGAGCCCGAACGGCGAGGATTCCTGGGGGTGGCGCTCGCCGGTCTGGCCGCGTTGACGGTGGCCGGTGGGGGTGGTGCTTGGTATTGGACACGCTGTTGCTCCGCCCCGCCGGTCGAGCCGCGTCCGGTTCAAAAAGAGACGGAAAAGGCGGATCCAAAGACGACGGAGCTCGAACGGCAGCCCGTCATCCAACGCCCCGTCATACAGGGCGAAGAGGGCCGCAAGCAACAACTCCTGCCACCCGACCGCGAACTCCCCAAAACTCAGGAAACACCAAAGCGGGAAGAACCCAGGGAGCCAGTCCCGAAGCGAGAAATCGTTCCTGCCCCCGAACTCCCCTTGAGCGGGTCCCTGACCTGGTCCGGCCCCGTGAGCAAGAACGACCGCATCACGATCACCGGCTCAACCGCTTCGAAAGGAACGGTCAGCGGCGATCCAATGCCCGCCGATCGATGGCTGGAGGTGAATTTGAACAACAAAAACTATGGGGTTGCCGAGGCCCCGACCGTGTCGAACGAAAACCGGATCACCCTGAGAGCTTCGAAAAAGGGCGACGGACGAGTGACGATCAACTGGAGGACAGTGCGATGAAACGACGAAGTTTACTTCTGATGGCGTGTGGCCTATGGGCTCAAAACGGGGTATATCGAGTTCGCTTGCTCGCGCCTCTATCGACGAAATTGAACAAGGATGGGGACACCATTAACGCCCGCGTGGTTGCCCCGGCCGCACTGGCCGGCGCGATTCTCGAAGGGGTCGTGAAGAAGAGCAAGTCGTCGAAAAACTTCAAGGTGATGCAGACCAAGTCCGAACTGCTGTTCGGCTTTCATACGCTTCACCTCAAAAACAAGCAGCAGAAAGCCATCGATACGCAGGTGCTTTCGATGAAGAACTCGAAAGGCCAGAAGAACGTCGACGACGAAGGTCAGGTGGTGGAAAAGTCCAATGGGGCGAAGCGGATCCTGTTCTTGACCGGTGCCGGCGCGGCCATCGGCGGGGTCTTCAAACGCGAAAAAGGTGCCGCGGCGGGGGCCGGGATCGGTGCCGCGGCGGGCGTGATCCTGACCACCTTCGCCAGCAGCGGCCCCAATATCAAGTTCGAAACCGGCAGCGAATTTGAGCTTGATGTGAAGGAACGGCCTAAAACGACAGCTTGACCACAAAGCGTCGCTCGAACGGAACCGACCACTCGGTCCCGAGTAGCGGAATGCGCAGCGTCCCGCGGAGGTTCACCGGGATGCCCGCATCCGGTGGCCGCCTCACCGTATCGGTGTACGGAACCGTCCACTCTATCCTTCCGGAAGTTGCTGGCTGGGCCTGGCCCACAACACCGGCAAAGGTCAACTGATAGTCTCCCGCGGGCAGCCCGAGCGGAGACACGACCGAGGCGCCAATGGCCACCTGGTTCATATCGGCCCGTTTGACCAGCCGGACCTCCGTAATCGTGGCGACCGCCTGCTGGCTCACCCAAGCGCGGGCGGCCAGCGGCGCGACCAGCAACACGGCCGCCGCTGCCGCCAGCGGCCAGAGATAACGGCGCCGCCGGGCGAGCAGCGCGGCACCGTGTTGATCGCAGACGTTGGCGTAGTCCGGGAACTCTGCTCCGCAGACAGGGCAATATTTCGCCATCGCGCCTACTCACTCTGCTGCGAAGGAATCGCCAGAAAGAACCGGTGAGTCGGGCCGGTCCGGATCTTCGCCCCGCTTTCAAGCGGCACAAACTGCTGTTCGATCGGCGTGCCGTTGATGTCGGTGCCGCTCATCGAAACCATATCGCCCAGCGTGAATCCCTTGCGAAACGTGATGTGCGAATTGACGTTGGACAGCGTGTTGTCTTCCGCAATCCGAATCTCGCACTCGCTGCCGCGACCGATCAGATTGCGGCCTTCGCGGATCGGGAACATCTGCCCATCGGTGCGCC
>JAPKZA010000346.1:0-2050 GCA_026394015.1 Acidobacteriota bacterium
TTTCGTACGATAGGGCGGAAGATGGAAGAAGGACCAGAGGCGAGGCGACGGCTGGCGGCGGGCTCGCTTTTCGTGTTGACCGCGTTGCCGGGGCCGTCGTTCGCCGGAACCTGTTCTGACGCGGTCGGGGCGGCGTTTGGTGCCGCTTTACCCGGGCCAGGGGTGATGACCGACGGGGTGCCACCACGTTCCTGTTCGCCTGGGGAATCGTGACGTTTTGCCTGGTTCCAGCAGTACCGCCAAGCTATAGTCCGGCAGCCGATGCCGCGGGTGGCGGTCCCAGGACCCGCGTTGCCCTGTTGGGCAGTCGCGGTCTTGGTGGAGGGCATCACCCGAAGCGCAATGATCTAGGGCAGACGACCGGAGGAGGGAGCTGGCAACTCCCGCTGGACACCGTTTACGGCCCGGCCCACAGGGGACGCTGGAAACGGAGCGAATGCTTTTCTGGGAACGAACGTTTCTAGACACAAACAATGGCCGGTGCCGTCGTTTGCGGGGGCAGCCTGTGGGCTTTCCGGCGGCAATTCGGGGCAGGCGGGATGCACTTCGAACCGGGTCATTTGCTTTTGCGGTTTCCCAATGGCGGGCGGACCAAGCCGTTGGGGCGTAAGGGGGCATGCGTTACCCCCGCCTGTTGATGGCGCTTGGCTGTGGCCCTTGTTCGGGCAGACTTGGCGGGCGGGGGTTGGGCGGAATTGCGGTATCACTGGAGCCGCGTGCGGCGCGGGGCGGGCAAGGCGGAAGCGTTCTGCGGGAAGGGAAACCGGCGGTATGGGGTGAACTCGTTGCCGGCGAAGGAGCGGGACGCACGGGCTCGGTACGAGGATTTGTATTGTGGGCGAGGAGCCGCTGTTGCTGTTTGCCGACCGGGAGAGCGCGGAGACGATGGGGGCCCAGCGGGCGAGCAGAGCCCCGGGCCGCGATTGCCGGGCCGCCGAAGCGAATTGCTCGCCGAGACGAGGGGGACTCTCGCGGATTTCGGGGAAGTGGCCCGTTACACCCCTTTGGCGGTAAAGCTGGATGCTGGTGAAAAATGGCGGCTAGGATTCGAGATGAGCGAGGTCTCGTCGAATGCCATGGGAGGTAAAAGGAAAGGGCACCCGGAAAGGACTACGCAACCGTCGATCCGAAGGGACACAGACTCGCTTGGAAAACTCGATTCTTGCCCTGCGGCTTGTTTGCTCTGTTGACAACATTTCGTCAACCCCAGTTCCGTCCGGTATGCCGCGCGAGGAATGCCTGTCGAAGAGCATGTCCTCCCTCCGCGATTCGTTAGCGGTTTGGGTTGGCGACTACGGTTACGACGGTGGAGTCGGAGTCGTTCGGTTACCGCCTCTTTGTCAGCGGACGCGAGCGGGCTCGAAGGTGATTTGCAGGCGGGTGCCGGTGGCAACAGCCAAGCGATGCAGCGTCTGGGTCGATGGCCGAGTACGGCCGCTTTCCAGGCGAGCAATGACGGATTGCGTGGTATCCATACGTTGGGCGAGCTGCTCCTGGGTGAGACCGGCTGTCACCCGCGCATTGATGACCGCACGGGCAAGGGCGAACTCGGGGGCGAGGGCTTCGTGGGCATCGCGATAATCTTTATTCTTCATCCATTTCTCATGAAGTTCGTTCAGTTTGGTCATGACTCAATTTCCTTTGCCCGCTTCAGAGCCAACTCGATTTCTCCGCTGGGCGTTTTCTGCGTTTTCTTGATGAACACCCGGACCACCACGACCCGTTTGGCGAACACGGTGACATAAAGGGCCCGAGAGATCCCGTCTTTGCCTTTCATGCGAATTTCCCAAAGAACGCCGCGCAAGTGCTTGACGTGAGGCTCCCGTACTCTCTCCAACCCGAACTCTTCGATCAGCTGCGAGATGTAGTGGAAACGGGCGAGCATATCGGCGGGCAGTTTTTCAAGCTCCGCGTCCACAACTTGATTTAGAGTCTCCACGCTCTACTTCATTACAGATACGATCACTATAGCTTTTTTTGCGATTCTCCTACCGGTACGGTGCATCCTGTGGAGTGCGGTGATGAGATTTCTTGATACGGCAGGGGGACC
>JAPKZA010000346.1:2077-7379 GCA_026394015.1 Acidobacteriota bacterium
TTTCCAGTTTCGTTTTCGCATCCGTGGCTAACAAGCCGTTCGCGCCGACAAGTTCGGCGTACCAAGAGGTTCAGTTTACCTATCGGAATCGTGTCGACATGATTGTCGTCATGCCGACCACGCGGCCCGGTTGGTGCGAAGTGGTCAATAGCCATGGCATTATTGCCATTCTCATTGGACTGCTGCAGCCGGCGGTGCAAAAAGTTCAGGCGGGTGATCGTTCAGCGATTCCGACGGGTTTGCTGAAGCCTGGTGGAAAGCTCGGGGTGAATCCGGGCAATACCTTCGTTTTTCACAACATCACTTGGACTTAGAGGCAACAGCGGTCCCTTCCAGGACGAGCGTTTGTAAATGCCACTTCGCCAGGACGGGGAGGGCGGAATCGTCGATATTGGGACAGAGGGCGAGTCGAAGCTCGCGGAGCTTGGACATCGCTCCGAGAGATTTGAGTCCGGCTCCGTTGACGGGGGTGCGGCTTAAGTCGAGAACTTCTAGATTTTTGAGACGGCTGAGTTTTTCGAGGCCGGGGAGGGATTTTCGCTCCTCCTCCTTCAGCCCGGGGCGGTCGGCTCCCTGGTCGCTGCGGACAGCTCCACTCAAGCGAAGCGTGACCAGGTTTTCGAGGCCTCCTATCTCTTCGAGGACGGCGGGGGTGAGAGAGATGCCCCAGTAGCCGGAGTCGACTCGCTGCATGCCGGAGAGGTCGAGGTGCTTCAAATTGGGGATGAGCTTGAGGGCGGCGAGGGCGGGGGCGCCGATGCGGGTGCCGCCGAGGGCTAACGATTCGAGATGGGGAAGATCGGCGAGGAGTTCGAGGTTCGTGTCGTCGATTTGGGAGTAACTGAGGTCTAGATGTTTGAGAGCCGTCAGTTTGGCGAGGTGCTCGAAAGATCGGCTGGTAAGACGGGTGCCGCGGAGGTTGAGGCGTTCGAGCTTGTCCCAGGTCGCCAGCGCGGCGAGGCCTTCGTCGGTGATGAACTCAGCGAAGTAGAGGTCGAGTTCGCGGACGCCCTTGAGATCGCGGAGGCGTTCGAGGCCGGCGTCGGTGATGCGCGTCTGGGCTAGACTGAGGCGGTCCAGATCCTGGCGGAGGGCGATCTTGTCGAGGTCCGCGTCGGTGATCCAGGTGGCGGTGTAGTCGGCGAAGAGGAGTAAGAGTAAAAGCTTCATGCGCGTCTCCGATGGGGGAAGCCGCTTTCTTTGTCCCAGATGATGCGGGCGGCGGGGAGGGCTCGTTTGAGTTCGGCGAGGGCGGGGGTGGTGATTAACGAGTGGTATAGATCGAGGGTTTGGAGTTTCGATAACTTAGTGAGGGTTGGCAGGGCGGCGTCAGTGATTAGCGTGCTGTCGAGGATCAGCGTTTGGAGATTCGTCAGCGCGGCTAGGGGAGCTAGGCCGGCGTCGTTGAGGTCGGCGTAGGCGAGGTTGAGGGTTACGAGATTCGTGAGCTTAGCGAGGGTGGGGGCGGCGGCGTTGGTCGAGCGGGTGCGGGCTAGATCGAGGTACGTCAGGCGGGTGAGGGGGGCGAGTTGGAGGAGCGATTTATCGGTGATGCGGGTGTCGCGGAGGCTGAGCCAGGTGAGGCTCGTGAAGGCCTGCCAGGGGGCGACATCGTCGACGTCGGTGCCGGAGAGATCGAGGTGTTCGAGGGAGAGCACGGCGAGGGTGCGAATTCCCTGCCCCGTGATGTCGGTCTCGGCGAGGTTGAGGCGGCGGAGAGCGGGGAGACGGGTGAGCGCGGCGAGTTCGACGACGGGGGTGCCGAGGAGGCTGAGGTCGACGAGGGCGGGCCAGGCGGGGAGAGAGAGGGCTTCGACGTAGGTGTTGTTGAGAGCTAGCTTTTGCAGTTTCTTGAGGGGGGCGAGGTGGTTCAGACCCGCGTCGGAGATGGGGTTTTGGTTGAGGTTGAGCTCTTCGAGGGAGGTTAGCGTGGCTAGCGAGGCGAGGGCGGAATCGCCGAGGCCGGTGGCTTCGAGATCGATCGAACGGAGGCCGGGGAAACGGGCGAGGGCGGCGACGGAGGCGGCGTTCAGCGGGATGCCGCGGAGGCCGACGTGACCGGGGCGGATGGTGCCTCCGAGCCCAACGACCCACTGGCGGAGGTCGCCCGAGGGGGGCGGGGCCTGGGGGCGGGAGGGGGCGCCGGCGAAGAGGATGCGGGCCTGGGGAAGTTTCGCGCGGAAGGCGTCAAAGCCGGTGGCGGTGACGCGGGTATAGCGGATATCGAGATGGCGGAGGGCGGGAAGTCGCGACAGCCGGGCGAGGCCGTCGTTGGAGATTTTGGTGCGGTAGAGATTGAGGGATTCGAGTTGGGGGAGGCGTTCGAGGGTGGCGATGGCGGCGTCCGAGATGTTGGTGCCTTGGAGGTCAAGGCGGCGGAGGGCGGTGAGGCCGGCGAGCGCGGGGATGGACTCGTCGGTGATGGCGGTGCCGTGGAGGTCGAGGTCGTGGAGGCGGGTGAGTTTGGCAATGGGCGCGAGATCGGCGACGAAGGTGTCGCCGATCCAGAGGCGTTCGAGGTCCGGCATTTGGCGCAGGGGGGCGAGGTCGGCGATGGGGCAGAGGGTGAGCTCGAGGTTGCGGAGTTTGGGGAAGTGGCGGAGGCCGGGGCCTTGGACTTCGGCTTGGCGGAGGGCAAGTTCGCGGAGATTCGTGAGAGCTTTGATTTCGTCGAGGCCCGCGTCTTTGAAGCGGATGCGGTCTAGGAAGTGATCGGAGAAGGTGAGTTTTTCGAGGGTGGTGGCGGCGGAGAGGAAGCGGAGTTGGGTGCTGAGATCCTTGCCGCCGTCGGCGTTGCGATTCCAGAGGGGGCCGGGGAGGCGGAGTTCGCGGAGGGCACGGAGGCCGATCATGCGTTCGAGATCTTCGGGGACGGCGTTGACGGCGACCCAGTCGACCATTTCGACTTGATAGTCAGTTTGGGGGAGGTCGGCTAGATCGGTGATGAGACGGCCGGCGATGGCGACGCGGCCGCCCTGGAGGAGGGTCCAGCGGGCGAGGGCTTGGTCGGCGGGGGCGGCGTGGGCGGCCAGCGCGAGGAGGACGAAACACCAGCGCATTAGACGATCTCGGAGAGTTTTCGTTCGGCGGTGGGGAAGGCTTTGATTTGGGCACCGAGGACCTCTTCGGAGAGGGTTAAGTAGAGATCGCCGAGGGTGCCGGTGGTGCGGGTGTGGAGGCCGGTTTTCATGCCTCCGGCGTGGCCGGCGAGGATGAGGGCGAGGTTGTTGTTTTTGTGGGCGTTGGCTTCGGCGTGTTCGTGGAGGAAGGCGACGACGGTGTTATCGAGAAGGGTTCCTTCGCCTTCGCGGACGGATTTGAGTTTGCCGAGGAGGTAGGCGAATTCGTCGACGTGCCAGCGGCAGATATCGCGAAGGATGCGCATGCCGCGGGGGGATTCGACTTCGCCGTGGGTGTATTCGTGGTGGCGTTGGGCGGTGTGGCCGAGCCAGGGGAAGCGGGTGAGGCTTTGGCACTTGGTGAGCATGTACGACGCGACGTGGGTCTGCTGGGAGGCTAAGGCGTGGACGAGGAGATCGCTTTGGAGCTTGGCGATGCGGGGGTAGTCGCGGAGGTCGCCGGCTTCGGCGGGGCGGTCGACGGGTTGGGCGTATTCGGGGGGGAGGGTGGCGATGGAGGTTTCGAGTTCGCGGACGGATTGGAGATAGTCGTCGAGCTTGGATTTATCGTTGGCTCCGAGACGGGACTGGAGGGATTTGGTTTGGGATTGGACGGCGTCGAGGACGGACTTTTGGCGGGCGACGGAGGCGGCATCCTTGATGCCGAAGAGGCGATCGAAGAGGCGGTGGGGGATCATCTCGGGGGGGAGGGGGCGGTCGCGGTCTGCCCAGCTGAGATTGCGTTGGATGCTTTCGCCGAAGGACTCCTGGCAGACGCCGATTTGGAGCGACCGGAAGCGGGTATCGCCGCCGATTTTCTGGGCGATGGCTTGGTCGATGGACGGGCCGCCGGCGCCGCGACCGGTGTACGTTTTGCACGAAACGACGGCGGACATGGAGGGGTAATGGCTGTTGCCGGGGCCGGGGAGGCGGGCGGCGGCGGAGTCGAGACCGGTGATGATGTGGACGTCGTTGCGGAAGGGGGCGAGGGGTTGGAGGCACGAGGGGAGGGCGAAATCGGGACCGGTTTCGCGGGGGACCCAGTATTTTTCGGGGATGCCGTTGCCGTTGAACCAGAAAACAAAACGCTTCGGAATTGTTTTGGCGGGGCCGAAGGCGTAGGCGGTGCCGTTGGGATTGAACATGGCTTCGAGCGGGGGGAGGCCAAGGACTGCGCCGAGGCCGCGGAGGAGGGTGCGACGGGGGAGGCGGGTTTCAATGGGCATGGGATTCCTCAAGAAATGGCTGGGAGGTGACGGTGGCTAGGACCAGTTCGCGGAAGCGGAAACCGGACTTAGAGAAACGGTCGAAGATGGTTTCGAGATGGGGGCGGTCGGCGTCGGTTTCGGGGCGGCCGAGGGCGTAGCGGAAGAACTGTTTGACGATGCAGCGTTGGCAGGCGGGGGTGCGGGCGAGGATGTCGCCGGCTTCGGCGGGGGAGGAGAAGGCGGAGTTGGGGACGCCGAGGATGGAGGCTTCGGTATTGACGGGGAGGGCGGTGGGGACGGCGTCGCGGCGGACGTTGCGTTTGACTTTGTCGACGGCGGGGAAGATGAGCGCGATCTGCTTTTCGCGATAGCGGCCGATGGCATCGAACTGTTCGAAGCCGAAGCCGATGGGGTCGACGAGGCGGTGGCAGCCGGCGCAGCTTGCGTCCGAGAGATGGGCGGCGAGGCGGTCGCGATTGGTCAGCGGTTTTTCTTCGGAGAGGACGGGGAGAGTGGTGGAGACGCCGGGGGGCGGCGGGGGGACGATTTGGCAGAGGAAGTGTTCGCGGACGAAGAGGCCGCGGTCAGTGGGGGCGGTTTCCGAGGGTCTGGAGGTGAGGGTGAGAAAGCTGGCGTGGCCGAGGATGCCGGCGCGTTTGGAGTTGGCCGGGAAGGCGACGGGGGCGAACTCAGTGGGGGGCGGGGGGAGGTCGTAGAGTTGGGCGAGGGGGGTATTGACGAAGCTGTGGCGGGCGGTGAAAAGGCCAAGGAAGTTCTTATCGTTCCAGACGAGGTCTTCGAAGAGATGGGTGGTTTCGGCGAGCATGGATTGAATGAGTTCAGCGCCGAATTCGGGGAAGAGGGTGCGTTCGCGGAGGGCACCTTTGACGCGGTCGAAGCGGAGCCATTCGGCGAGGAACTGGTTGAGGGCGAGTTTAGCGCGGGGGTCGGCGAGGAGGCGGCGGGCTTGGGTCT
>JAPKZA010000167.1 GCA_026394015.1 Acidobacteriota bacterium
GAGGAACCTTTTCCAACCGCAAACGGAATGTCTCTTGAGTCACGTTTAAAATAATGTAGCATGCCTTTCTGAGTGCCATGTTGGGGCGTCAACCAGCCGACTCATGCGGCATTGCTTCTGTGATTGATTCGTGTCCTTGGCGGGGTGGTCTGGTAGACTCCGGGCGAGACAATGACGTAGCCTTCTCCAAAGGCTATTCACTCCGCGGATTCGTCCCGTCGCGACGGCTGCGGTGATCGGGCCCGAGTTTGTTGTAAATATCGGCGATTCGATGCAAGGCGATGACCCGGCGAAGACAGAGGAGCAGTGGCGAGAAGGGAAGGCGATTTGGGCCTGCCATTTGACGCAGAAGCAGCATGGGTTGGTGGGTAATCAGGACGTTTAAGATTACCGGTCGGCGGCGCTCTATACACATCACGCGGGGTACCCGCTGCACTACAGGTTTCGGCACCAGAGAGCACTTTTCAGGTAGTGCATAGGCTCGTCAGTTCGGCCATGGGTAGCTTTCCGTGGCGGCCGACGTTGATTCCGCAGAGCAGGGCGAGATAGGTTAAAGACATGAACAAGGTTAACTTAGCCGAAAAACTGGCGATGATCGGGGACCACTGGAATCCGCGGATTGTGGGGGAGTTGAACGGTCAACACGTCAAGCTGGCGAAGTTCCAAGGGGAATTTGTTTGGCACGACCACGCCGACGAGGACGAGATGTTTCTCGTATTGAACGGTGGGTTTCGGATGGATTTTCGGGACCGGAGCGTGGAGTTGACGGCCGGGGAGTTCTTGATTGTGCCGAAGGGCGTGGAGCATCGACCAGTGGCGATAGAAGAGGTGGAGGTGATGCTGTTTGAGCCAGCGGCGATTCAGCATACCGGCGAAGTGGACTCGCCGCTGACCGTGCGGAATTGGGAGCGGATTTAGCCGGTCGCCAACGTGCCTTGTTGTATTGTGGAAGTTGGGGATTTCATTGCGTTCTACACTTTATCCGCTGTCGCTGCAGGCGAACGGGGGGCCGCTTTTTGAAGATGGGGTCTGGTCGGGCTTTGTCTCTTTTGACACTCCCGGATTGACGCTGGGCCAACTCGAAGCCGTGGCGCGGTACTACTACAGCTTGGGCTACGGCTACTTCTGCCCTACGATGGTGACGTCGAGTCCCGAAGCTTATCGGGCGAATTTGCCGGTGTTTCGGGCCGCCCGGGACTTTGATTGGGGACAGGGGATTCTGCCGCCGCATCTGGAGGGGCCGTTCCTTTCACCGGATTGCATGGGGGCTCACAATCCGGCGTTTCGTCAGGAGCCGACGATGGAGTTTGCCGAGGAGCTATTGGATTGGTCGGATGGGTTTCTGGGTTTTTTGACGATGGCACCGGAGCGGCCGGGGGCGCTGGACGTGATTCGGCATTTCGGCGAAAGTGGCGTCAGCGTGAGCTTGGGCCATATGAACCCGGTGGTAGAGGAAATTCAAGCGGGACTAGAGGCGGGCGCGACGGCGTTTACGCATCTGTTGAACGCGGCGACGCGCGAGAAGATTTCGGCGAAGGACTTGCGCATGGTGGCGCAGTTTACCGATCGACGGGCGTATTCGATGATTATTCCGGATGCGGTTCATGTGCCGGCGTACGCCGTCACCCTGCTGGCGCAGAGCAAAGGGCCAGACAAGGTGATCCTCGTTTCTGATGAGAGTCCGCTGATCGGGGCTCCGCTGGGTACGATCGCCGAGGCGTGGGGACAGAGCTTTTCGATTCGTCGGGACGAGGGGGGAACGGTGCGTTCGTATCCGGAGGAGGCGCCGCGGCATTCGCGGGGCGTGGAGTTTCGTGGCGGGCTGTATGTGGCCCGGGGAGAAGAGTAAATGGAGTTGATTGTACCGGCAGTTACGCCTAGCCTGGATGGGGCGTTTCGGCCCTCGGCCCTGGCCTGGCGGGCGTTTGCCCAGCGCATTGCGGGCAACGGGCGGCCGATTCGGATAGCGTTGGAGCAGGGCGACGGGTCGACTTACGTTTTTGAGCGGATGATTTCGGCGGACGATATCGCCGTGAATCTACGGTTTCTGGAGCGGGAAGTTAAATTTCTGCTTTGGGCGGTGGGCGGTTATCGGATCTATCTGGACGCGCCGGGCGATTTGGTGGCGCTGTTGCGCGACTATATCTACCGCTACGACGCGAATCGACTTTTTGACTTAGAAGTTATGGGGCCGACGATTTACGGGCGTCCATGCGAAATTCTGCATACGCCGGGGGCGGCGTTTCCGGCGGCGTCGCATGTTACGCTGCCGTTGGGGCGACACACCGGCGGGTGTCGGGTGGCGATCGACAAGGGCGCATCGGACATTAAAGCTTACGCCGAGCAGGACGGGGTGACGACGTTTGCAGGGGAGTTCAAGTGGGATCCCAAGCCGCAGAGCGATCCGGCGTACCACTACGAACATATTCGTCATGCGATCCGCGCGGCGGCGGCGACCTTGCCGCGGGTGGACGCGATTGGCGTAAGTTCGGCCGGGGTGTATATTGCCAATGAGCCGCGGATTGCGTCCCTGTTTCGGGGGGTGCCGCGGGATCAGTTTGAGAGCGAAATTGTGCCGATGTACCACCGGATTCGGGAGGAGTTCGGCGGGATTCCAGTGGTGGTGGCTAACGACGGGGCGGTATCGGCGCTGGCAGGTTCGATGTCATTGCATCGGAACCGGGTGCTGGGTTTGGCGTTTGGCAGCAGCCTGGCGGCGGGCTATGTGGACGGGGCCGGGCAGATCACAACGTGGCTGGACGAGTTGGCATTTGTGCCGATTGACATGAACCCGCAAGCGCCGGCTGATGAATGGTCGAACGACCGGGGATGTGGGGTCCAGTATCTGTCACAGCAGGCGGTGAACCGATTGCTGGAGCCGGCGGGCATGACGTTTCCAGCAGAGATGGGGGTGCCGGAGCGTCTGGAGCACGTGCAGGAGATGCAGAAGCGCGGCGACGAGCGGACGGCAAAGATCTACCAGACGATCGGGGCCTATTTCGGTTACGCGCTGGGACACTATGCGAACTACTACGACATTGGGACCGTGCTGGTGATGGGTCGGGTGACGACGGGGGAGGGCGGGGACATTATTCGGCGCGTTGCGGGCGAGGTGTTAGAGCGCGAGTTCCCGGATTTGGAGATTGATGTGCGGCTTCCGGACGAGGCGAGCCGCAGGGTGGGGCAGGCGGCTGCGGCGGCGTCGTTACCGCAAATTGAGCGGTGATATGATGCGGCTATGCGATTTTCGGGGTTTCGGGTAGCTGCGTTTTGGAGTTCTACTATTTGGGCGCAAGTAGAGCAGGGGGTGCTGCTGGGCACGGTGGCGGATCAGTCGTCGGCTCGGATCGGCGGGGCGTTGATTACGATGACTAACCAGGGGACCAATACGACCACGGTGACGCGCACCGATACGGCGGGAAGTTTTCGTTCGATCCCGTTGCGGACGGGAACTTACAACATTTCAGTGGAAGCGGCGGGATTTAAGAAGCTGCTGCGTAGAGGGGTAACGCTGAAGATTCAGGACGAGGTTCGGCTGGATTTGACGCTGGAATTGGGGGCGACGGCGGACCAGATTACGGTGACGGCGGATGCGGGTTTGTTGCAGACAAATGAAGCGTCGCGCGGGCAGGTGATCGAGAACAAGAAGATCGTCGATTTGCCCTTGAATGGGCGGGATTACCTGCAGTTGGCACTGCTGACGGCGGGGACGAACGTGCCGCCGCCGGGTTCTCGGTTTCAGGGTTTCAGCTCGGGTGGCTTTCGGGTAAGTCATAACAATTACTTACTTGACGGGATGGACAATAACTCCAACCAGCAGGCCGCGCAGGGCAGGTCGCCGCAGGTGATTTCGCCGTCGGTGGATGCGGTGCAGGAGTTCAAGGTGCAAACGACGAACTACTCGGCGGAGTTCGGTCGCAACGTAGGCGGTGTGGTCAACGTCGTGATCAAGTCCGGCGGGAATGATATTCACGGGGGCGCGTTTCACTTTGTGCGGAATGAGGCGTTCAACGCGCGGAATTTTTTCCAGGCTCCGGGTACGAAGATTCCGGTGTTTCGCCGGAATCAGTTCGGCGGCTTTATTGGTGGGCCAATCGTGAAGAACAAAACGTTTTTCTTTGCCGATTATGAGGGGACGAAGGAGTTTACGGCGGACACCGCCCTTTCGACAGTGCCGACGGCTGCTGAGCGGCGGGGGGACTTTGCAAACTCCTTTTTCAATAACCTACCGACGCAGATTTTTGACCCGGGTACTTACAACACGGCGACACGGGCTCGGCTGCCGTTTGCGGACCGGACGATTCCTGCCAATCGGATCGACCCAGTGGCGGCGAGGGTGGCCTCGTTTGGCGTCCAGCCGAACCGGGCCGGAATCATCAATAACTATTTCTCAAATCCGCGGTCGAATGCGAACACGCACAAGGGTGATGTGCGGATCGATCATACGTTTAACACGGCCAACACGGTCTATTTTCGCTATAGCCAGCAGGACTATCTCTTGCAGCCGGAATCGAACCTGCCGGCACCGGCGTTTGGAGCGGGGGATCCGGCGTTTAACCATAATGAGCCACTGTCGGGGGTGTTGAGCCACGGGCACATCTTTACGCCAAATCTTTTTAACACGCTGAAGGTTTCTTATAACCGGCTGCTGACGAATCGGGGTTCGCCGCTGGACCGGAATTTGAATTCTGAGATTGGGCTGCGGGGGGCGAATTCGGTGTTGCCTGGCTTCGCTTTATTTTCGATTAATGGCTATTCGCCGTTTGGCCCGCCGGCGAATAATCCGCAGTTTTCCGATTCCCAGACGCGTCAGCTGACAAATGATCTGCTCTGGACGCGAGGGAAGCATACGGTGAAGGTGGGAGGGAACTTTATGTTTATCCAGTCGCCCCACTTACAAGCATTTCAAGCAAACGGAACATTCACTTTCAACGGTACCTTTACCCGGCAGAGTTCGAATAATACGTTTGGAAATGCCTTTGCGGATTTTTTGTTGGGGATTCCGTTTAACTCACAGTTATCGAGCGTGGCGCAGGGAAACCAGCGTCGGCGGATCCATGGGGGCTATATACAGGACGATTTCAAGGTTTCGAATCGGTTGACGCTGAACGTGGGGTTACGCTGGGAGTATGTGGGGGCGTGGTTTGAGAAGTACAATCGATACTCGAGCTACGATATCGACGCGAATCGGGTGCGCCCGGAGTTACGGCTGGCGAAGGACGGGGGGATTGCGGAGCGGTCGACGCTGCGTCCGGACTTTAACAATTTCGCGCCACGGGTAGGGTTGGCCTATCGATTGAATGGGAAGACGGTGATTCGTTCTGGTTATGGCATTTATTACGGCGGTGTAGACCACATTGGGGACCGGTATCTCCACGCGTCGGCGCCGTTCTTTTATCAATCCGGTTTTAACACGGATTCGATTGTTCCGACGATCTTGTTGAAGGACGGTTTCCCGGCCGGGGCGACGACGTCGGGGGTGACGAACTTACAGACGATTTCGCAGGACCGGACGAATCGGACGCCGTATTCGCAGCAATGGAATTTCACCGTGCAGCGGGAGTTGGGCAAGGATTTAGCTCTGGAGTTAGGGTATGCGGGGACGAAGGGGAGTCGGCTGTTGCAGCGGTTTGATTCTAACGCGCCGGAGCCCGGGCCGGGCAGTATTAACACGCGGCGGCCGGTGACGACTCTGGCGGTTCCGGGGTTGGGCTATGTAATTCCCTCGTTGGCGGATACGTTTCGGCGGGAGTTTAGTGCGAACTCGAACTACAACGCGGTGCAGATCAAGGTGGAGAAACGGATGTCGGGGGGGCTGAGTTTGCTGGCGTCTTATGTGTTTTCAAAGACGATTAGCGATTCGCGGGGTGGCGCGGACGCCGGGGGGACAGCACCGGGGATGGTGCAGGATTTTCGGAACCTTCGGGCGGAAAAGTCGTTGGCGGATGAATATTTTCCACATCGATTTGTGA
>JAPKZA010000223.1 GCA_026394015.1 Acidobacteriota bacterium
TCTGTATTGTCCTGAAAAAACGCGATCTCGCGTTCAAATATCTGCGTCATCAACGCGGAACTCGGCGGCGAATAGCTCGGAATCTGAATAAGCCCGATCGTTTTGCCTTCGGCCACATAGGTTCCGCTGACAAAGAACTCATTAGGCCCACCAGCCAGCCGCAATCGAAAGCCCGCCGGCGGGTCAAAGATCGGTGCGGGTCCACCATAGTTGAGCACCGCTTCCACATCGCGGGGCAACTTCACGTTCAACATCCCAGCGATAGGCCTCATATGCGGCTCAAGCGAATCATCCTCCACGATCGCCCGGGGCCCCGGTTTCACACTACGAGCGACCGGCACCGAACCGAAGTCCATCATTGGCACCCCGGTCTTCACCCACGTGAGCTTGAACGTTTCCAAATTTCCGTTGGCTCGCCGGATCTCCAGATCAGTTGTCTCGCCGAGCAGTGCGGCGCTCGGGATGATCGCCTGCGGCCGGACTGTCAAAAGTTGCGCGGCCCATCGACGGGTCGACCGCGGATTGGCCGCGATGAAGTACTTCCGCAATTGCTCAATGGCGGTGGCCGCGGGAATGCCGTCGATCGAGACGAGTTCGTCGTCGATCTGGGCAGCAAACCGGGCCACCGGCAGCGTGGTCCGGTTGATCGAATCGATCAGGGGCTTGCCGTCGAACAGGTCGACCGTGAGCCCCAGCGAGGCCCGGAAGTTAGAGGGGAAGGACAACGAGACATGAGCGTCATCCAGGCTGGAGGTATAGTCCACCAGCACCTCCATGAACTCGATATCGTTCTTGGTCGCCTCCACCTTGGCCAGCCAGGGCTTCAGATCCATCAAATCAAATTTGATGGTTTGGAGTTTCCAGTGATACGGCCCGTAATTGGCCGCATAGGTTTGGGCCAAGACGTTAAAGTCGAGGAGCTTTTGCTCTCGCGTGAGAGCCGCGAATCCTGAACCTGCAAAAACAAGGAAGAGTGCAAGGGTGCGCTTCATACCTCGCACTCTAGCAAGCTATTTCCGGCCGCGTACTCCCTCGGAAACCGTGCCGTCCCAAGTCCAGTCGGCCTGCGGGCCGTACTCCTTTGGCAGTTTATCCCAGCTCTGACGAGCCAATCCGTTCAGATCCCAGTACATTCTGCCGCCCTTAAAGGTCAGCTCAGAGGTGATCATCTGCGTCCCCTCAAGCTTGGCTCCGTAGACGTCCGTGAATCCGAATTTCCCTTTTTGCACAGAAAACACGGCCACATCCGCCGTCATCCCCACACTCAAATTACCCAATTCGGTCCGCTTAATCTGCCGCGCAGGGTGCCAGGTCGAAGCCCGAATTACCTGCTCCAAACTCATTCCCATATTCAGGAATTTCGACATCACATTCGTCATGTCCTTCATGCCGCCGATCATCGACGAAGCGTGGAGGTCGGTCGAGATCGAATCCGGGATAAAGCCCTGCTTGATCGCCGGCACCGCGTAGCGAAACACGAAGCTGCCCCCACCGTGACCGGCGTCAAACAACACGCCCCGCTTCCGGCCGTCCCAGAGATACTGCCGAACCTTGCCTTCCTTATCGAGCATCGGCACCGCCGGCAGATAGAGGTGCGTGTACATGTCGCCCGGGCGCAGCCGCTTCGAGATCAATTCCTCATGCGGCCGATCCACCCGAAACGCGCCGAAGTCGACGATGACCGGGATGTTCGCTCCGTTGCCAGCCTTGATCGCGTTGTCGACGGGGGTCCATTCGGGGCCCGTGAAATGGGCCGTCTTCACGCCGACGATGATCTCCGGATACTTCTTGGCCAGCGCGATCAGCGGAGCCGGGTCCATGTCGTTCTGGTTTTGCTCTACGGCTCCGCCCATGCCCGCGCCTACGATATTGACGAAGGAGAGCACCCGGGTCTTCGAGCGATCGATGATCCGCTTCTTGAAAATCTCAAAATTCTTCGATCCCGCCGTCCCGGCGTCGACCATCGTCGTCACCCCACTGCGGAACGAGAAGGCGTCCGGCAATACGCTCAGGCCGCCGTCGCTGTAGCTGGGGCCGTCGCCGTAGAAGACGTGAACGTGCAGATCGATTAAGCCCGGGGCCACGTACAGGCCCGCCACGTCGATCACCTTCTTCGCCTTGGCGGCGTCGATCGATGCTTCGACGGCGGCGATCTTTCCTCCGCTGATCGCCACATCGCGGCGGGCGTTCAAATTGTTCTTAGGGTCAATGACAGTGCCACCCTTCAGCAGCAGGTCATAGGTGGGCTGTGCCGCTAGCGAACCGGCGACGCACAGGAAGAGCAGAAATCGCATTCCGTCATTCTACGCCCATCGGAGCTGTTCGCTGGGCCAGGCGGAAGCGACGATCTGTTCGAGCTCCGTAAACTCGGGCGACCAACCAAGCTGGGTCCGCAGTTTCGTCGAGTCGGCAACGAGTTCGGCCGGGTCGCCCTCCCGGCGTTCCCCGAAAACATGGGGCACCGGTTTGCCGGTTACCTTCTCGACCGCGACCAGCATTTCACGGACGGAAAAGCCGCTACCCGTCCCCACGTTGAAGGCCTCGCTCCCGCCGCCGGCCAGCAGATGGTCGATCGCCACGATGTGCGCTTTGGCCAGATCGTCGACGTGGATGTAGTCGCGGATACACGTGCCGTCCGGCGTCGGGTAGTCGGTGCCGAAAATGGTCATCGGCTGGCCCGTAACGACGGCTTTCAGCATCAGGGGGATCAGGTGGGTCTCCGGCACATGCCGTTCGCTCAAGCCCGCCGCGGGGTTGGCCCCGCAGGCGTTGAAGTAGCGGAGCTTTACGCTGCGCAAGCCCTTCAGTTGGTCGAGCCAGGCGAGGACCCGCTCCACCATCACCTTCGTCTCGCCGTAGGCGTTCACCGGCTGAATCGCTGCTGTCTCCGGAATCGGGGTGCTCACCGGATTGCCATAGATTGCCGCGGTCGACGAGAACACCAACTTATCGACGCCAGCCTGACCCATCGCCGTGAACAGCGAAATGCTGCCCGACACGTTATTCGTAAAGTACTTCTCCGGCTCTTTGGTCGACTCGCCCACGGCGATGAAGGAAGCGAAATGGACCACCGCCTCGATCTTCTGGCGGACGAGAACTTGCCGCACCTGCTCGGTATCAAACAGCGAGCAGATATGGAGGTGTCCTTCGGGAACAGCATCGCGAAAGCCGGTCGAAAGGTCATCAAGAACGGTAACGGTGTAGCCCCGTTGCATTAACTGATAAACGGTGTGGGAGCCGATGTAACCGGCCCCGCCTGTGACTAGGATGTTCGACATGACAAACTTTCAGTATGGCAGACACGAATAATGGCGCCGGGCTCTTCCTCGATAGCCTGGAGACTTTGGGTATCGACCGCATCTTTACGCTGGTCGGGGATCACTTGAACGAGTTACTTTCGCAGGCGGGTGCCCGCGGCGTGGAGATCGTCCACATGCGGCACGAAGCGGCCGTGGTGCACGCGGCCGACGCCTGGGCCCGGTGCACGCGACGCCCGGCGCTGTCGCTCGTCACCGGCGGCCCCGGACACACGAACTCCTTGACCGGCCTCGCCACGGCCCAGTCCAACGGATCGCCGTTGATCGCCGTCAGCGGAGCGCCCGCGCAACTGATGCGGCATCGGGTCGTGTTCCAGGATCTCGACCAAGCCGCCATGGCGGCACCGGCGGCGAAGTGGACGCACACCGTCACCTCCGCCGCGCAGATTCCGTTCGCCCTCGGCAAAGCCTACGCCGAGGCGTCGACGGGCCGGAAGGGCGTGGCGCATTTAACGATTCCGGTAGACTGCTTCCGCGGCAGCGGCGCGGGAAAGCTCGCGGTACCGCGGGTGGCCCCGATGCTCGGAGCGCCCGACGTCGGCCCCGTGCTGAAGCTGCTAAAGGCCGCTAAGCGGCCGGTGGTAATCGGCGGCAGCGGGCTGTGGTGGGCCGATGCGGGCGTTGCCCTGCGCGAGTTTATTGAACGAACCGGGCTGCCCTACTACGACGTCACGATGGCTCGTGGCTTAATGCCCAGCCGCGGGTACGCGGACCCGGCGTTGAACAAGGTGGCGCCGGAAGTCTTCCGCGAGGCGGACCTGGTGCTTGTGTTGGGCAAGCGCATTGACTATCGCTTGGCCATGGGCGGGACGCGGCTGTTTTCGCCGTCTGCGAAGTTCGTGCAGGTGGATATCCATGCTCCCGAGTTGGGTGCGAATCGAGAATTGGCGCTGGGCCTGTGTGGCGATGTGCGGCAGGTGCTGGAGGCGCTGAACGGGAAGCTCGGCAAGTGGCAGGCACCGGACTGGGTGGCGCCGTCGGCGTGGCCGGCCGAGCTCGACGCGTTGGCCGTCGCGCGGGCCGGAGACCGGATGATGCACCCGGCCTCGTTCTTCGCCGAGATGCGGCGGACGCTGCCAACAGACCCTCTGATTTCCTGGGACGGGGGCGACTTCGTGCACTGGGGTCGATGCATGATGCCGGCGCGGCATCCCGGCGGATGGCTGCGGCTCGGGCCGATGGCGACGATCGGCGCGGCCCTGCCGAACGCCATTGCGCTGCAGATGAACCGGCCGGAGCAGCCGGTGTTGATGGTGACCGGCGACGGCTCGTTCGGCTTCTACCTCGCCGAACTCGATACGGCGGTGCGTTACAAGCTACCGATCGTGATCGTGGTGGGCAACGACGGCGGCTGGGGACTCGAGCGTGAGTTGCAGGGCCAACTGCTGGGAACGACGGTGGCGTGCGAACTGCGGCGGACGAGGTACGACCAGATCGCCAAGGGCTTCGGCTGCGGCGGGGAGAACATCACGAAGCTGAGCCAAGTGGGGCCGGCGATGGCGCGGGCGTTTGCTTCGGCGGTGCCTTACGTACTGAATGTGAACGTGGAGGGCGCCCGGTCCCCTTTTACGCAATGGCAGCTCGATGGACGGGGCTAACGGTTACGAAGCAATTGCGGCGGAGTACATCGCGTCCCGCCCGACCCGCCGCATCGGAGAGTCGACCGTAGCCGAGTGGGCCGCCGAGCTACCCGACAGAGCGGCGGTCCTCGATTTGGGTTGCGGCTGCGGCGATCCGATCGCGGCATTTCGGGTTCGATTCCCGGACGCGAAAGCGGAGTGGTCGACGGTAGAACAGTCGAGTTTCTTTGACCCCCCAATTCCAGGCGGTCGTGGCCTGGGGACTATTGTTCCTGCTTGCTCCGGCGACCCAGCGGGAAGTGATAGATGACCGGCCTGGAGTCCGCTTCGTTAGGGCTGGACGAGTACGCGCGGGAGTTGGAAGCGGCCGGGTTCGAACTGGACGGGTTTCGGCTGGATGAGGGCGAGAACCATTACTATCTGGCGACGCGCCGATAGATCACCGCTCCCGGTGTCCGGCCGATCTCCTCGTACTGGCCGAGCCACGTCGCCAAGTCCGGGTAGCGGGTGATGGCGAGTTCGGGGTTGTAGGGGCCGAGGCCATCGACGATGTAGTGGGGCAGGCTCTCGATGAGGCGGCGACGGTCGCCGGGGACGCTGGGGGTCGATGAGGTGAGATGACGGTCGGCCATCACGCCGGTGACCGGTTGCGAATCGAGATACGGCGAGCCGGGTGGGCAGCCGGAGATGGCGTAGATGTCCGGGCGATAGCCCCAAACGAAAAGGCTCCGGCAACCAACCAGACGAGCGGCCACCTGATGGCTGTCCCGCTCCATGGCGAGGTCGGCCCAGTTCTCGTGCCAGTAGTAGCGGGGGCCGAAGCGGACGAACGGGATCAACAACAGGAGCAGCGCGGCGTAGGCCCAGCGCCGGGGCAGCAGCACGAGGCCGCGGCTCGCCAGCAGGACCACGATGGGGAGAACGTGAAAATAGTAGCGGGGGAAGAAGCGGAGCCCGGCCGCGACCGCGACGAACGAGATCGCCAGCCAGAGCAGCCAGCGGCGGCGACCCGGACCTTGACGTAGGAACCAGCCGGCGGCAACCACAGCAGCCGATTGGAAGCCGAGCCAGTTGGCGGTGCGGAGCAGGCCTTCGCGCAGGGGCTGGAGCACGAATGTGTCCCGCGAGTAGGCCATCCCCCAGATCCAAACCTGTTGCCAATACTCCCGCGCAACCGGCAGCAGCACGAGCTGCGGAGCCAACACCGCGAGGCCGAACGCAGGCAGATGGCGATAGAGCCAGAAGGCGCAGACGGCGGCGATGAACATCGCTTTGGTATTCACGAGCAGTCCTGCTCCGCACCACAGGCCGCTGAGCAGTGGCCGGCCGCGCCACGCGTAATGCACCGCCATCAGATGCGGCACAATCAGCAGCATGTCCGGGCCCAGCACGAGGGCGGCGCTGGGGACCGTGAACGTGAGATAGAACGCCAGCAGCCCTGCGGCGAGAAAACCTTCGCGTCGGCCCCACTCGGAATGAGCGAATCGATAAGCGGTGTAGCTGGCGAGGGTGATGTAGAGCGCTCCGGCGAGGCGGAGCACCCAACCCGTTTGCGCGCCCCAGAGCAGATAGAGGAACGCGCTGCCGGGCGGCTTATCGAACCAGATGTCGCGATAGAGCCAAGCGCCTTGGCGGATGGCCAAAGCGGCGGCCGCGGGGTAACCTTCCTCCACCCAGACGATAGACTGATGCCCCAGACGCACGACCAGCACCACTGCGAACAGCAGCAGGAACAGGACGCGCGGGCTGATCATTTGCGGCCGAGCAGCCTTTCCAGAGTGACCCGGAAATCGGCGCCGTAGAGCGGATCGGCGAGGGCGAACTCGACGAACGTTTCAAAATAGCTGGGAAAGTTGCCGATGTCGTAGCGCTTGTCCTGCGGCGGCAGCTTCAAAGCGACGACGCGCTTGCCTTCTTCGCACAGGAGCTGGATGGCGTTCGTCAGTTGGATCTCGCCGCGCTTATCGGGGAGCACCCGGCGGATCATGTCGAAGATGATGGGCGAAAAGGCGTAGCGACCAGCGACGGCGTAACGGCTCGGGGCGGAGTCCTTCGAAGGCTTTTCGACAATGTTGCGGATGCGCGTCCAATCGCCTTCGCCTTCGCCGGGGTCGATGATGCCGTAGTGGTGGACCTCGTCTTCGGGCACCTCCTCGACGGCAATGATGCAAGTAGCGCGCAGTTCGACGAACAGCTCCGACATGCGGGCGACGCTGCGGGAGAGGCCGTTGATGCCGAGGATCGAGTCACCGAGAGCAACGAGGAAGGGCGATTCGCCCGCGAAATTCTCGCCGCAAAGGATGGCGTCGCCGAGGCCACGTTGGACGCGTTGGCGGGTGTAGTAGAACTTGGCGGCGAGCTCCTCGAACTTGAGTTCGTCGAGTAGGTCCTGCTTCTTGCCTTCCGTAAGGACGCGGGTGAGTTCGGGATCGGAGTCGAAGTGGTCTTCGATGGAGGTCTTGCTGCGCCCGGTGATGAAGCAGATATTCTCGATGCCGTTGGAGACGAGCTCTTCGGCGACGTATTGCACGATGGGCTTGCGCGCGACGGGGAGCATCTCTTTCGGCTGTGACTTAGTCGCGGGAAGAAGGCGGGTGCCGTGGCCGGCTACAGGAACTATCGCGCTGCGGATCATCTTCACAGGATACTGGACAGGTGGAGTTTCATGTCGATGATACCGAGAAGGGCCAACGGCTCGATCACTACTTGCAGGAGAAGCTGCCGGAGTTTAGCCGGTCGCGGGTGCAGGAGTGGATCAAGGCCGGACGGGTTCTTGTCGGGGGGACGGTCCCGAAGGCCTCGCTTTCGCTGAAGGGCGGGGAGACGATTGCGGTGGAGCCGATGCACCGACCGCCACTGCGGGCGGAGGCGGAGGATCTGCCGCTTGACGTGCTGTATCAGGACGACGACGTCGTCGTCGTGAACAAGGCGGCCGGGGTGGTGGTCCACGCCGGAGCGGGGCAGCATTCGGGAACGCTCGTGAACGCTTTGCTCCACCACTTCGGGACGCTTTCGACCGAGGGCGGCGATGAGCGGCCCGGCATTGTCCATCGCCTCGACAAGGAGACGAGCGGGGTGTTGGTTGTCGCGCGGACGGACGCGGCGCACCGTTCGCTGAGCGAGCAGTTCGCCAGCCGCGAGGTGGACAAGATCTACCTGGCGATGGTGCAAGGGTTGCCGAAGGCCGAGAGCGGCCGGGTGGAGAAGCCGATCACGCGGGATCCGATGCACCGGACGAAGATGACGTGCCGCCTGGAAACGGGACGGCATGCGTTGACCGACTGGAAGGTGCTGCGCCGGTTCACCGAGCACAGCCTGCTGGAGGTGAAGCTCGGCACCGGAAGGACGCATCAGATCCGGGTGCATCTGTCGTCGTTGGGGCATCCGATTCTGGGTGATCGCGTGTATGGGGCGCGCGGGACGGAACTATTGACCGACCGATTCTTTTTGCACGCGGCGCGATTGGCGTTTCGGAGCCCGGGGACAGGGGAGCGGATTTCCGTCGAAGCTCCGATGCCGTCGGAGTTGACGGCTATAATCGAGTCAGGCAGTTTATGAATCGACGTACTTTCCTTACTTCGTTGGCGGCAGTTCCGGCGGCGGCGCAACAGGCGTCCGACGAGCGGACGCGCATCGTGCTGGACGTGGCCCGCGTGAACATGTTGTTCGCGGTGACGGACAAGAAAGGCCGATTCGTGACGAACCTGACGAAGGACGACTTCGAGATCAAGGAAGAGAAAAAAGAGCAGCAGATCCTGGAGTTCGTGGCCGAATCGGATCTGCCGCTGCGGCTGGGCATCCTGGTCGATTCGTCGAACAGCGTGCGGGACCGGTTCAAGTTCCAGCAGGAAGCGGCGGTCGAATTTGTGAATTCGGTGGTGCGGCCGGAAGATAAGGCCGTCGTCGTGAGCTACGACTCCGGCGCTGAGCTGGTGGCGGATCTGACCGGCAACACGGAAGTGCTGGCGAAGGCGATTCGCAGTCTGCGGCCGGGCGGCGGGACGGCGTTGTACGAGGCGATCTATTTCGCTTGCCGGGACAAGCTGATGCAGGACCAACCGCGGCACAAGTTCCGTCGGGCGATGGTGGTACTCGGCGACGGCGACGACAACGCGAGCCGGTACACGCGGGACCAAGCGCTGGAGATGGCGCAGAAGGCTGATGTGGTGGTCTATACGATTTCGACCAACAACAGTAAGATTGAGCAGGAAGGCGACAAGGTGCTGCGGTACTTCGCTTCCGAGACCGGCGGCATGCCGTTTTTTCCTTTCCAAGCGCGGGAGCTGGCGCAGTCGTTTGAGAACATTTCGAACGAGCTGCGGCACCAGTACAACGTGTTGTATCGCCCGGAACCGCTGAAGGCAGACGGGCTGTTCCATCGGGTGGACGTCCGGGTGAAGACGCGGAAGGATTTGACCGTACGGGCTCGGAAGGGCTACTACGCTCCGCGAGCCTGAAGAATCGCTTCGAGCTGTTGGCGCAGGGCTGCTTTTTGTGGGGCGGTGGCGGCGATGTTCTTGAACTCGCGCGGGTCGGTCTGGTAGTCGTAGAACTCTTCGCCCTCGGTGCCCTTGTTCCACATCGTATAGCGGTAGCGTTCGGTGCGGATAGAGTAGCCCATCACTTTGCCACGCTGCACCTGGCTGACGGCGGGGTGGTCCCACTTGGTTTGCGGCTTTTCGAGCAGCGGCTTCATGCTGCGGCCGTGGAGGCCAGGCGGCGGCTTTAGACCGCAGAGATCGGCGAGCGTGGGATAGATATCGAGCATCTCAACGGGTGCCGGGCAGACGCGATTTCGAGCGGAGACGCCGGGGCCGGCGAAGAGCAGCGGGATCCGGGTGGACGGCTCAAAGAGGGCTTGTTTCATCCACTGGCCGTGTTCGCCGAGATGGTAGCCGTGGTCGGACCAGAAGACGATGTTGGTGTTGGCGGTGAGCTTGAGCCGATCGAGCGCGTTGAGGATTTTGCCGACTTGGACGTCGAGGAAGGCGATGGAGGCGTAGTAGGCCTGCAGGGCTTCCTTCCGTTGCTGGAGGGACATGCCCCAATTGCCGGGCTTGGTGAAGTAGGCCCACTGGGGGGCGATCTTCATCTCGTCGGCTTCGAAGGAGACGGGGTCCATCTTATCCGCGGGGAAGAGGTCGAAGTACTTCTTGGGGGCAATCCAGGGGACGTGAGGGCGGTAGAACCCCATCGCCAGGAAGAAGGGTTTGTCCTTGTGCTTTTCGAGCAGGCTGACGGCGTGGGCGGCGCCGATGCCGTCGGTGTGTTCTTCGTCGGGCCGGTCGGAGGCGTGCAGGGTGATGGCGCTGCCGATGTTCTTCCGCTCCGGGGTGTGGTTGATCAGGAGCGGCTCTTCCTGGGTCTTGTCGACACCGATGGGGTTGAAGGTGTAGTCCCAGGAGGGCGCGTCGTCGAGGCCGGGGGTGCCGATGTCGCCGGGGACGCCGTAGTGATAGATCTTGCCGATGCGGGCGGCGAAGTAGCCGTTGTTGCGGAAGAGTTGGGGCAGGGTGACGGTGTTGGGCCGGGACTCGCGGAAATGTTTGGCGAGGTTGTAGACGCCGGTCGCATCGGGCGACAGGCCGGTCATCAGGGACGTGCGGGAGGGGCTGCAGAAGGGGTACTGCGTATAGGCTTTATCGAAGCGGACCCCGGCTTTGGCGATGCGGTCGATGTTGGGCGTTTTGACGAGCGGATGGCCGTAGCAACTGAGGCAGGTATTGAGATCGTCGACGCCGATGAAGAGGACGTTGGGACGGGGAGCGGGGGCGAGGGCGGCGAGAAAGGTTCGGCGGGTCATACGGAGAGGACTTCCTTGTGGAGCGCGAGCAGTCGGGTTTTGAGCTTCAAGAGCTGCTTGGGGTTCTGGGCGGAGAGGTCGGTCTTTTCGCCGAGGTCGGTGGGGAGATGGTAGAGCGCGAAGCGGGTGAGCGACTGCTGCCGGGCGATTTCGAGATGAGGCGGCCGGAAGCTGGCGACTGGCACGGAAGGAGCACCGACGGGCCACATGCCGACGACTTTCCACGGGCCATCGCGGAGGGAGGCTTTGGGATCGTACATGGAGTTGAGGTAGTGCCAGTGGAGGGGGACGTTGCGTTTGACCGGCTTGCCTTTGAGGATCGGCAGGATACTGGCTCCGTCAAGCGGCTTGACGGGCTTGCTGGCATGGGCGGCTTCAACGAGGGTCGGCAGGACGTCGACGCAGCAGATGGGTTCCGAAGACGTGACGCCGGCCTTGGCATGGCCGGACCAGCGGAGAATGCCGGGGACGCGGTAGCCACCTTCGTAGAGCGATAGCTTCATGCCGCGGAAGGGGCCGGGGGTTCCGTAGGATCGATGGGAGCCGGGGTAGCGGAGGAGCGTTTCGGGGCCGTTATCGGACGTGAAGTAGACGAGGGCGTCGCCTCGGCCCTGCGCTTCGAGCGCGGCCATGAGGCGACCGAAGTGGTGGTCCATTTCGGCGACGTTGCCGAAGTACTCGGCGCGTTCGCGGGGCGTGGCAGAGCCGTATTGGGCCGTGAAGGCGTCCGACGTCGCGACGGTCTCGTGCGGCGAGTGGAAGCAAGTAAAGAGGCAGACGGGTTTCGAGGCTGGGACGGACTTGAGCCAAGCGATGGATTCATCGGCGACGATCTGGCTGGAGAAGCCGGTAAGCGGCCCGACGGGTTGCCCGTTGCGAACGAAGTTGACGGGGTTGCGATGGGTGGGGAGCGAGTTGTTTTGCGTCGAGACCCAATGGTCGAAGCCGTGGTCGTTCGGCTGCGGCTGGGCGGGCGAATTGAAGAGGCCGTTGCAGTGCCACTTGCCGATGTGAGCGGTGGCGTAGCCGCTCGTCTGAAGCAGCTTGGCAAAGGTCTGCTCGGAGCGCTGGAGATGATAGGCGGAGCCTTCGGGGATCCAATCGTAGACGCCGAGGCGGGTGGGGGTGCGGCCGGTGAGCAGGCCGCAGCGCGACGGCGAGCAGACGGGGGCGGCGGCGTCGCAATCGGTGAAGCGGATACCTTGGGTCGCGAACTTATCGAGGTTCGGCGTGAGGATGTTCGGATGGCCGAAGCAGCCGAGATCGCCGTAGCCGAGGTCGTCGCAGAGGACGACCACGATATCGGGCTGCTTCGATTTGGCGGTGAGCAACGCGGGGGCGGCGAGGAGAGCTCGACGGCTGATCATGCGAGTAACGGCAGGAGATGGGCGTCGAGTTCGTCGTCGGTGAAGGCGCTGAGGGGAACGTCGGGATGGAGGCTCCAGAGTTCCGTGTGGGTGAGCGCTTCGCCGTGAGCGAGTTGGGTCAGCGGGCCCATGGTTTCGAGTTCGAGGAAGTCGCCGTTTGTGAAGATCTCGAAGGAGGCGCCGAATTCGGGGTGCTCTTCGGCGAAGCCGTCGGGGAAGTATTGCTTCAGGAAGAGGCCGCCGTGGAGGCTGTAAGCGCCCCAGGTGTGGTCGTTGAAGTGGCCGAGCTTTTGGGGGACGGGATTGGCGGGATCCTGGCGGAGCAGGAGGTATTTCTTCGTGAACTTCCAGCGGGGGTCGCTGAGGTCCGTGAAGGCCCACATGATGATGGGGTTGGTCGGTTCGAGCATTTCGGGGTGAGTGCCGCGCGGGGGCCAGCCAGTGATGCCGACACCACCGGGGGCCATGACGGTGGGGGTCCAGGCGGCGAGTTCGACGGGGAGGGTGTTGGTGTTCTCGATGCGGTGGAGGACTTCGACCGAGGACGAATCTGGCGAGAGGGTGAGGTGGATGGACTTGCGGAGGCCGGTTTCGCGTTCGACGGGCTGGAGGGCGAGGATGGACAGTTCGTTGGTTACGATCTCGACGGGACCGTTGTCGAGGGCGTAGGTGGCGAGGCGATCTTCGGGGCCTTTCCAGAGGCGGTGGCCGCCGCGGATCATCCACTGGGCTTCGCCGGAAGAGCCCATCATCTCGTCGAATTCCTTGAAGAAGTTGGGGCCGCCGGTGAAGCCGAAGTGGATGACGCGGGGGCCGACGTCACTGGTGACGATCAGGTCGACGATGCCGTTGGATAGCCGGTAGGAGTTGGGCCAGCCGCGGAAGTTGAGTTTCTCGATAGACATGTAAACCGCTAGTTTATCTCCAGCGGGGGGCGAGTTGTTCGACGTCGAGGAGGACGTTGAGGGTGTGGTCACCGGCGCGGCGGATTTCTTCGGGGGCGACTTTGGATTCGCGGAGGAGACGGTGGACGTAGGTGAGCCATTCGGTGGGGTGCTCGGTTCGCATGGGAGAGAGGGCGAGGAAGGTGACGTACTCGGTGGTGACTTTGCGATGGAGGGGGTTGGGGGGAATGATGGCGAAGAGGGCTTGGTGGATGATGGCTCGTTGGTGGAAAATGGAACGGGGTGTTTCGTCATCGTCGTGCTTCCACTCGGAGAGTTCGGTAAGGAAGGCGCGAAGGCGAGCTTCCCATTCGGGCTTGCGGCGTTCGGCTTCCGGGAGGATCTGTTCCGTGCCGCCGAAGCGGAGTTCCTTGTAGTGGGCCATGATCCGCTTGCCCTTTTCGGAGACCCAGAAGATCGGCATGGGGGGCGTCTTATCGACTTCGGAGGGCTTCATCTCTTTGGGGTCGATGGGGGTATCGGAGAGTTTGTTGAAGAACTCGATGGCCGTTTCGTGCGAAGCGATTTGGCGGGACGGGGAGCAGCGGCGGCCGTTTAGATGGGCGGTGAACCAGGCGCGCCAGGCAGGCAGGAGATGGCGGTGCGCAGGAAGCTCTTTGGCGATGCTGAAGGGGGTCGGCGAGAACGCGCGCCAATTGTCGTGGATCTCGGGGAGGGCACCGGCGAGAAAGACGGCGAGTTCGTTGGGGTGGGGCAACTGGGAGATTACGCCAAGGGCGGGCCCGACTTGCGAGGAGGTGGTGATGCGGCGGAAGGCATCGGGGGCGGCTGCAGGGAAGCGGGGGAGGTTTTGGTAGTAGATGTCGGGCCGATAGGAGAAGGGATCGTCGCACGTTTGCAGCGGGGGCGCGGGGTTGATCTCTCGAAAGAGCTTGGCGGATTTGAGCTCGACGGCGGCTCGGACCTGAATGGAGAGGCGATCCAGCTTGAAGAGACCGGAGGCGGCGATGACGCCGGGGAGTGAGTCGCTGTAGGTCCCGACGTCTTCGTTGTTATCGGGCTGGACGTCGAACTTGACTTGCGAGGCGAGGAGGAAGATGCGTTCGAGGAGTTGCTCGGGGTCCTTGACCTTGAGCTTGTCGGCTTCGGCGAGGCGAAGGACGACGTCGGCGTAGAGTTCGGGGGGTAGGGCGGAGGCGCGGTCGAGAAGGTCGGACTGCGCGAGCAGGGGCAGGGCGAAGAGGCTACTTACGAGCGAGGATCGCATCGAGGGGAGCTCCGGTTCGATGGGCGGTGACCTGGGTGAAGCCCGCCGCGGTAAGCAGGGCTTGATACTCGGGGAAGGAGCGCTCGCGGCCTTCGGTACAGGTGAGCATGTTGAGCGACTGCAGCAGGGCCGGGCGGGGGCCGGTGTGATCGTCGTCGAGGAGGGCTTCGGCGATGAGGAGGCCGCCGTGCGGGGGCAGAGCGGCGTGGATCTTAGCGAGGAGGAGTTCGACCTTCGGCGTTGACCAATCGTGGAGGATGCGGCCGAGGGCGTAGAGGTCGGCGGGGGGTAGCGGATCGGTGAAGAAGTCGCCGGGGATGCCGTACTGGGGATAGGCGTCTACGACCACGGGGAGGTCAAAGTTGCTGACCTGGAGATGCGGCCAACGAGCGATGGCGGCGGCGGGGAGATGGCCGGTGCCGCCGCCGAGGTCGCAGAGGTGGGTGAAGGGGGTTAGGTCAAAGGCGGCTACGACTTGTGGCGAGGAGAGAAGGCCGAAGCCGTGCATGCCTTGCTGAAAGGTCTGGAGCGATTCGGGGGTGCGGAAGAAGTGGCGGAAGATGTCGGCGGAGGAATCGACTTGGAACGTTTGGGACCAACGGTGGGAGCCTTCGCGGACGGCGTCCGGGAGGTTGGCCCAAAGGTGCCAGAGGACGTCGCGGGAGTAGAGGATATACCCGGCGAGGGTTTCTGGGCTGGACCGGGTACAGTAGCGCTGGGCGTCGGGCGAGTTGCGGTAGCGCCCATCGGCTTTCGTGAGCAGCCCGAGATTGACGCAGGCGTCGAGCAGGAGTTCGGTGGCGCGCAGGTCGGCGGCGATGCGGTTGGCGACGGCGGCGGCGGTATGGCCGGTCGACAGGAGATCGAAGACGCCGAGGTGGACGGCGGTGAACATCACCTGGGAGCGGCGGAAGGATTCGATGAGATCAAGAACGGGGTTCATGGTAGTGGTCCCAGCCGAGGGGCGGGAGGGGGGTGCCTTGAAAGGAGACGCAGTCGGGATGGGATTGGACGATTGCGCCGATGGGAATTGTGCCGGGGATGTGTTTTCGGGAGGTGAAGAGGAGGTGGTAGTCCTCGCCGCCATGGAGAGCGTGCGCCACACGGGCTCCTTTGGCCCTGGGGACGGCCGTGAGGCGCGCCGAGACCCCGCTGGCGAGGCAGAGGCGGCGGAGGTCGGTGGAGAGGCCGTCAGAGAGGTCCATGGCGCAGCGGACGCCTTGGGCATAGAGCGTGCGGCCGAGGGCGAGTTGGGGCTGGGGAAGGCGGGGCTTGCCGCGTTCGAGCGCGAGGGCGGCGGCACCGAGGGGGCCGGAGACGTAGATGGTGTCGCCGAGGCGGGCTTTTGAACGCAGGAGGGCCTGGCCGCGGGGGACGCTGCCGCAGACCATGACGTCGCAAGAGGGCGTGGACGTGGCGGAGAGGTCGCCACCGGCGAGGATGACGCCGTGGCGTTGGGCGAGGGGGAGGAAGCCGGCGTAGAAGCCGTCGATCCAGACGGGGTCGGCTGCGGCAAGGGCAACGAGGGCGAAGAGGGGGCGGCCGCCCATGGCGGCGATGTCAGAGAGGGAGCGAGCGAGGGCGGTGTGGCCGACCTGGCTGGCTTTGGTGGTCGCCGTGAAGTGGCGATCGAGGTGCATTTGGTCGGTCGTGAAGAGGAGATCGTCGCCGGATTTGGGGCGAAAGATGGCGCAATCGTCGCCGATGCCGGTGACGATGCCGTTGCCGGTGGAGAGTCCGCGGCGGGCGAGGCTCTTTTCGATTTTGGAAATGAGGTGGGCTTCGTCCACAGGGCTATTGTATGTTGGTATGGCTATGCGATTGGCTTTGGTTGTGTTTCTTTTGACGGTTTCGGCGTGGGGACAGCGGCGGGACAACCCGCGCGGGGAGGCCGGTAAGTTCGACTTTTACCTGCTGAGCTTGTCGTGGTCGCCGCAGCATTGTTCGACTCCGGCGGGCGAGCGAGACCGCATGCAGTGCGGGGGAACGCGGCAGTACGACTTCATTGTGCACGGGCTATGGCCGCAGTACGAGCGGAGTTGGCCGCAGTTTTGCGAAACGAACGAGACGCTGCCGAAGCCGGTGATTGATAAGACCCTGGACATTATGCCGAGCCCGGGGCTGATTCGGCACGAGTGGAGCAAGCATGGGGTCTGCGCCGGCGGGAGTGCGGACCAGTATTTCGACCGGGCGCGGCGCGCCTTTCGGGCGCTGAAGATTCCGACGGCGATGCAGAGCCCGAAGAAAGCGCGGACAGTGGCTCCGGCGGTGATCAAGAACGAGTTTTTGGCCGCGAATCCGGGGATGCCGGCGGATGCGGTGTCGGTGGGCTGCAACGGCAAATTTCTGAACGAAGTCCGGGTGTGCCTGACCAAGGACCTGAAAGCTCGGGCGTGCTCGGCGGACGTGGTGCGGCAGGCTTGCCGGATGTCTGAGATTATTGTGCAGCCTTTGCGGTAGGCTGAAGCGGTTTCGGGGCGGCGGGGCGATTTTGCGATTCGAAGTGGGTCAGCAGCGCGGGGTGAACGCCGTCGCGCCGGCGGCCATCGTGAGCGGTTTTTGCGATTCGAACTCGGTGGGCGGGGGAACCGGTTCCGGCTTGACGACCACCAGAACTGGTTTCGCTTTTTCGACGGCCGGGGGCGGGGGTACGACCTCGGGACGGTTCTTCCGGGCGTTGAGCAGGTTTTTGAGAGCGCGTTGATGGCTGCGTTCGGCGGTGGTGACGTAGCGCTGGAGGCGTTCCCAGACGACGGAGTAGTCCGTGTTCCAGAAGGCTTCGGCGAGGTCTTCGTTCTCCTGGTCGAGGGTGTTGAGCGTTTTGGCTTCGACGCGGCGAGCGCGGAGCAGGCGCCATTCGGCTTCGACGAGTTGGTCGGTGAGGAGCGTTTCAACGGGATTGGCCGGGGCGTAGGCGGCGATGATGCCGGCCTTTAGCTCCTCGAACTCGGTGGGTGATTCGCTATCGAGGAGGAGGGCGGTGGAACAGAGGCCGTGGGCGAGGCGGTTTTTGCTGGCGCGGGCTTTGCCTTCCGCGGTGCGGGGTCCGGTGGAGCCCTTCGGGTTGCTGATGTAGAGGCCATAGCGGGCCAGGTCGATGGGGGGCGGCATGTGGGCGCGGGCTTCGGCTTCGAAGGCGAGCTTCTGTTCGGGCGTCATCTGGTCATAGGGCGTGTGGATCATGGTCGTATCTCCCGGGTGCAAAAAATGAAAAACCCGACGGGCCGATGGGGTAGGCGCGACGGGTAGATCTGTTTGGAATTTACGCTGCGGGAGGGGGGTGTTCAGGGGACCATTTTTTCAAGCTATTGATAAGACGGCAAATATAATTTTCAATTGCTTGTGATTTTTGTTTGCTACGATTGTAGTTATTTTGATCGAAGACCGAGATGCCGTTGGAAGGCGTCGAAATCGCGGTCGTTGTGGAGGAGTTCGTAGCCGCTCTCAATACAGCGGGTGGCAATCAGGACGTCGATGGTTTTGCGAACCGTTATGCCTAGCTTCCGTAGGGTTCGAAAGTTCTTGGCGGCCTGGATGGCGATTTCCTGCCCGCCGAGTTCGACGACCGTCAGCGAAGTGAGCATCTCGCGGGCTTGACGGAAGTCGCGATCGTGATCGAAGCCCTGGAGAACTTCAGTGAGGATCAGGTCGCCGATGGCCAAGGGCTCGCGACCGAGCAAAAGGTCGAGCTTGTCCGTTTGGGGGTTGGCCGTCCCCCGAAAATAGTCGATCCAGACGTTGGAATCAACGAGAATCAACTGTCGGTCCTCATCGCGTTCAGGTCACCTTGCCAATCGAGTTTGCCGCGGAGACTACGAATTTTCTCCTGCGTCTTGAGGCGCAGTAACGTCCGAAGGGCTTCGTCGACTGCTTCGCGCTTGGTCTTGAGGCCGGTGACGCGGAGCGTGTCTTGCATCAACTGGTCGTCGATTACGATGTTGGTTCGCATGGATGTGTACTATTCTATCTAAACATACACACGATCGACACCGTGCGCGACCAGCGGTTGCTGCCTTCGAGAACGAAGGTTTCGGTGGGCACGGGTGGGGTCCCCCGCCGATCGGTTCACTTGGGGCGTTCGGCGAAGACCCGATTTAGCCGGGCGAGTATCTCTAGCTTTTCTGCGGCGATCACGTCGTTGTCGGCAAGTACGTCGTACTTTCGTATCGTCATGAAGCGGTCCTCGAGAGAGTACTGGCGGGACGCCTGTTCAAGCGAATACCTGATCGCATAAGTAGAGATCACAAAGCGGTGGTTGCCATAGTGGCTCTCGTCGAATCCCGAGACGAATCCCGCAGTCACGAAGATCGGCGATTCAGAAATCCCCGGGCCGTCGAGAAAGCGATTTTGGCTTTGGTTCGAGACGGAGAGGGAGTACGGAAAGATATTCTCAAGCTCCTTGCCTGAGCCGGGCCGCAGAAGGGCATAGTGAATCTCCCAACCACTCACTCCCCCGCTGGCGGCCGAAAAGAGGAGCGCCAGGGTCTCCTTGTCAAGTTGCACCAATTCGACTTTCGGAAACCTTCCGAAGTCCTCCGGAGCGGTGTAGCACTGCCGGAGTGGCGCGCCTTCCACGCAGATCGAGGCTGGTCCCAGCGGGTAAAAACCGTCGGCATCGAGTTTCGGCACGACAACCGTGATAGGCCTCCCCATAAATGACTTCGGCGGAGGCGGGCCGACGCCCGACTGCGCGACCAAGCCAGCAGCGAGCATGAGCGCGACGAAGAAGCAGCGAACTGTCGGCATACCTCTTATGATTCTAAACAGAGCGGAACGAGGTTGCGAACGGTTAACCTGGACCGGGAACCGAGCGACGCTCGCACTCCCCGAATCCGAACGCCCGTAGCGACGTTCGGAGGCGAGTCCAGGTTGCGAACCGAGCCGTGATTAGGACGCTTTGGCGAGTTCGGTCTCTCCGCGTTGGCGCATCACCGAAAGGGCCAAACCGTAGCGGCCGCGAACACCCGTCTTTTCGAAAATGTGTTTCAGGTGGATTTTGACGGTCCCGGGACGGATCCCGAGTTCCCGCGCGATCTCCTTGTTCTTCATTCCCTGCTCCACAAGCTCCATCACTTGATGCTCCCGCGGAGTCAGTTCACTGCGCGCATAGCGCTCCTGGCGACCCCCGTCCCGGAAAACAGAATCCGCCATCCAACTGTTTCCGTTCGAGACCGAACGAAGGCAGGCGATCACGGTTTCGGCGTCCGAGGTCTTGCGCAAAATGCCGCGCGCCCCGGTCTGGAGAAACCGAAGCGACTCGACTTCGGTAATCGAAACACCCCACACGATCACCTCCGTATGGAGCGGAAGCGTCGCCTTGGCGTTGGCGAGCCATTCGAGAACCGATTGAATTCCCAGGGACTTATCGATGAGGACGACGTTCGGACGCTGTTGTCGGACGATCTCGCTAACGCCCGCAAGCGTTTCGGTGCGGCCGATGTATTCGAGATCCTCGCAACTGGCCAACAGGGCGCGAACACCTTCGGCGGTCACCGGTTGCGTCTCGCAAAGCAGGACGGTCTTCTTGATTAGATTCTGTTCCATATTCTTACCCCACTGGCGGGGATTACTCCTCTTGAAGGGGCATATCGACCGCCAAGGAGCGGGTATTAGTTCAAAAAGGCGTGTCGATCGATCAATTTGGCCTCATGCTTTTGCTGGATTCCGCCGATCAATCCTTAAAGGTGAATGGCGTTTGCCCAAGGACAACTGGCAAGTAATCGTAATCAGCCCCAGCCGGAAGTACGTAGCCGAGCTACTACCTCTGATCTCGAACGAAATGGCCGATGCGTCACTCGTTGAGTTGGGCGGCTATCCCTCGACTAAAAACATCTCCGATCTGCCGATGAACAGCTCGGCCAACCTCTGCTTCCTCGATGTGTCGAGTGATCACCAACAGGCGCTGACAACGATTGCCGCGCTGGTTGGTCTGAAGGCCAATCTCCAAATCGTGGTTCTGGTCGAAGAAGCGGATCCGAACCTGATCCTGCAATGCCTGCGCCAAGGTGCGCAGGAGTTCCTGACCCGGCCGTTCAGTCAGGAACAGTTACAGCAGGTGCTCGAAAAGCTGAGCCGCCTGCATCCTTCACTGAGCTCCGAACGCGGGCGGGTGACGGCGATCATCCCGGCGAAAGGTGCCTGCGGTGCCACGACGCTTGCCTCGAATTTAGCGGTCCACCATAAGAAGATCAGCGGTGGACGGGTGCTCCTCGCCGACCTCGACCCTCTTACCGGTACGATCTCGTTTCTTCTGAAGCTGAAATCCACCTACAGCTTTATGGACGCTCTCCAGCACGCCTCCAGCCTGGACGCCGATCTTTGGAAGGGCCTCGTCACCCAGAGCCAGGGCGTGGACGTACTCCTTCCCCCGGACAATCCGGTGGATAGTATTCACGGGCTCCAATCGGCCCTGCCGGTGATTGAGTTCGCCCGTCGCCTGTACGAGCATGTGATCATCGACGTCGGGTCAATCTATGGCGATTGGACGGTTTCGATCGCCAAGGCCGCCGACGAAGTGCTGATCGTGTCGACCAACGAACTTCCCGCCCTGCAGGCGACCTCTCGCGGATTGCAGTATCTGGAAGGCGCTGGCGTGCAGAAGCACAAGATGAAACTCGTCATCAACCGCTTCAACAAAGAGGCCGGCCTGACGAAAGAGATGATTGAGATGGCCCTGCGTACGGATGTCTATCACTTGCTGCCGAGTGACTATGAAACCGTGCAGCGGGCGTTGCTCGACGGCAAGGTGATCCCGACGTCCACGCCTTTTGGCAAAAGCGCCCTGGCCCTATCGCAGAACCTCCTCGGCAAAACCGGCAAGGAGCAGGATAGCCCAGCAAAGAAATCGGCGACGAGCGGCGTCTTTTCGGGCAGCCTGACCGGGATTTTCAGGGCATTCTCCCGCGGGTAACTGATATCCTGACGGTTGCTTCTCCTCAACCCGAGCAACGCCAGTGCCTACCTGAACAGCCGGGGCTTCCCGGTAACCGGCTCGGTGCGTCCGCTGGGGGGAGGGGTGTCGAACACCGTTCTCCTGGCCGAAACGGCCTGTGGTCGGATCGTCCTGAAACAGGCGCTCGAACGACTCAACGTGGCCGCGCCCTGGCACTCAGACCCGGCGCGGACTCTGCGGGAGGCCCGCGCGCTCATCGACATCGCCGCCTGCCTGCCACCCGGGGCCGCCGTCGCCGTCTTCTTCGTCGATGAAGACAACTACATTTACGCGATGGAAGCAGCCCCGCCGGAGGCCGCCGACTGGAAGACCCTGCTGCTCGCCGGGGAAATTGAACCCGGAATCGGCGCAGCGGTCGGGGCTCTGTTCGCCCAGCAAGTGCGGGCGACGGGAGGGGACAGTTGGCGGGAACGCTACGGGGATCAGCGGGTTTTCGACGAGTTGCGGCTCGACCCCTACTATCGCTACACCGCGCAGCAGCACCCCGACCTTGCCCCCCATTTCGCTCGTTCGATCGAACGCTGCCGTACCGACGCCGTCAGTCTCGTCCACGGAGACTGGTCGCCCAAGAATATTCTGGTTTCCGCAGGCCGACCGATGATCATCGACTACGAAGTGGTTCATTTCGGCGACCCCGCTTTCGACGCCGCGTTCCTGCTCAACCACCTGTTGCTTAAGTCCATTCATCTGCCGCAGTGGAAAAGCCGCTACCGGGCGGTGGCCGAGGCGTTCTGGGAGGGTGCGCGGGGAGTGGTGGTGCCGGAGGGGGTAAGGACCCATCTCGGTTGCCTGCTGCTCGCGCGCGTGGACGGGAAATCCCCGGCGGAGTACCTGAGCGCCGAACAGAAACCCATCGCGCGGGCCCTGGCTCGCGATATCCTTGAAAATCCGCCAGCGGAAATACTCGACGTGTGGAGCCGATGAGCCTGACCCTACAAAACCTGCGTGCCCTGGAGATCCTGGATTCCCGGGGTCGCCCTACTTTGGCCGTCGAAGCCTGGCTGAGCGATGGCACGCGCGCCTCGGCCCAAGTGCCGTCCGGCGCCAGCACCGGCACCCACGAAGCGCACGAACGGCGTGACGGCAGCCCCCGTTTTGACGGCAAAGGGGTCCGCGACGTGGCCCGCGATGTGGCCGCCATTTTTCTGCCGGCGCTGCAGAATCTTCCGGCCGAGGATCAGCGAGCGCTCGACGCCCGGCTGATCGAAATCGACGGCACCCCGAACAAATCCCGCTACGGCGCCAACGCGACCCTGGGCATCTCCTGCGCCGTGGCGCGCGCCGTTTCGGTCGCCCGCCGCGAACCGCTGTTCCGCACGCTCTCGACTGGCACCCCGGTGCTGCCGGTGCCGATGATCAACATCCTGTCCGGTGGACTGCATGCGGGTGGCAATTTGGAGTGCCAGGATTTCCTGATCGTGCCGCACGGCTTTTCGACGATGGCCGACGCCCTGGAAGCCTCGGTGCGCATCCATACAACCGCCGGCGATATTCTCCGCCGGAGCGGCTACACCCTGACCGGGGTCGCCGACGAGGGCGGGTGGGGGCCGCGACTGCCTTCAAACGAGGAGGCGTTGTTCCTGCTCACCATCGCCATTGGCGAGGCCGGCTATCTACCCGGTGAACAGGTCTCGATCGCCCTTGACGTCGCCGCGACCCACTTCTATAAAGATGGCAAGTATCACCTGGAAAGCGAAGGGCGGGAGTTGAGCAGCAGCCAGATGGTGGACATGCTCGCCCGCTGGTGTTCCAGTTTCCCGGTGATCTCGATTGAAGACGGCTTAGCCGAGGACGACTGGGACGGCTGGGCGGAATTGACCGAGCGCCTTGGAGCCATTCAACTGGTCGGCGATGACCTTTTCACGACCAACGCGGCCCGCCTGCGCGAAGGCGTCAAGCGAAAAACCGCCAACGCGGTGCTCGTCAAAATGAACCAGATCGGCACGCTGACCGAGACGCTCGATGTCTGCGCGCTCGCCCGCGAGATCGGCTATTCCGCGGTGGTTTCGGCCCGTAGCGGAGAGACCGAGGACTCGTTCCTGGCCGATCTGGCGGTCGCCTCCGGGGCGGGCCAGATCAAGATCGGATCCATCACCCGCTCCGAACGGCTAGCCAAATATAACCGTCTGCTCGAACTGGAAGCCTGGGAAGGATTGACCTTTCCGGGGTACGCCGGGCCGGCCAGAGCCAGCCAGCCGATGACGGACGAAGAGACAGAGGACGATTAATTTTTATGCCCATTTCGCGCCGCACCGCCCTGACGCTGGCCGCTCCCTTCCTGAACCTACGTGCCCAGAATCGGAACGATCGGCCTAATATTTTGTGGATCCTGGGCGACGATCTCGGCCCCCAACTCGGCTGCTATGGCCACCCGCTGGTCCACACCCCCAACGCCGATCGGATCGCGGCGGAAGGTACCCGTTTCACCCATTGCTTTACCACCGCGCCGGTCTGTTCGCCGAGCCGTTCGGGCTGGAACACCGGGGTCTACCAAACGACGATTGGGGCGCACAATCACCGCAGCCATCGGCAGGACGGGTATCGGTTGCCGGACGGGGTGAAGCTGATTTCTCATCGCATGAAGGAGGCCGGGTACTTCACGGCCAACGTGAAGGAGCTAGCCCCAGGCATCAAGGTGCCGGGCAAGACCGACTTTAATTTCGGCGCGGATAAGCCTTTCGACGGGACCCATTGGAGGCAGCGGGCCAAGGGCCAGCCGTTTTACGCCCAGCTCAATTTCACGGCCCCGCATAAGGGTCCGATCTGGCCCGCCGCCCGGGCCCAGAAGAGGTTGATCGATCCAGCGAAGGTGGAACTTCCGCCCTACTATCCGGACCATCCGGTGGTGCGCGATGAGGTGGCCAACTACCTGGACGCGGTGAACTACTGGGATACCCAAGTGGGCGCGGCGATGGATTTGTTGAAAGAGGACGGCTTGCTGGAAAACACGGCGATTTTCGTGTTCGGCGACAACGGCCGTTGTTTGTTGCGCGGCAAGCAGTGGCTCTATGACGCGGGAACGCATGTTCCGCTGCTCGTCCGTTGGCCGGGGCATGTGAAAGCCGGAGCGGTCCGCAATGATCCGACGATCTCGCTCGATATCACCGCGACCAGTCTGGCGATGGCCGGGATTGCGCCACCGGCCCTGATGCACGGTCAGGACTTATTTGGCAAGGCGAAACCGCGGACGCAAATCTTTACGGCGCGGGATCGCTGCGATATGACGGTGGATCGGATTCGGGCCGTCCGGGATAGCCGCTATAAGCTGATTCGGAATTTCATGCCGGAGAAGCCGTATACGCAGTTCAACGACTACATCACGAAGAGCTATCCGACGCAGCAGGTGATCAAGGACCTGCATGCGGCGGGGAAACTGAACGCCGTGCAGAGCCAATGGATGGCTCCGCGTAAGCCCGAAGTGGAACTTTATGACCACCAGGCGGATCCGCACGAAGTGAAGAATCTCGCGTTGGAGCCGAAGCACAAAGGTACCGTGGCCAAGCTTTCCGCCGCGCTGGACCGTTGGATTGTCGACACTGGCGACCAAGGTCGCACTCCGGAGCCCAAAGAGGTGATTGATCGGGAGGAACCGAGGGCTACTCCAAGAGATTAATGGTGCCGCGGCACTTCGCCGCCCCGCAGCCGCACAACACGATCTCAACGTCTTTGCCGAATCGGTAGTCGATGGTGAGCTCTTCGCCGGGCTCGATGTCGCGCAAACTCAAGTAAAGAATGTGTTCCTTCACGATCCGCGCCTCGATATTCGGTTCGCAGCAGTGGTTGACGTATTCGGCTCCGCTGCCGCCGGTCGAGCCATCGATACACCAGTAGCTGTTGAGCGTGAACATATAGTTGAATTCACGCTCAAACACGCGACGTTTGGTTTCCCGGCGACTGCACCGCTCGCCGGTGTATTCCATAATTTTGCGTCGCTTCGGAATCAATTCCTCAGCGAACACGCCCCAGCGATGGATCGCCGACGGACGGACCGCCAAGCGGAAGCAAGCGTATTTTTCAACGATGCTGGGGGCCAGCGGCTGGGCCGCCTGCTTCTTTCGCGCCATTAGAAGTCGTTCTCATCCGCCTTCGGCTTACCAGCGCCTGCTTTGCGCCGCATGATGATAACTCCGATGCAGACGACCGCCAAAATACCGGCGATGATTTGTACTGTACCTTGATCCATAGTGTTTGTCGGGCCTCCGTGAAATAGGGAAAAACTAGTATACGAGAAACGCCTGCGGGTTGTTAGACAACTCGAACCCGCAGGCGGCAATAAAGTTCCTGACCGTTAGCTGGTCTTTTGTTTCAGCACTTCGACGAGTTCGTGAACCGCTCCGGCGCTCTTCTGAATCTGCTCGTTTTCGGAGTCGGTGAGTTGGACTTCGTAGATCTTCTCGATTCCGTTGGCGCCCAACTTGGCCGGCACGCCGAAGAACACGCCGTTGACGCCGTACTCGCCTTCGAGCAGTGCGGCAACCGGCAACACTTTTTTCTGATCTTTCAGAATGCTTTCCACCATTTCAACCGTCGCGGCCGAAGGAGCATAGTAGGCCGAACCGGTTTTCAAGTATTTGACGATCTCGGCTCCGCCGTTCTGCGTCCGCTCGACGATCTTGTTGATCGTTTCGGCGTCCAACATTTCGCTCAACGGCACGCCGCTGACGTTGGTCAAACGGGTGATCGGCACCATGGTATCGCCATGGCCGCCCAGGACGAGGGCATTAATATTGGTAACCGAAACGCCCAGGGCTTCCCCGAGGAAGGTCCGGAAGCGCGCGGTATCGAGCACGCCGGCCATCCCGATGATCTTGTGCTTGGGCAGTCCGGTGACCTTCCAAGCGGCCCAGCACATGGCGTCGAGCGGGTTGGTGACCAGAATCAGAATCGCGTTGGGGGAATGCTTCATCGCATTCTCGGCGGCGGTCTTGACGATCTCGTAGTTGGCGAGAAGTAAATCGTCGCGGCTCATGCCTGGCTTGCGGGGGAATCCGGCGGTGATGACGACAATGTCCGACCCGGCGGTCGGCTCGTAGTCGTTGGCCCCGGTGATCCGCACGTCGTAGCCCTGAACCGGCCCGGACTGTTGAATATCGAGAGCCTTGCCCTGGGGAATCCCTTCCATAATGTCGACGAGGACGACATCGGCGAGCTCTTTGTCTGCGATTCGCAGAGCACAGTTGGCGCCGACGTTGCCGGCACCGACTACGGTGACTTTTTTGCGCATAGGTTTTGAGTATACCCCCGTCGGCGCAGGCGTCGCAGGTTGGCAACCGGACTGCTATAACGTGGGTCAAAAATTCAGGCGATCACTACATTTTGTGGGCAAAAGATAGTTCGCATCTAGTCGTTGACAGACTGCGCCAGATCCGTACAATTGAGAAGACTTATTCCCGTTCTGAAACGCAACTCTCCTTTTATGTTCAAAACAAAAAAAGCGAAACCTGAAGTTCAACCCGCGGAACGCTCCTTTGCGTCCAGCGAGATATCGGAGATGACGGGGGTGAGTCTGCGGCAGTTGCAATGGTGGGACGAGCAGAAAGTAGTTTCGCCGCGGCATGAGGGACATAAGCGGGTCTATCTGCCGGAAGAGGCGGTTGAGATTGCGGTGATCGCTGAACTGCGCCGGAAAGGTTTCTCGCTGCAAAAAATTCGTTCGGTACTTCGCTTCCTGCAGAAAGAGATGGGCAAGCGGTTGAACGAAATCTTCGGGGCCGCAAGCGAATGGCATTTGGTCACCGATGGCAAGCAGATCTATCTTGAAGACAATAACCAGCGAATCATCGACATTTTCAAGGACGCCGAGCAGCCGATGTTCCTCGTTTGTGTCACCGATCAGGCTCGTCGGTTAGGGATCGCGCAGTCGGCGACGGCTCGAAAGCCGGTGCGGGCGGAAATTTCTGCTAACCAACGCAAAGCCCGCGCCGTCTAGGACGGTAGGCCTTGCTATACTCGAAGTCAAGTCCTCGGAGGTCCCGCGGTATGGCTATACGCCGATCTATTGTTCTCATCCCGGCTACGGTAATACTCTGCTCGTTATTGGGCGGGGTTTTTGGCCCTGGAGTAACGGGAGTCGCCGCCGCGAGCGGGGAAGATGAAGTCCAGAATAGCGTCAAGACGTTTGCTAAGGTCTATGCGCTGGTCGAAGAGAACTTCGCGGACAAGGTGACCTCGGACAAGGCGATCTATAAAGGTGCGATCGGCGGTATGCTGCGTACCCTCGATCCGCACTCGAGCTTTTTCGATCCGAAAGATTTTCAGTCGATGCGTGAGGACCAGCGCGGACACTATTACGGGGTCGGCATGACGGTCAGCGAGCGGAATCGCCGCACGGTCGTGATCGCGCCGTTCCCCGGTTCTCCGGCGTACAAGGCGGGCATCCGGCCGGGTGACACCATTCTGGAAGTGAACGACAAGCGGACAGACACGCTGACGACGACGGAAGTGGCCGACATTTTGAAAGGACCGCGCGGTACGGTGGTGCAGGTTAAGGTGGCGCGGGAAGGCGTCGACAAGCCGATCACCTACAACATCACCCGCGACGAGATTCCCCGCAAAAGCGTGCAGGATGCCTTCTTCGTGAAGCCGGGCATTTTGTACCTCGATATTGAATCCTTTAACGAGAACACGAGCCGCGAAGTGGAAGACAACTTCAAGCGAGTCGGCGAGCAGAACGTGAAGGGGCTGATTTTGGATCTGCGGGAGAACCCGGGCGGTCTTTTGAACGAAGGCGTGGCCGTCGCCGGCCGCTTCCTCGCTCCTGGCCAAACTGTCGTCTCGCATCGTGGCCGCGCTTTCGCGGAACGCCCGTATGTGGCCAAGAACGGCAGCACGAAGCGCGAATACCCCATCGTCATCCTGGTCAACCGCTACTCGGCCTCGGCTGCGGAAATTGTGGCCGGTGCGTTGCAGGACCATGATCGTGGCTGGATCCTGGGCGACAACACGTTTGGGAAGGGTTTGGTGCAGACGGTTTATCCGATGTCGGACAACACGGGCCTGGCCCTGACGACGCAGAAATACTACACCCCGAGCAATCGACTGATCCAACGCGACTACCAGCACACGTCGTTCCTGGATTACTACTACCGCAAAGATACGGCGACGCCGAACATGAACGACGTGAAGATGACCGACAGCGGCCGGACGGTTTACGGCGGCGGCGGCATTAAGCCGGACGAACAGTTCACTGCGCCGAAGTTCAACAAGTATCAGACGGAGCTTTTGCGGAAGTTCGTGTTCTTCTCGTTCACGGCGAAGTACTTCGGCTCGCGCGAAGCGAAATTGCCCCAGGGTTGGGACCCGGACGAAGCCATGATGAATGACTTCCACCAGTTCATGACCAAGGAAAAGATCAGCTTCACGGAGGCCGAATGGAAGGAAAACAAGGATTGGTCCAAGCAGTTCCTGAAGCGCGAGATGTACCTGACCGCCTTCGGGGCGGAGGAAGCGCGGAAACTCTCCGTCGAGACTGACCCGATGGTTCTCTCCGGGGTCGATGCGATGCCGAAAGCGAAATCGCTGCTTGAGAACGCTAAGAAATTGATCGTCCAGCGGACGGCTCCGCAGGAATAGGTGTTGCGTAATTTGTGAATGATGCATCTGTGAACGATCTGGTTCTTGAACCTCAGATTTACATATTGGATACGGGTGGCCAGTACACCCACTTGATCGCCCGTAAGGTTCGCGAGTTAGGTGTTTATGCCGAAGTGGTCTCGAGCGAAACCGAGGCCACTCGCTTTTCGAAGGCCAAGGGCGTGATCATCTCCGGCGGTCCTTCGAGCGTTTACGAGAAGGGTAGTCCGTACGTGGATCAGGCTGTGCTGGGCCAAGGCGTTCCGATGCTGGGCATCTGCTACGGTCAGCAACTGATGGCGTTTCAGTTGGACGGCCAAGTCCGTCAGGGCAATAAAGGCGAGTACGGTTTGGCCCACTTGGCGATCGATGGGGCCAGCCCGCTGTTTCGCGACGTGGCCAATCATCAGCAGGTCTGGATGAGCCACCGGGATACGGTTTTCGCGCCGCCCACCGGATTCAGCATTTTGGCGCATACCGACACCTGCGCAATCGCGGCGATCGGCAACGAGTCCACGCGGCAATACGGCGTGCAGTTTCATCCGGAAGTGGTGCACACAACCGAGGGCCGGAAGATTTTGCGGAACTTTGTGTTTGCCATCTGCGGCTGCACGGAAGATTGGCAGCCGGCGAGCCGGATTCCAGTGGTGGAACAGCAGATCCGCGACGTCGCGGGCGATCGCAATATTTTCTTCTTCGTTAGCGGCGGGGTGGACTCGACGGTCGCGTATACCCTCTGCCTGCGAGCACTGGGCGAGGCGCGGGTCCATGGCGCGTATGTCGATACGGGCTTGATGCGGGAAGACGAGACGGAATTTGTCCGCGGAATCTTCGATTCGCTGGGAGCGCGTCACTTCCGCATCGAACTGGCGCAGGAAGATTTCCTGGAAGCGCTGGACGGCGTCGTGGAGCCGGAACGGAAGCGCAAGATCATCGGAGAGAAATTCGTGGAGATCCAGGAAGGGGTGCTCGAAAGCGGCCCTTATCTGGATGGTCACTGGATCCTGGGCCAGGGCACGATTTATCCGGATACGATCGAAAGCGGCGGCACCGCCAAGGCCGATCTGATTAAGACCCACCACAACCGAGTGGCGGGTATCCAAAAGTTGATGGCCGAAAATCGGATTGTGGAGCCGCTGGCGTCGTTTTATAAGGATGAGGTGCGAGAGATTGGTCGCGAGCTTGGTTTGCCCGCGGCGTTCCTGGACCGTCACCCGTTTCCCGGCCCCGGGCTCGGGATCCGTTGTCTCGGAGCCGAGCGGGATGAGCCGATCGAACTCCTTGCCGATGGATCCTGGATCGCCCCGGTGCATTCGGTAGGGGTACAGGGCGATTCCCGGTCGTATCGGCCGGTGCTGATCGTCGACCATTTGGACCATGCTCGGGCGACCGAAGCGATCAATGCGAACCAGCGGGTGAACCGGGTGATCGGGATCGTGGGCTTAAATTTGCCGCTGGAGCGACTCAGCGTGATTGCCAGCAGCATCACCCCGGACCGGATGGACCGGCTTCGCAGGTCCGACGCGATTGTTCGCCGGCTGTCTCTGCAAGCTGGCTTTGATGCGCAAGTTTGGCAGTTCCCCGTCGTTTTGATTCCCATTGGCGGCGATGGTCTGCCCGATTCAGTTGTTCTGCGCCCCATCCATTCCGTCGACGGGATGACCGCCCAAAGCGTCGTCATGCCCGAAACTCTGCGGAACGGGATGCGCGACGCCTTGCTCGCCGTCCCCGGAGTGGCGGCTGTTTTTTACGATCTCACGCATAAACCACCCGGCACGATCGAGTGGGAGTGAGTCTCGCGATATAATTGCGAGAGTAACTTTTTTAGTCTTAGTCAGGATCAGTCAGGAGTTTCCCTTCCCATGTTCGATTTCTTTCGTAGCCGCGACAAGAACGTCCGCATTCTGCTTGGCGTCTTGTTGGGTTTTGTTGCGCTTTCCATGGTTGCCTATTTGGTGCCCGGCGGTCCTGGTGGACCTTCGATGGCCGGCAACGACACTGTAGTCGCTGAGATTGGCGACAAGAAGGTCACGATGCAGGAAGTGCAGCGGACTCTCCAGGGTGCTCTCCGCGGGAAACAGTTCCCGACCGAGATGCTTCAGAATTACATCCCGGTCCTGGTGGACCAGATGATCGCCGAACGCGCCGTTGCCTATCAGGCTGACCGCATGGGCTTCACCGTGACCGAAGATGAGCTCGGCAACTCGTTGCGCTCGATGCTGGGTAGTATTCTGCAGGGCGGTTTTGATAAAGACCGTTACACGGCGTTTTTGGCGCAACAGAATATGACGGTAGCCGAATTCGAAGGCAACGTCCGGACGCAGATGCTGCTGACCAAGTTGCGCAATATCGTTCTGGAAGGGGTAGTGGTAACGCCCGATGAGATCGAAGGCGAATACCGCCGCCGGAATGAAAAGGTAAAGCTCGACTACATCCTTTTCAACTCGGACACGCTCAAGAAGGATGTGAAGCTGACGCCCGAAGACATCCAGAAATTCTTCGCCTCGAGCCGGTCGGCGTTCCGGGTTCCGGAGAAGCGGAGCTTTGAAGTCCTGGTGGCGAACGAAGAGAAAATCGGCGCGTCCATCACGATGGGCGACGACGTTCTGCGCGCCGCCTACGCGGCGAACATGGACCGGTACCGGAGCGGCGAGCGCGTCATGGGCCGTCACATCCTGTTGATGACCCAAAACAAGTCTGCAGACGATGCGAAAAAGCTTGAGGTCAAGATTGGCGAGCTGTTGAAGCAGATCAAGGGTGGAGCTGACTTTGCGGAAATCGCGAAGAAGAACTCCGAGGATCCCGGTTCGGCGCCCAAGGGCGGCGATTTGGGCTGGATCAGCAAAGGGCAGATGGTCCCCAACTTTGAGGCCACCGCGTTTTCGCTTAAGAAGGGCGAAATCAGCAACGTCATCAAGACCGAATATGGCTTTCACATCGTGCAGGTTACGGATCGGGAAGATGCCCGGGTGAAGCCGTTTGAGGAAGTGAAGGAGGAGCTGGCGACCGAGACGAAGAAGAAGCAGGTGTTTGACCGGATGCAGAGCGCTTCCGAACAGGCCCGCGCGGCGCTCGTGAAGAGCCCCGGTTCGGGCGCTCAGATCGCGCAGCAGTTCAACCTGAACCACTACGTCGTGCAGAACGCGAGCAGCAACGACCCGGTGCAGGAGATTGGCATCAACGCCGAGTTCGGCGGGACGATGTTTGGCCTGCAGAAGGGTGGCGTCACCCCGCTGGTGACCGCTCCTGGTAACAAGATCGCCTTCGGGGTCCTGACGGGGATCTCGCCGTCTCGGAACGCGGAATTGGCCGAGGTGGAAGCACAAGTTCGTGAGCAGGCGACCAGCGTCAAGGCGCGGGAACTCCTGGTCGGCAAGAACGCTGAGGCGGCTCGGTCGATGGCCGCGGCCGGCGGCGATTTTGCCAAACTGGCGAAGTCTTTGGGTGGCGAAGTGAAAACGACGGCCGATTTTGGGCGCGACGGCGCGGCCGACGGTCTGGGTGACGCGGCGTACTTTGCCGAAGCCTTCGTCAAGCCGGTTGGCACGATCCTCGGGCCCATCTCGATGATGGAGCAGTTGGTGATTGTGCGGGTGAACTCGAAAGTCGAAGCCGACCTTGGTAAACTGGCCGCCGAGCGGGAGACGATGGTTGGAGCGCTGAAGGGCCGTAAGTCCCAGGAGCGCAAGGACCTGTTCGAAGAAGGGCTCGTTCATCGTTTGATTGACCAAGGCAAGATCAAGATCAACACCGACGCCATCAAGAAGCTGCAGAGCAGCTACCGTAGCTAGGCGTTCATGTTCCATTCGGTCCTTGAGTTTCTAAAATCCCTCACCAACCCGGACGCGCTGATGCAGTTGCTGAACAGCGTGTTCTCGGGCTGGCAGGGCTACGCGCTGCTGGCCGCCATCGTTTTTTCCGAAACAGGCCTTCTCGTTGGTTTCTTCCTACCCGGAGACTCGCTGCTGTTTACAGTGGGCGTAGTGGCCGGGGCGGGGGGGCTGAATGTGTGGGCGATCATTGGCGTCATGATCGTGTCCGCGATTGTAGGCGATGCGGTTGGCTATGCGCTCGGGCGCAAGGCCGGGGTCAGCATTTTCAATAAGCCGGATTCGAAGCTGTTTAAACGGGAGTACTTGCTGCGGACGCAGGAGTTCTACGATAAGCATGGCGGCAAGGCGATCATTTACGCCCGGTTCGTGCCGATCATCCGAACCTTTGCCCCGTTTATCGCCGGCGTCGCGAAGATGGACTATCCGCGGTTCCTCTCCTTCAACGTGTTCGGCGGAATCGGCTGGGTGATCTCGATGACCATGGCCGGTTACTTCCTCGGCGATAACGAGATCGTCCGAAAGCACTTCGAGAAGGTGATCATCGGCATTGTGTTTATTTCCGTGCTGCCGATCGTGTTCGAATTCCTCAAAGGTCGCGGGCGCAGCGAAAGCTAATATTGGTGGTTGCGCTGTCAGGGGTGTTTTTGGTCCTGGCGGCGGGCCTGTAGCGATTGCAGTAGCTTTTGTGGCAGAGATAGCTGCCGCCCTTCATGACGCGCTCCCGGCCCTCGGGGGGGCCAACCGGGTTTAGAGCGGTGGCAGTCATGTGCCAAGTCGGGTGGAACCAATCCTGGCACCACTCCCAGGCGTTGCCGGTGACCGAGAGCAGGCCATAGCCGTTGGCGGGAAAAGCGTCCACGGGGCCCGGCGCGGTGAACCCGTCGTCGCCGAGGTCGATTTTGGGGAATTCGCCCTGCCAGATATTGCAGAGATGGCGCCCTTGGGGCGTCAGTTCGTCGCCCCACGGGTACTTCTTCTGTACCAAGCCGCCGCGGGCGGCGTACTCCCACTCGGCCTCGCGCGGCAGGCGTTTCCCAGCCCAGGCGCAATAGGCCTGCGCGTCGTTCCAGGACAGATGGACAACCGGATGATGAGGCCGCTCCCGCACCGACGAATCGGGTCCTTCCGGGTGCTTCCAATCGGCACCGGGGACTTTGCACCACCACTCGTGCCCCAGGACGGTGTCTTCGACGATGCGGCGATATTTTTCCTCTGGGATGTGGCCGGCGAAAACGAAGCCCCAGCCGAAGCGTTCGCTTTCGGTTTGGTAGCCGGTGGCCTGGACGAATTCGGTGTACTCGACGTTCGTGACCGGCGCGGTGTCCATATAGAACGGGTCCACGTGGATCTCGCGGATCGGCCCTTCGCCGTCCGCCGGGAAGCCTTCGGCGTCTTCGGCCCCCATCAGAAAGCGACCGCCGTCCAGCTTGGTCATCGTGCTGGTCGAACCGGTGCGGACAATCAGGCGTTCCTCGGCCATGCGGCGCGACAGCGCGGCCTGCTGCTCCCGCTGCCGACTCGGGAGGCAGCACGGATTCACTCCACCGAAAACGCGAAACGGATCGCTCATACAGCGGGTTGCTTGGCGGTCTTGATCACCGCTTTCTCCTTCAGCGCGTCGACGAAGGCTTCAAGAGCCTGCTCGCGAATGCCGGCCTGCATGGCACCTTCGATCTCTTCGCGGACATCGTTGAAGGGGCGTACGCCTTCGGGGCGGCGGTCGTGTAACTGGGCGATATGAAAGCCAAAGACCGAGCGGAAGACCGGGCTGACCTGGCCGGGCGCCAAGGGCAGGACGGCGGCTTCAAACTCTTCGACCATCTCGCCGAGCGGGAACCAACCGAGGCTGCCGCCCTGGCCGGCGCAATCGGAGTGGCGGTCGGCGACCTCGGCGAAGGCGGCTCCGGCGGCGAGTTCGGCTGTAGCGACGGCGATGGCGGCGCTGGCGGTCTCCTCGTCGACGCTATCGTTCACGTTCTTCACGATGTGGGAGGCGTGGAGCATCGGCGGGACGGCGAAGCGTTCCTGGTTGGCCTTATAGAAGTCGAGAAGTTCCTGTTTCTTCGGCTTGGGTGCTTTTTCGCCGACGTCCTGGACCAAGCGTTCCAGTTGGATCTGCGTCCGGATTTCGGCTCGCATCGCGTCGTGGTCGACGCCAGCGCGGGTGGTGCCCGCTTCGATGTCGTCCGGGTCACCGGGGGGAGGGAGCAGGGCGGTCATCCGCTCGTCAAGCTCTTCGTCCGAGATCAACGGTGCCCGGCTGGCGGCTTCCTGGCGCAGCAGAACGCGCTCGATGACGTTCTCTTTGCTCCAGTCCTTCAACTGGATCTCGCGCGCGATGGGCTCCATGTCGGCCATCATCGCTTCGTAGTGTGGACGCAGCGAAGTCATCTCCTCGCGGATCAATGCTTCGTCGACGTATTCCCCGTTTATCAGTAGGCCCATAATCCTCCTGTTATCCTATCGCGGATCCTAGAACCGGCGCACCCAATCGGGATAGGGGGAAGCCTCGCGGCTCCTCCCCTCCCACACCACCGGACATGCGGGTCCGCATCCGGCGGTTCGGCGGGTTAAGCTATTGCCCGCCAGTTAGGCTCGGAATCCCGAGCGAGTCGAAGTAAGCATTGGAC
>JAPKZA010000280.1 GCA_026394015.1 Acidobacteriota bacterium
TCGGCCCCGGGAATGGCGGCACCCGATGTATCTTTGATCGTCCCGTTGATGGCCGCGAATGAGACTTGCGCCGGAGCGGGGGCAGTGGTGAGAAGGAGCCAGACCATGGATGCACTGAGAACGGAATGTCGCATGAGTTAAGCCTCGTAATGAAGCAACGATAGGCTATCACAACAGTTGGCCAGGGTTGGCCGGTCTTCGTCGAGTGATCGAGCTGACGCTCCACCTAGGCACATATAATTGCTATACCCGCAACATTCCGCAATTGAATTTTTATCTCCCCCAAGCCACTGCGAAAGTCCTCCGGCGTCGGGCTGCCGCCGCCGCCTTGCCGCTCTCCCGGTACATCGCCAAGGTCGTGTTGGGAGAACACAAACGCGGTTGGCCGCCCGGGTACTTTCAAAAGACGGTCGGATCGTGGGCGAGAGACGTCGTCGAACCCACCGAACTTCAATTGGAATCGCGGATTTCTTTTAAGGAACCGCGCACAACGGACTCGCTTCGGCACGGCAGGATGGGCGAGTTCCTCGCGCGCTCGAGCCGTGCCTGCGCGGCCTGTGCGCTTTTAAGTGACCCGTTACAGTCTCGATACCAATATTTGCATCGGCTTCCTAAACGGAGACCCCTCCATCGTAGCGGCGCTTCAGGCCCTCGAGCCGGAAGATGCCGTTGTCTGCAGCATAGTGCGCGCCGAATTGTACTTCCGCGCGAGGAGCAGCGCTCGAGTCGAGCGGAACATCAAAAGCCTCTCCTCGTTTCTGGCTCCCCTGCAATCGGCCGACTTTGACGAAGAATCCGCGATCGAATAGGGCATCATTCGGGCCGAGCTAGCGCAACGCGGAACACCGATCGGCCCCAACGACCTTCTCCTCGCGGCTATCGCCCGCCGACGCGATCAAGTACTCGTCACGCGAAATGACCGGGAGTTTTTGCGGGTTCGTGGCTTGCGCGTCGAAATTTAAGGGCGGTGCTGCTCCAGCATCGCTGCCAACTGTTGCAGCGTGAAAGGTTTGGCAAGATAGCCGTCCATCCCCGCTGCCAGGCATTCGTGTCGATGCTTCTCCAACGCGTTGGCGGTCACCGCGACGATCGGCACCCGGTCGCCTCTCGCTTCCAACTCCCGAATCTCACGCGTCGCCCCTAACCCATCCAAGTTCGGCATCCGGTAGTCCATCAGAATCAGATCCGGCCTCTCCGACCGCCACCGCTCCACCGCCTCTTGGCCATCCGCCGCGATCACTGTCCGATGCCCCAACCCTTCGAGCATTCTCACCAGCACGAAGCGATTCACTTCGTTGTCCTCCGCCACCAGTACCCGCAGGCTCTCGGTCAGCGGAGCTGCAGCGGCCGGTGGAACCACCGCCGGGGCCGGGGCGGCCTCGGGCGCTGCCACCGTGAACGTGAATGTGCTGCCTACCCCCAACTCCGATTGGACCTCGATACCCGATCCTCCCAACAGCCTCACCAGTTCTTGCGAGAGAAAAAGGCCCAGCCCGGTTCCCCGGCTCGATGCCGCCACCGCGTTACTGGCCTGGTAAAACTGCTGCATCAGATGGGGAAGGTCCGCCGCTGGGATGCCACAGCCGGTGTCCGCCACCGCGATTCGAAGCCGATCCGCCCAGTAGGCTACCCGGACCTGGACCGAGCCCGTATTCGTGAACTTCAACGCGTTTTGAACCAGATTCGGTAGGATGCGGTTGAACAACGTAGCGTCCGTCGTCACCCCCGTTGGCAACGAAGTCTCGTAAACCGTTTCGAGCAATACTCCCTTTTCCGCCGCCGAAAGAGAAAACATCGAAACAACACCCTCGATCAAAGGGCGGAGGGCGACGGGTGCCAGAGTAACGGTGGTGCGGCCCTCCTCGATCCGGGCGACGTCGAGGATGTCGTCGACCAACGCTAGCACCTCTCCAGCGCATTGGCCGATGGAGACGATGACCTCGTCCTTTTCGCTCTCGGGCATTCTCTGCGACAGCATGGAGGTCAGTCCAATCAGCCCGGCGAGCGGGGTCCGCAGTTCGTGGGTCACGGTCGAAAGAAACGCCGACTTGGCCTGGTTGTGCCGTTGCGCGGCTTCGGTCAGTTCAAAGAACAACGACAGCACCATGAAAACGCCGATCACGATCCCAATCAGAGCGGCCGTCGGCGAGGTTGCCGGGAAGTATACGGCACCGTCAGTAAGGTGGCTCACCCCGACCAGAAATTGGTGAATCGCCTGCAGACCGCAGGATAGCGGAATAGCAAAGCGAAAGTGAGATCCCGCGCGCCGCTTCGCCATCCGGGCGTAGGCCACGCCGAACGAAACCGTCGCTGCGGAGAGCAGAAACAATTTGGGGGTTAAGCTAAAACGATAAACCTCGCCTTCGTTCGTGAAGCGAACTCGTGTCATCACCGCCACGCTCGCTCCGGCCGCGGCCATCGAACCTGCCACCGCGACTAGAAACAGTCGGCGACTGTGCGGTCGATAGGTGGACCAGGCGGCGAGCAGGACAAAGGCGGGTTGAAGATAGCCAATGATCTGATTGGGAATGAGGAAGGCGAGGGAAAAGACACGGCTGGGCGAAGGCTCAACGATGCGGGAAACCAGGAACAGGGCGAGTTGAAAAAAAGCGACATACCAAGCGAGTGACCAGTAGTAGATCGCCTTTTCGGCCCCGAGTCGTCGATAGGCCAAGTGGCTGGCTACGGCAAATACAAGCCAAATGAGTGCCAGGGAGCAGTAGAGCGACAAAAATTCCGAACTAATAGGAGTTCTCACGCCCGGGTCCGCCGTTCTTCACCTTTCATCCACGCCACCGAACCCGGCGGCGAACTCGAAGGGAGCTGCTTTCCCGCCCCCACGAGCCACGAATGTGTTTGTCGCCAACAGCGTGTCGCCGTCGGCTGGAACGGTTCCAACTCGATACAATCTCCTGAGTTCCGATCGTTCAAGTTCATTTCCGCTGTCCTATCATACCCTTGCCGGGAGGGGCGTTCCGATTAATCTCAATTTCTCTGCGAGACTGAAACTCCATCGTAGTCCTCTCGGGCGTCCGCCCTATTCCAGGAAAAGCAGTCAGGGTCACCCCGCTTCCCCCCCCACAGTGGGAACGGCGCGTCGCCCGCCCGCGCAAAAATGAAGCATGAACCCAGGAAGTGGCTGAAAATACGCCACTTCCGCGTTCGGTCTATCCTTTTTGGGCTCCCGCCAAAGCGCTGCGAGAACCCAGTTCGACCCAGATTTATTCGACTCGAACCACCGGATACGCATCCCGGTCCGGCTCCAGGTACGGCGAGCGCTCATACCACCACTGCAGACGAGCCCGTGGATTGGCCGCAAACTTGGCGTCGCCGGCCACCTTCCCGTCAAATTCCGCCTTCAACGGCGGATGCCGCCGGGCCATCTCCTGCGCAATCGGCTCGAACACATAATCAGAAAAATACTCCTTCTGTTCGAAGATCGAGTTCATGAAGCCCCAGCGCACCAGCGCATCCGGGGCCGCCGGCTCCAATAGGTTCAGCACCACCCGCGCCGCCCGCTGGTTCATCGGCACGTAAACGCTGCCAACCGGAATCGTCCGCTTCTCCTTTACGGCAAGAGCCTTAAACTCCACGGCCAGCCGTCCTTCGAAGGGCACTGTCGTCCACTTCGGCTCCTTCAGCCGATAGGTCGAAAACTCCCCTTGGATCTCCTTCGTCGTCCGTTCGAATTTCACCCCGTGCCATTCGAGCCGTTCAATGACCTCGATCCATTCCGCCGGTACGTAGTAACCCTTCGGCATCGTCGCCGCCAGCGTCGTGTTCGTCCGGTCAAAGAGCTTGGTCGCAAGGTCCTCGGTCTCTTTCTGGTAAACGAGCACCGACGATCCGCTCAACGAACTCGGCCGCGCCACGGCCTTCAATCCGCGAAATGTAAACGGCTTCGATTCGTCGCTCGGCGTTCCGTCCAGGTGTACCTTCGTTCCATTCCCCGCTAAAGCAGCGACAGCCCGGTCGGCTTCTCGCACCGCGGTCTGTAGCGTCTTCGGGTCGCGCACCAGAATCTCAATCGAACGCCGCATGATGTTGTAGTGCCCCCAACTCCGGGTCTTGAAGGTCTTCAAACTATGGGTCTCGACGAGCAGCGCCGGTCGGTTCTGCACCGCCGCATAGCCGGTAGAGTACCGCGGAATCAGGCTCTGGGCCTGAAAACCACTCTCCGGCTTACCCCGTTGCCGAAAGCCACCGTACGGCCCCATCACGTGCCCATCGGTCGTCATCGCGTCCTGCAGCGCCGGCAGGTATCGCTCCCGCGTCCACTTCGCGAGGTTCTCCCAGATGTCCTGATTCATGGGGGCGTCAATCGTCACGTCGTATTGGAAGTCCGCCCCGTCCGTCACGTGGTTATCGATAAAGAAGTCGGGCAGCCAGGCGTTGAAAAAGCGCAGCCAAGCCCGCATCTCCGGCGCATCGGCTTTGATGAAATCGCGGTTCAAATTCAGCCGCATCGCGTTCGCCCGAAAGCCCATCTCCTTCGGGCCTTGTTGGTTGATCCGCGTATACCCGCTCCAGATCTCATGGCCGTCCACGTTGAAAATCGGGATGTTGATCAGAATCACCTGGTCGAGCCACGCGGCGTACTTCTTCGTCACTGCGACATCGCGCAGCAGCATCTCGCCGGCTTCCTTCCCGTCGACTTCGCCGGGATGGATACAGCTTTCTAGCAATATGATCAGCTTGCCGGTCTTGCGCGCCGCTTCCGGCGTGAACGCCCGGTCTTTAGAAACAATCGTCGCGATGATATCGCGGCCCTGGGGGGAACGGCCGATTGTGACCGTCTTCACCCAGGGGCTGGCTTTCTCGAGGGCCTTGGCATACGCCACCGAATCGGCGTAGTGCCCGGTCTCTGTCCATTGCGACCGTTCTCCGACGGTCAACAAATTCTTTGGTGCCGCGGCGGTGCTCTCGGCGAGCGAAACGGCCTTGGCCGCTGCCGGGGGTTCCCATTGGGAAACCGGCGCCATCACGGGAACCTCGACTACTTGGGCGAAGCTCAAACTACAACTGAAAATCGATAAAAGGAGGACCCGCATAGGCCCTAGTGTCGCAAACTCTAGGCCAGTAGCTTGCTTTCACCCATCAGCCATTGGTCGACGCCCCGAGCCGCTTTGCGCCCTTCGGCAATCGCCCACACCACCAGCGATTGGCCGCGCCGCATGTCGCCAGCCGCAAACACGCCCGGAACCGAAGACATGTACTGCTCGTTGCACTTCACATTGCCCCGGCCGTCGAGATCCACGCCCAGTTGGTCAATCATGCCGCCCTTCACCGGGCCAAGAAAACCCATCGCCAGCAAAACCAGTTCGGCGTCCCAAACCTGCTCGGTGCCCGCGATCGGCTCGAACTTCGGAGCCGGACCGACTTTCACCGTGTGCAGCTTTTTCACGTTGCCTTCGGCGTCGCCTTCAAACTTCGTCGTCAAAATCGACCATTCGCGTTGGCCGCCCTCTTCATGGGCGCTTTCTGTCCGCAGCATCAACGGCCAGTTGGGCCAGGGGGTGCTTGCCGCCCGCTGGGGCGGAGGCATCGGCATCAGCTCAAATTGGGTAACGCTCTTGCACTTGTGCCGATGGGAGGTGCCCAGGCAGTCCGCGCCGGTGTCGCCGCCGCCGATGATGATGACGTGCTTGTCCGTCGCCAGCACATCGAATTCGCCGTGGACGTCGTCTCCGGCGTTGCGCTTGTTCTGGTTCGGTAGCCATTGCATCGCGAAATAGATCCCGCGATTCTCGCGGCCTTCGGCTTTGATATCACGCGGAGCTTCCGCTCCACCCGTCAGTAGAACGGCGTCGAAATTCTGGCGCAGTTCCTCAATCGAAACGTTGTGGCCCACGTGAGCATTCACGACGAACTCAACGCCTTCGGCCTTCATCTGCTCCACCCGACGGTCGATGTGGTGCTTCTCCATCTTGAAGTCCGGGATGCCGTAACGCATCAGGCCGCCAATCCGGTCGTTCTTTTCAAACAGCGTCACTGAATGCCCGGCGCGGTTCAACTGCTGCGAGGCGGCCATTCCGGCCGGGCCGCTACCAATCACCGCCACCTTTTTACCAGTCCGGACCTCTGGTGGCTCCGGAACAATCCAGCCCTGTTCCCAGGCATGGTCGACAATCGTTCGCTCGTTGTTCTTGATCGTCACCGGCGGCTCGTTGATGCCGAGCACGCAAGCCGACTCGCACGGCGCCGGACAAATACGGCCGGTGAACTCGGGGAAGTTGTTGGTCGAATGCAGTACCCGAATCGCGTCCTTCCAGCGGTCGCGATACGCCAAATCGTTCCAGTCCGGAATGATGTTGTTCAACGGGCAGCCGTTGTGACAGAACGGCACGCCGCAGTCCATGCAGCGAGCGCCCTGGGTCTGCACCTTCACGATAGAGAACGGCTCGTAGATCTCTTTCCAGTCGTTGACCCGCTCGGCAACCGGTCGCCGTGTCGGTACCTCGCGTTCGAACTCAATAAAACCAGTTGGCTTACCCATGGATCACCTGCTCGCCCTGGGTCGAACCAGAGACATAGTACGGAGTTTCGCGACGCGGTGCGCCGAGGACGCGTTTGAGTTCGTGCGGGAACACCTTGACGAATTTGGGCAACATCGAGCCCCAGTTATCGAGAACCATCTTGCCGCGCGGGCTGCCGGTGTAGCGAACGTGCTTCTCGATCAAGTTCTGCAAAACCTGAATGTCGGCCGCCTCTTCCACCGGTTCAATGTCCACGCCGGACCGGTTGCAACGGGTGCGGCAGAACTCGCCGGATTCATCCAGAACGTAAGCGAGGCCACCACTCATGCCGGCGGCAAAGTTCTTGCCCGCGACACCCAGGCAGACCACCAAGCCCTTCGTCATATATTCACAACCATGGTCGCCAACCCCTTCGATGACGGCCGTCGCCCCGGAGTTGCGCACGGCGAACCGTTCGCCGCCCATGCCGTTGAAGAACGCCTCTCCGCTGGTCGCGCCGTACAGCACGACGTTGCCCACCAGGATGTTATCTTCCGGCACGAAATGAGAGGACTTCGGCGGATAGACAATGATCCGACCGCCGGACATTCCCTTGCCGACGTAGTCGTTGGCATCGCCTTCCAGTTCCAGCGTCACGCCGCGAGCCAGAAACGCGCCGAAGCTCTGCCCGGCCGAACCATGGAATTCGAATCGAATCGTATCATCGGGCAGACCGGCCGAACCGTAGCGCTTGGCCACCTCACCCGAAAGCATGGCGCCCACGGTACGATGCACGTTCCGAATCGGCATTTTGAACTCGATCTTCTCGGCATTCTCAAGGGCCGGTTTGGCGAAGTCGATCAGCTTGTAGTCGAGCGCGTCGGTCAGCCCATGCTCCTGGCTGATCAGGCAGCGGCGACCCACTTTCGAAGGTACCGGAGGATTGTAGAGGATTGAGCTGAGGTCGAGACCCTTCGCCTTCCAGTGATGGCTGACGTCGCGGGCTTCGAGCATGTCCACGCGGCCAACCATGTCGTCCACCTTGCGGAAGCCGAGCTGAGCCATGATTTCGCGCAGCTCTTCGGCGACGAAGAAGAAGAAGTTGATCACGTCTTCCGGCTTGCCTTGGAACTTCGCCCGCAGTGCCGGGTCCTGCGTCGCAATGCCGACCGGGCAGGTGTTGAGATGGCACTTCCGCATCATGATGCAGCCCATTGTAATCAGCGGGGTGGTGGAGAAGCCGTACTCCTCCGCGCCCAGGAGTGCGGCGATGGCGACGTCGCGACCGGTCTGCAGCTTGCCGTCGGTCTGGACACGAATGCGGCTCCGCAGATCGTTCATCACGAGTACCTGCTGCGTCTCCGCGAGGCCTAGCTCCCAGGGAACGCCAGCGTGGCGGATGGAGGTCATTGGCGCGGCACCGGTGCCGCCCGAATCGCCCGAAATCAGAACCAGATCGGCATGAGCCTTGGCGACGCCCGCGGCGACCGTGCCGACTCCGACTTCGGAAACGAGTTTGACCGAGATGCGGGCGACCGGGTTGACGTTTTTCAAATCGAAGATCAACTGCGCCAGATCCTCAATCGAGTAGATGTCGTGATGAGGAGGGGGTGAAATCAATCCGACGCCGGGAGTTGAGTGGCGCACCTTCGCGATGGCCTCGTCGATCTTGTGGCCGGGTAGCTGGCCGCCTTCGCCGGGCTTGGCGCCCTGCGAGATTTTGATCTGCAGTTCGTCGGCGTTGACCAGATAGTTGGTGGTCACCCCGAAACGACCGCTGGCAACCTGCTTAATGGCCGAGCGCTTGGAGTCACCGTTGGGCATCATCTCGAAGCGGGTTTCGTCCTCGCCGCCTTCGCCGGTGTTGGAGCGGCCCTTCATCCGGTTCATCGCGATGGCGATGGTTTCGTGGGCTTCCTTCGAGATGGATCCATAGGACATGGCACCGGTCGCGAAGCGCTTGACGATCTCACTGGCGGGTTCCACCTCCTCAATCGGCACCGGATTGCCGGGCTTGAACTGGAGGAGACCGCGGATGGTGCAGAGCGCTTTGGTCTGCTTGTTGACGTGATCCGAGTACTCTTTGTAGGTCGCGTAGCTTTCGGTTCGGACGGCGGTTTGGATGGAGGCGACGGTCTGCGGATTCAGCAGATGGTATTCGCCGCGGATGCGATATTGATAGGTCCCGCCGACGTCGAGTTCGGTGTCGGAGTCGGTGAGCGGCCGGGAGGCGTGGTCGTGCTTCATCTTGGCTTCTTTGGCCAGGACTTCCAGGCCGATGCCTTCGATGCGGGACGGGGTACCGGTGAAATACTTCTTTACGACGTCGGAGTTCAGGCCGATGGCTTCGAAGATTTGAGCGCCGCGGTAGCTCTGCAAGGTCGAGATGCCCATCTTCGAGAAGACCTTCAGCATGCCCTTGTTGATCGCCTTTTTGAAGTGCTTCAGGGCGACCGGGAAATCGACGGACAGACGGTTGTTGAGCGCCAGGTTTTCGAGGGTCTCGATGGCGAGGTAGGGGTTAATCGCGCTGGCCCCGTAACCGATGAGCAAACAGAAGTGCATGACTTCGCGGGGCTCCCCGCTCTCGATGATGAGGGCGACGCGGGTCCGGGTGCCTTCGCGGATGAGATGGTTGTGAACCGCCGTCAGGGCGAGCAGCGACGGGATCGGGGCGGAGTCGGCGTCGATACCGCGATCACTGAGGATCAGGATGGAGTAGCCGGCTTCGATGGCCCAGGAGGCGCGTTTGCAGAGCGAATCGAGGGCGCGTTCGAGTTCCACCTCGCCGCCGTGCACGTTGTACAGGGCAGGCAGGGTGTAGGCGAGGAAGTCGCCTTGGCTCACGCGGCGCAGCTTTTCGAGATCGCGGTTGGTGAGGATCGGTTGCTTCAGCTTGAGCGTGTGGCAGTGCAGGGGCGTTTCATCGAGCAGATTGCGTTCATTGCCGATGTAGCTCGTCATCGACATGACGAGTTCTTCGCGGATGGGGTCGATGGCCGGATTGGTGACCTGCGCGAAAAGCTGGCGGAAGTAGGTGAACAGACTTTGAGGCTTGTCCGAGAGGCAGGCCAGCGGCCAGTCGATACCCATGGAGCCGATGGCTTCTTCGCCGTTGACGGCCATCGGGCCCATGATGACTTTCAGATCCTCATCGCTGTAGCCGAAGGCGCGCTGGCGCTGCAGCAGCGTTTCGTGTTCGGTGGCGTGGATGCGGGCCGGTTCCGGAATATGGTCGAGCGTGATCTGGTTTTCGGTCAGCCATTGGGCGTAGGGCTGGCGGGAATACATCTTCTCTTTCAGCTCTTCGTCGGGGATGATGCGGTGCTCCTGCATGTCGACGAGGAGCATCTTGCCGGGCTGGAGACGGCCTTTATAATCGACGTCCTCCGGCTTGATCTGCAATACGCCGGTTTCGGAGGCGACGATCAGCAGACCGTCTTTGGTAACGAGGTAGCGGGAGGGGCGGAGGCCATTGCGATCGAGGGTGGCTCCGATCACCTTACCGTCGGTGAAGGCGACGGAGGCCGGGCCGTCCCACGGCTCCATAAGCGAGGCGTGGTACTCGTAAAACGCCTTCTTATCCGGGTGCATTGTGGAGTCGGCATCCCAGGCTTCCGGGATGAGCATCGCCATCGCGTGGGGAAGGGAGCGCCCAGAAAGAGTGAGCAGCTCGACGACGTTATCGAGCGTCGCGGAGTCACTGGCACCTTGCTCGACGATCGGCATGATCTTCTTGAGATCGTCGCCCCAGAGTGGCGAGGAGAGGACGGCTTCGCGAGCGCGCATCCAGTTCGCGTTGCCTTTGACGGTGTTGATTTCGCCGTTGTGGCAGAGGAATCGGAAAGGGTGAGCGAGTTTCCAACTGGGAAAGGTATTGGTGGAGAAGCGCTGGTGGACCATCGCCAGCGAGCTTTTGCACTCGGGGTCGGAGAGGTCCTTGTAGAACTTCTGGATCTGTGGGGCGAGCAGGAGGCCTTTGTAGACTACGGTCCGGCAGCTCAACGAGGGGAGGTAGAAGAAATCCTTATCTCGGATGTCGCTGCCGGCGATTTCGTGTTCGGCGCGCTTGCGGATGACGTAAAGCTTGCGTTCGAGGGCGTCCTCGGACATGCCCGGCGAGCGGCGAATGAAGATCTGTTCAATGTAGGGCTGGGAGGCGCGGGCGACACGACCGATCGCATCGGCGTCAATCGGGGTATCGCGCCAGCCGAGGACTTCGAGGCCCTCTTCGCGGGTGATCCGTTCCATGATCCCTTCAGCCTGGAGACGGGCGGTGTGTTCGACGGGCAGGAAGACGAGACCCATGCCGTATTCCCCCGCATCGGGCAGGGTGAAAGGCGGCGACTGCTTTTGACACTCGCGGGCGAAGAAGGAATGAGGAATCTGAATGAGAAGGCCGGCACCGTCGCCGGTTTCGGGGTCGCAGCCGCAGGCACCACGGTGGGTCAGATTGATCAGAATCTGAACACCCTTCGTGATGATGTCGTGGGAGCGATGTCCCTTAATATTGACAACAAAGCCGATGCCGCACGCGTCGTGCTCCTGGTCTGGCGAGTAGAGGCCCTGGGCGACGGGAAGACCGGGGCGGGACTGGGTGGGATGCTCGAACTGCTCACTCATTTGCGGTAACCTCACTTTCCGAAGATCCTACTATAAAGAATCCATGACTATAAGTCAAATGAAACCTAATCGTCATCATAATTGATTCAGCTTATATAACAAGATTCGTGATTCTGATAATGTTTGGGTGTTGAAATAAGCAATTCTTATGGTATTCTTGCGTTTGTGAATTTCGAGCATCTCAAGCTCTTTCGGGATATTGGGCAGAGCCGGAGCGTCAGCCGCGGTGCGTCCCTCAACGCAATCAGCCAGTCGGCGGCGAGCCAGCATATCCAGGAGTTGGAGAAGTCGTTGTCGGTGAAGTTGCTGGATCGATCGACTCGACCGTTGACGGTTACCCCGGCCGGTCGCTTGTATTTTGATCTGTGTCGGGATATTTTGCGGCGGCGGGAGGAGTTCGACGCGGCGCTGACGAATTTGGCGGGGGATGTGGAAGGGACGGTGCGGGTGGCTTCGATCTACTCGGTGGGTCTGTCGGAGATGTGGCGGTTAGAGGCGGAGTTTGCGCGCCGGTGGCCGGAGGCGGTTTTGCGGGTGGACTATCTGCGGCCGGAACGGGTGTACGAGGCGGTCGGCACGGACCAGGCCGATTTGGGTTTGGTGTCGTATCCAGAGCCGACGCGGGAAGTGGCGGTGATCGATTGGCGGAGTGAGGAGATGGTGGTGGCCTGCGCGCCGGGACATCCGTTGACTCGGTATCGAGAGATCGATCCGACGGAGTTGAATGGGGTAGAGTTCATTGGCTTCGATGAAGAGCTGCCGATTCGGCGGGAGGTCGACCGGTATTTCCGGGATCGGGACGTGACCGTGAATCTGATCATGCATTTCGACAATTTGCAGATGATCAAAGAGGCGGTGATGTTGGGGTCGGGGGTTTCGATCGCGCCGGCACGAATTCTGCAAGCCGAGATGGAAGCGGGACGGTTGGTGGCGATTCCGTTGGTTGCGCCGCGGCTGTACCGGCCGTTGGGGATCATTCACCGGCGGCGGAAGAAGTTCAATCGGGCGACGCAGCAGTTTTTGTCGTTATTGCAGGAGATTCCGCACGGGGCGGAGCCGGAGTAAGAGAGTTCTAGCGGGAAGTGGCCACCATGTTTTTGCGTGGCTGAAGACTTCATCGTCGTTTCGATTTCGCGTTTGGGCGAGGGGCGCAGCGTGGCGGGCGTGCGAGTGGACGGTCGCGGGTGGGTTCGTTTGGTGGGTCCGCATCAGCATGGTGCGTTGTATCCGCATCACACCGTGATCGGTGAGCGGGCGCAGCCGAGGCTGCTGGACCGGCTGACGGTGGAAGCGGATTGGCCGGAGCAGGCGGTGGGTCAGCCGGAGAATCGGCTGATCGAGGGGACGCGGTGGCGACTGGGGGAGCGGCCGGCGAATCTGGAGGTTCTGGAGGTGGTGCGGCAAGCGGTGCAGACGGGGCCGGGTCTGTTCGGCGACGGGGAGACCAGGTGGCGAGCGGCTCGGGTGACGGAGTTGCCCCCGGCGGCTTCGCTGACGTTGGTGGAGGCGCGTCACGCTCGATTGGTGGTGATTGAAGATCGCGAGTTGTGGCGGAAGCGGGTGCGGGTGCAGTTCTGGCTAGGGGGCCGGGAGTGGCGACTACCGCTGCACGATGAGCTTTACCGCCCGGCGATGTATGAGCGCCCAGAGGGCTCCTATCCGGTGGCTGGGTTGGGGCTGCGGGGAGATCGACCGGTTCTGTTGGCCGTGGCTCTGGGCAAGCCGTTTCAAGGTTGGTGCTACAAGAGCGTCGTATCGATCTTTCAACTCCCGTACGGCTTGGAGCGCAAGGTCAGCCGGGCAATGCGAATGGCTAGCGTAGGGTGAGACGATTCAGGAATTCGCCCCTGGTTTCGCGGGGGACGGGAGGGGGGACGAGAAGACGGGCACGGATGAGGAGTTGGTTCCAGCGGGATGCGGTTTCCGGGGTGAGGACGTCGGTGAGGCGGGCGGCGTGGTGTGCGGGGGCGAAGCTATATTGCAGCCCGAAACGGAGACGGCGAGTGAGCATGGGGGCATCGGGGACGGGTTCATGGAAGAACCCGAGATTGCCGACCGTCTGGACGGTGGACCAGAGGGGAGAGGTTCGGGGGACGTCGGAGATATAGAACGTCATGGCACCGTGCTGATGGAGTTGCTTTTGGAGGGCGGGGACGGAGACTGAGCCATCTTTGAGGAGAAGGTGAGAGGCGAGGCCGGCGGCTTGGCCGAGGGCGGTCCAGATGGGCTCCATCCGAAGGGCACTGAAGCCGATGTGGGAAGCAGATAGTGCCCCGGCGACGAAAAGGTTCTTTGCTCCGGTGGGGACGATGACGCCGTAGGGAATTTGATAAGGCACGGTACCGAAGACGACGTATCCTTCGCGGATATCCGGATACGGGGCGCGGGCCTGGTCGACGCCGTGGCTGTTGATGACGTAGTCGCCGACGGCGATGCTGTTGGGCTGCAGGCGGCTTCGTTGAGTAACAGGATCGGCGACGACGTCGTGTTCGGTGAACAGATACAGCCCGGGGAAGCGGCGGGCCTCGCGGACGTAGAGGGACGGGGGGAAATGGCCGGAAGCCGGGAACTCATCCTTGGGGAGGCCCCAACGGCGGGCCTCGGCGCGGAAGGGATCGGAGAGGCGGGGATCGTTTTGGAGGAAGTAGAGTAGGCCGAGGGCGTAGTCGCGGTGCTGCTCGAAGATTGTGGCGCGGGTGACTCGGGAGGCGTCCGGGTAGTCCCAATTCTGCCCGGGGAGGCCGAAGCCGACTGGTGAGGTGTTGACGTCGTTCATGTCGGCCTTCTGGTTCGGAAGGCGCTGGAGGCGAAGCACCCCATCCTTTGATTCGGCCATGGGGTGGCGGATTTGACCTTGGCGGATGGCTTCGAGGATGGCGAGGTAGCGATCTGGCTGGTAGCTGTAGGGGCGAGGGACGGGCAGGGAGTTGGCGGGGTCTTCGGACATGGTGACGCGGAAGTTGTAGCACTGGATTTTTCGGTCGCCGCGGCCGGTACTGCCGTCGAAGATTTTGCCATCCTTGAAGTAGATGTGCCCGGCGAAGCGTTCGCCGAATTCCAGGGATGACTCGCGACCGATGCGGTAGGAGAAGCCCGCGGCGGCAGCCAGGTCGCCTTCGTAGCTGGCGTCAATGAAGGCGCGGGCGCGATGGGCTTGCAGGCCTTGGGGTGATCGAACGTGGACGTGGGTGATTACGCCGGCTGTGGTTTCGGCGGAGAGCAGAACGGTGCGGGTGCTGAGCGTGATTTTGGGGAACTGCGTGAGCATTTCGGCGAGAACGGCGGAGGAGACGTGGGGTTCGGCGAGGGTGCCGAAGAAGCTGGCTTGGAGTTGCGGGGAGTTGGGGCCGTAGCGGGCGAGATAGTGGGCTTCGACGCGTTCGGTGTAATCGCGGAAGGTGCCTTGGAGGGATTCGAGAGAGCGAAAGTCGGTGTAGGAGAGGCCGCCGGAGAGCATGCCGCCGACGTGGGAAGTCTCTTCGAGGAGGAGGACCGAGTGGCCGTGTCGCCCGGCATTGAGGGCGGCGGCGATACCGGCGGGGGTGGACCCAAAAACGATAATGTCGAAGTCAGCGGCGCTGCCGATGGTGACGAGGAGAAGAGAGACGAGCAGGCGCATCAGAGCTACGGTAGCGCAAAAAAACTAGGGATGGCGCGGGCCATCCCTTTTCGGCGAACAGCGCGGAGTTGGAGCTAATAGCTGGCGACCGCTTTGGCTTCGTCGTCGAAGACTTCAAAGACCGTGTAGAGCTTAGTGATCTGCAGGAGATCCTTCACGCGCTTGGTCAAATTCAAGAGCTTCAAGCTACCGCCATGGTTGGAAATGGTGGTGAAGGCTGAGACTAACTCACCGATGCCGGAGCTGTCGATGTAGTTCACTTCGCCGAGGTTGAGCAGAATGCTCTTGCTTCCGGCGGCGGCGAGTTCTTTCACCTTGTCGCGCAACATGGCGGAGCCGTCTCCCAGCGTAATCTTTCCGGCGATATCCACAATGGTTACGTCGCCGCTGACACGAGAATTAATGGTAACGCTCACGCGTCCTCCCCAGATTTTTAAGGAGCCCGGATGGAGTCCGCGCCCCTGTTAGACTTAAGATACCCAACTAGTATACCCGCGTGGGCGCTGTCGTACCACTGGGCACCACTCAAAATTATGAATGCTCCCGTTGCTGCACAAATCCAGGTCCGAGGGCAGGAAGGCGTCGCACGCATGATCCGCGTCGTCGAATCCCCGTTTATGATCGGTCGTTCCGAGACTGCCGCGTTATCGCTGCCCGAAGATACGATGCTATCTCGTCTCCACTTTGCTTTTGAGTACTTGGATGGCGGCTGGGCCGTACGAGACCTCGGGAGCAAAAACGGCACCGCTTTGAACGGGCAGCTGTTGACTCAGGCCAAGCAGCTCATGGCCGGGGACACGATTACCGCGGGGCGGCTGGTGATTACGTTTGAACCGTATACCGCCAAGAAGGAAGAAGTTCGATCTCCGCTTGAATTCGTCGACGACGCGCCTTCGGCGCATCCAACTTCGTCGACGGTGGTGTTTCGGTTCGATCCGGCGAAACTGGCCGAGGCGGCGCTTCCGTCGACGCCGCAGGCTCCCGACTTGACGGCTCGTCGGATGGAGGCTCTGGTGAAAGCCGGGAAAGAGATTGCGAGCTTTCGTCCGTTGAGTGAGTTGTTTGAGGTGATCCTGGAGCTGAGTCTGCATGCGGTCGACGCCAAACGCGGCGTGTTGATGACGTTTGAGAACGGCGTGCTAGTGGCGCGGGCGCATCGGGGAGATGGATTCAAAGTGTCGACGGCGGTGCGGGATCGGGTGATCAACGAACGCGCTTCGTTGCTCGTGCGGGATGCGTCGATGGACGCGATGCTGAAGTCGAGCGCGACGATTGTGGCGCAGCGGATTCGGAGTTTGATGGCTGTGCCGCTACAGACGGATACGCAAGTGACCGGGTTGCTGTACGTGGACGCGACCGACTACATGCGTTCGTTCGATGCCAACGATTTAAGCTTACTGACGGTGCTGGCTAATATTGCGGCGATTCGGATTGAACACGCTCGTTTGCTGGAAGTGGAGCAGACAGAGAAATTTATGTCGCGGGAGTTGGATCAGGCCGCCGAAATCCAGCGGGGACTACTGCCGCAGTCGATGCCGCAGATTCCGGGTTTGGAAGTGGCGGGGCGGAGTGCGCCTTGCAAGTTGGTGGGCGGGGACTACTTTGACTTTTTCGTGCTGCCCGATGGACGGGTTGCGTTTTTGGTGGCGGACGTAGCGGGGAAGGGGTTGTCGGCGGCGCTGCTGATGTCGAATTTGCAGGCGCGGGTGCAGGCGTTGATGGAAGTGGAGTTCGACGTGGCACGGCTCGTGACCCGTTTGAACCACAGCTTAAAGGCGAACACGCCGGACAACAAGTTCATTACCGGCTTCTTTGCGATGCTCGATCCGAAGAGCGGCTCTATGACGTTTACGAACGCGGGGCATAACCCGCCGGCGCTGATTCGGAATTCCGGGAAGATTGAGCTATTGACGACGGGCGGGCCGGTTTTGGGGATTTTGCCGAACATCCCTTACATGGGCGGACATACGGTGCTGGAGCCGGGCGAGAGCTTGGTGATGTATTCGGACGGGGTTTCCGAGGCGCCCAATGCGGCGGACGAAGAGTTCAGCGAAGAGGCGGTGGGCCAGATTGCGTTGGCTTGTAAAGACCGATCGGCGAACGAGACGATGCTCGAGATCGGGCGGCAGTTGCGTTGTTTCCTGGGCGACCTGCAGCCGGTGGATGACGTGACGTTGTTGGTGGTTCGGCGGCCTCCTACTTCTTAGGAAACGCGGGATCGGCCATGACTTCGCGCATTTGTTTGACGTGGCGTTCGGTGTGTCCGCTGATCATGAATGCCATCTGATAGAGGTCGATTTCGGTACCGCCGAGCGAGAAGGTGCGTCCGCGGAGATCGTCGGAGGTTTGTTCGACGAAGGCGATGGTGGTATCGCGGCGCTCGCGAAAGGCTTTAACGACCTGTTCCTGGGTGCTGAATTTGCCGGTGGGTTTCAGCGGTTCAGGGGCTTGCGCTTTTTTTGACCGGTCGGCGACCATGGCGGGAACCATTTGATCCATTTTGTCGCGATTGGGGCGGGCGGCTTCGCGTTTGGCGTCGTTGACAGGTGAATTTTTGACGGTGGTCAAAAGCAGGCCACGAAGGAACTCTTCACTTTCGGCCAGGTGCTCGGCGCACTCGGCGACGCTCCAACGGTCGGGCGCGGATTTGAATTTCCATTGGGCTTCCGAGAGGCCGGCGGTGGCATCGACGTAGAGCTTACGGGTGGCTTGGAGGTGGCTCATCGCGCGGTCGCGTTCCCCTTGGCTGAGGGTTTCGGCACCGAGCGGTAGGAGCGTCGCGAAAAGGAAAAGGAGTTTCATGGATCTTCTCGTCACCATTATCTAATGATTTTCGCCCAACTGCCGATAGATTCAGGGTGTCGATCCTTCTAGCGCACCGATTGTAGTCTTCTCATGCCGCTTCCAGACCGTCAATTATCTGTCCTTACGACTCCGCTGGCCGAGGTGGACTTGGTGTCTCCAGCCCGATTTGGGCCTGGTCGGGAAACCATCGCCTCGGATTTACGGTCGCCGTTGATCTTGCCGAGCTCCGCGGAGCCGACGAATGCGACGAAGATTTTGTTGGTGGACGGGAATCAGATCAATCGACGGCTGCTGAAATCGATGCTGCGCGCGGGGAATCACGAGTTCTTAGAGGCGGCGACCGGGATGGAGGCGATGGATTTGATCGCGGCTCAGCCGGTGGACCTGATCATCGCCGATTTCCTGCTGCCAGGGATTGGTGGGACGGAGTTATGTCGGCGATTGAAATCGAACCGGAAGACGCAATTCATTCCGATTTTGATGTTGACGAGCGTACACGGGTCTGACTTTGAGGTTGAGGGGATCGAGTCGGGGGCGGACGAATATCTCACGATGCCGCTGCATCCTTCGGTGGTGCGGGCGCGGGTGAACTCGCTTTTGCGGCACAAGGCGGCGATCGACTCTCTGGAAGAGGCGGAGACGATTTTGTTTGCGCTGGCTCAGGCGGTGGAGAACCGGGACACGGGTACGGGAGCGCACTGTGAGCGGCTGGCGACTTATAGTGTGGCGCTAGGGTTGGCGTTGGGGTTGCCACGAACTGATTTGGTGGCTTTGTATCGGGGCGGATTTTTGCATGATATTGGGAAGATATCAATTCCAGATTCGATTCTGTTGGGAACGGGGAAGTTGACCGCGGACCAATGGAAGGTAATGGAGTTGCACACGATTCGTGGGGTGGAGATCTGCAAACCGATGAAAACCTTGTCGCCGGTGTTGCCAATTATTCGGAGCCATCATGAGCGTTGGGATGGGTCGGGCTATCCGGATCGTTTGGCGGGCGAAGAGATTCCGCTATTGGCGCGGATTCTCCAGGTGGTCGATATCTTCGACGCTTTGACGACGAAGCGTTCGTACAAAGCGGCGTTTACGAAAGAGCAGGCGGTGGAAATTCTGAAGGAAGAGGCGGCGAATGGGTGGCGGGACCCGGAGTTAGTATCTCTGTTTGTGGGGATGCAGCATGGGGCTTTGCTGGATTCGAAAGCGCCGCTGGACTCGGAATGGCCGGAGCTGAGTTCGACGATGCAATCTCTGCAGAACATGAACCGGCATTTGCGGGAATAGAGTAACCACGCCACGGAACTGGTCCAATTACGTGGGCGAAGCGCGGTGCTCCCGAGGCTGATTGCGTTTGCGGCGGGAGAGTCGGTGGCAGGGCCACAGACCGCTCTGTTGCTTGGTGAGGAGCGGACGCGATGGTTTGGCGAGGGCAAGCGTGGGAGTGCCTATTCGGTGGGTGGTCCGCAGGCAGGGGAGGTGGCGGAACACCTGCGTGGGGCGTCGTCGGGGGCGGGGCAGACCGGGCAAGCGAGGGTTTGCGGGTTGTTGTGACCGCTGGTGGCGGGTGGCGGCTATGGATTAATTGATTCCGGCGCGGCCGCCCAGACGGCGCACCAGCCGTCTCGCTCTGTTTGAGCGAGGACGTTTAGTCCGGCGGTGAGTTCGGGGAGCTGATCCTTGAGGAATCCGCTGAGAAGGAGCGGAGCGGAGAGGCGGAGGAGATCGGGGAGGATTTCGCGCATCACCGCGAGGTGGATATTGCAGACGACGAGATCGGCGGCACCGGGGAGGACGGAGTTGGCCGAACCCTGCCAGACATGAGCGTGTTCGCGAGCGAGGGCGACCGCGGCCGGTTCGACATCACAGGCCCAGACGGTGGATGCGCCCAACGCTCGGGCGGCGGCGCTGAGGATTCCAGTACCGGTCCCGATGTCGAGGACGGTTTGGCCGGGGCGGAGCACCTGTTCGAGGAGTTCGAGGCAGAGTTGGGTGGTTTGATGCTCACCACCGCCGAAGACGTTGGCTCCGATCATCGAGAGGCGGAGGCGGCCGGGCGGGGTGGGATCGTCACGATCGGGCGGGCAGAGGAAAAAGCGCTCGCCGATGAGGAGGGGCTGCCAGTCGTCCCACCAGACGTGCCGCTGCTCGGGAGCCGATTCGACTTCGGAGGAGTGGGCGGCCGCGAATTTTTCAGCGGTGACGGCGGAAGCGAAGAAGACCTGATAGCCAGCATCGTCTTCGACGACTCCCTGGATGGGGTAGTCGTCAGACCAGTCGGCGAGCAGGTCTTCCCACTCTTCTTCCGAACAGCGGAGGCGTACGGAGTAGTTCACTATTCGCGGTTGAGCGCTTTGACGCGCCAGTAGGGTTTGGACTTTTCAGCCGGGTCCATGGAGTACGTTTCGCTGGTTTTGGCAGGGTCGTAACCGCGCCACAGCCAAGCGAGCGCTTCGGGGGCTTGGGCGTTGCCCTGGGCGGTGCTGTGTTGGCCGTTGCCGAACGTGAAGTGGAAATCGTACTCCTTCATTTTCAGCGAATTGGCCATTTGGATGTTCTGGAGGGGCCAGGATCCATGGTTGTTTTCGAGATCGTTGGAGCCGTCCTGCAGCCAGACGCGGATGTTTTTGCGTTCGGATTTGCGGAGGAGGAAGGGGTAGATATTGCCACCTTCCTTCTTCCAGGGATCCCACTGAATGCTCGTGTAGGTGCCGATGCGGGAGAAGACGCGGGTGTAGCGCTGGGTATCGAACCAGGCGACGCTGAAGGCGCAGATGGCGCCGGAGCTTTCGCCCATGATGGCTCGGGAGTAGCCGTCCTGACGGATTTTGTACTTGGCTTCGACGTCCTTGATGATCTCTTCGCGGAGATAGCGGGCGTAGGTGTCGTCGACGCTATCGTATTGCACCGAGCGCATGCGGCGTTCGCCGATGAGGCCGGGGCTGATGAAGACGGTGATCATGACCGGGATTTTTTTCTGATGCGTGAGGTTGTCGAGGGTCGTGATGAGGCGCGAGTTGGAGTCGCGGCGGGCGTAGCCTTGACCGTCCTGGACGACGAAGAGGGGGGCGGCGGTTTGGGGGTCGTGTTGGGCGGGGACGTAGATCCAGTAGTCGCTGACCATGCCGGGGTAGACCTTGCTCGTGTGCACGATTTTTTCGGAGAGTTTGCCCTGCGGGACGCCGGGCTGTTCGTAGGAGTCGGGTCCGAAGGAGGGGAAATCGGCGGGTGGTTTGGCTTTGCCGTCGATGGTCAGAGAGTAGTTATGGCCGGTTCCGGTGGGGAGTTTGGCGAGCGCGAACCAGAGGTCGGAGCCTTTGACGCGGCTGAGTTTGGGGCCGGGGGCGTCATTGATGGTCAAAGTGGGCAGGGCCTTGGCTTCGGCGGCGAAGAGGAAGTCGCGTTGGAAGCCGGAGAGGCCGCGGCCGTCCTTGATGATTTTGGCGAGGGCGGCCTTGAACTCGGGTGAGTTGGGGGACTTCTTGGCCAGGTTCAGTAGATCCTGGGCGGGTTCGGCGGCCGCGAGCGAGGCGGCGAGGAGGAGCGAGATCAATATCGTTTTCATGGTTTCCAGAAATTTTCGGGTTCGGGGATGGCTGCTCCGTCTTTGCGGGGATCAGAGGCGCCGGATTTGACTTTGGTTTTGCGGTCGAAGGCGACGGCTTGGCCGCCGCCCATACGGTAAGAGTATGCCGGACGGATGTCGACCAAGTGGCCGAGATTTTTGAGTTGGTCGATGGCCGGGGCGGGGAAGCGATTTTCAATGAGGACGGAGCAGCCTTCGGGGATGGGGCGGGTGAAGCGGGGCGATTCCATCGCTTCCTGAATATTCATTTTCTCGTCGATGATGTAGGAGACAAACTGCGCGTGGGCCTGGGCTTGATTGAAGCCGCCCATGATGCCGAAGGCGACGCGTTGGTCTCCATAGGCGAGGAAGCCGGGGATGATGGTGTGGAGCGGGCGTTTGTGTGGGGCGACGTGATTGATGTGGTTGGGGTCGGCGTCGAAGAGTCCGCCGCGGTCGTGGAGGTGGAAGCCGAATTCGTCGGTGGCGATGCCGGAGCCGAATTTGTTGAAGATGGATTGGATCCACGAGACCATGTTTCCGTCTTTGTCGACGATGGCGAGGTAGATGGTGTTTTTGAGTTTGGAGGGTTCGGCGGCGGCGAGGTCGCAGCGGGCGCGGGCGGGGTTGATGAGCTTGGCGCGTTCGGCGGAGAAGGATTTGGAGAGGAGGGCGGCGGTGGGGATCGTCGCGAATTTCGGGTCGGTGACATAACGGCGGAGGTCGAGGACGGAGAGTTTTTGGGCTTCGATTTTGTAGTGGAGGTCGAGTTGGGAAGAGGGGCGAAGCTCCATGATGTTGAGCATTTCGAGGGCGGAGACGCCTTGGCCGTTGGGGGGGAGTTCCGAGACGCGGGCTCCGCGGTAGGTGGTGGAGATGGGTTCGACGAATTCGCTGGCGTACTCGGTGAAGTCGTTGGGGGCGAGGAGGCCTCCCAGGCGTTGGGAGGTCTTGATGATGTCGGCGGCGAGGGGACCTTTGTAGAAGCCGTCGCGCCCTTGGCGGGCGATGATTTCGTAGGCGCGGGCGAGTCCGGGCGTTTTGAAGATTTCGCCGACGGCGGGGACGGGGCCGGACCATTTGGAAACACCGCTTGTGGCCCAGTCTTCGTGAATGATTTCGGTGACGGGGAAGCCTTGGCGGGCATAGTGGATGGCGGGGGCGAAGAGGTCGGCCCAGGGGAGGCGGCCGAACTTCTGGTGCATTTTCCACCAGCCGTCGACGGCACCGGGGACGGTGACGGAGTGGATACCGTTGAAGCCTCCGGGGGGAGTGGCGGTCATTTTGGCGGGGGCCCAGCCGCTGGCGTTGAGGCCGGTGAGTTTTTCGGATTTGGCGTCGTAGTGGATCGCGAAGAGGTCTCCGCCGATGCCGCACATCATGGGTTCGACGACGCCGAGGACGGCGTTGGCAGCGATGGCGGCGTCGACGGCGGAGCCATTGCGGGCGAGGATCTGGGCGGCGACCTGGGAGGCGAGGGTTTGGCTGGTGGCGGCGACTCCCTGGGTCGTCAGAATCATGGAGCGGGATTGCCAGCGTTCCTGAGCGGAAAGGGCCGACAGAAGGGTGAGGAAAAGCAGAAGGCGATACATTCGGGCAATCTGAAGTTATATCATGCAAGAGGTAGGGGGCATTCCAATTTGCAGCGTCGAAATTTTCTGACTCGATCGGCGGCGATTGCCGCGGGCATTTCGCTTCATCGTTTTCCGTATCCGTTGTTTGCGAATCCGGTTAAAAAGTTGGCGACGGATCGGATTGAACTGGGGCCGAAGAAAGTCGTTTTGAGTCGGCTCGCGATGGGGAGCGGGACGAATGGTGTGGGTGGTTCTTCGAATCAGACGCGGAAGCTAGGGGTGCAGGGGCTGGCGGATTTGTTTCGGGCTGGCTATGACACGGGGCTGAATTTCTTTGACGCGGCGGACCAGTACGGGACGCATCCGCATGTGCGGGCGGCGTTGAAGGGATTGCCGCGGGAGAAGGTGACGTTGCTATCGAAGACGCGCGCTTCGACGGCGGCGGAGATGCGGGCGGATCTGGATCGCTTCCGGCGTGAGTTGAATACGGACTATATCGACATTTTGCTGTTGCACTGCATGCTCGATAAAGACTGGAACGAGAAGAAGCGCGGGGCGATGGACGTGATCAGCGAGGCGCAGGAGAAGGGCATCATCCGGACGAAGGGAACTTCGTGCCATACGCTGGAGGCGCTGAAGACGGCGGCCGTGGAGCCGTGGGTGGAAGTCGATCTGGCGCGGATCAATCCGGCCGGGGTGGCGATGGACGCCAAGCCCGAAGTGGTGATTGGCGTACTGCGCGAGATGAAGGCCGCGGGGAAAGGTATCATCGGGATGAAGATTTTTGGCGCGGGCAAGCTGCGGGGTAAGCCCGATGAATGCTTGCAGTTCGCGTTGGGTTTGGATTGCGTGGATGCTTTCACGATCGGCAGCGAAAGCCGGGCGGAGATGGAAGACCTCGTGAATAAGATTCCCGCGGCCAGTGTCCGCGGATAGACTGTAGATCATTTTTAGGGAGAAACAATTATGAAGAAATGGATTTTGGCGAGTGTGGCGACGCTAGCGCTGAGCGCGGTGTTGGTTGGCCAGGGCAAGACCCCGATTCTGCAGCCGCAGATGGCTCCGGTGGGCGATCCGACCTACAAGAAAGCCATGGGCAAGATAGGAGAGAAGGCCGAGGGTTGGTCGCAGACCAGCGTGGCGGCCGGGGTTGACGGTAAGCCGATGACCGGGAAGACCGTGACGATGACGGGCGAACTGGTGGACTTCTCGTGCTACCTGCAATTGGGTAAGCATGGCGAGAAGCATCGGGCTTGCGGCCAGAAGTGCGCGAAGTCGGGGCAGCCGATTGGTTTGCTGACGGCGGACGGCTCGCTGTACATGGTGATGGAAGAGGAGCATGATCCGCGGCGCGACGGCTTGACGATGTCGGATTTCCGGACGGCGGCTTCCGACCATATGGCGCACATCATGGAAGTGACGGGGACGATGACCCAGCACGGCGGCTACAAGGCGATTTACGTCGCTGGCTACGTGAAGAAGTAGTTTTTTCGATAACGGAGAAGAGAAAACCATGAAGTTGGCGCGCATACTGCCTTTGATTTGTCTGATTGGTGCGGCGGTCGTGGTCGGCCAAAGCAGCAAGAACACGTTTCGCGTTCCGTTGGGTCTGACGCCGATGATGTGGCCGAAAGATAACGCCTACTCCCCGGAGAAGGCGGAGTTGGGCCGTTTGTTGTACTACGACAAGCGGGTTTCGGCCGATAATACGGTGGCCTGTGCTTCCTGCCATGCGGCGGAGAAGGCATTTACGGACAACCTGCCGGTGTCGGTGGGGATACGGGGACAGAAGGGAGGCATGAGCGCGCCAACGGTTATCAACCGGGGCTATGGCCAGTTGCAGTTTTGGGATGGCAGGGCGGGGTCGTTGGAAGCGCAGGCCGTTGGGCCTATGGCGAACCCGATTGAGATGGGACATTCGCACGAAGGTGTGGTGACGCGGCTGCGGAAGATTACCGGTTATCGGACGATGTTCAAGCAGGTGTTTGGGACCGAAGAGTTTGATCTGGACATGATTGCGAAGGCGATCGCGACTTTCGAACGGACGGTGGTGAGCGGGAACTCGCCTTACGATAAGTATCGGGCGGGGAACAAGGGCGCCTTGACGCCGGCGCAGGTTCGCGGGTGGAACGTTTTTACGACCAAAGCCAAGTGCGATGCTTGCCATGAAGGGGTGAACTTCACCTTGAACGCCTTCCACAATTTGGGCGTGGGTAGCGAGAAGGCGAAGCCGGACGAGGGCCGTTTTGCGGTGACGAAGGATCCGGCGGATTGGGGCACGTTTAAGACCCCGACGCTGCGCGAGGTTGCCAAGACCGCTCCGTACATGCACGACGGGAGCTTGGCGACGCTGGAAGAGGTTGTTGATTACTACGACAAGGGTGGGGCGAAGAACAAGAATTTGGACGAGCGGTTGAAGCCGCTGCAGTTGACGGCGGCGGAGAAGAAAGATCTGGTAGAGTTCATGAAGTCGCTGAACGGCGAAGGCTGGCAGCACTTGACCGAACCGAAGTCGTTTCCCCAATAAATCCATGTTGAAACAGATGATGACGCGCGCGTGGTTTCTCCGCGCAGGAGTGGCGGCGGCTACGTTTACGGCAGCGGGCTGCAATCAGAGCAAGAAGCGGCAGATTGCGGTGATCCCGAAGGGACGGGCGCATGTGTTCTGGCAGAGCGTGCACGCTGGATCGGTGAAAGCGGCGCGGGAGAGCGATGTGGAAGTGATCTGGAACGGTCCGGCGACCGAGACGGATTTCAACGCGCAGATTCAGATTATGGACGCCATGATCAATCGTAAAGTGGACGCGATTTGCGTGGCCCCGATTGATAAGAAGGTGATGGTGAGCGCGGTGGAACGGGCGATGCGGGAGAAGATTCCGGTGATCATTTTTGACTCCGGGATTGATACTGAGCAGTTTATATCGCAGGTGATGACCGACAACAAGGAAGCAGGACGGGTGGCGGCACGGCGGATGGGGGAGATCCTGGGGGGGAAGGGTAAGGTGATTATGGTGGCGGTGCAGCCGGGGGGCGGTTCGACGATGCTGCGGGAGGAGGGCTTCGAAGAAGAGATCAAGAAGTTCCCGGGGATTCAACTCGTCGACAAGCGGTATGGGATGTCGGACTATGCGAAGAGCTTGCAGGTGGCCGAGAACATGCTGACGGCTTTTCCGGACGTGGCGGGGTTGTTTGCTTCGAACGAATCGAGTGCGGCTGGGGCGGCGCAGGCGCTGAAAGCGCGGGCTGGGAATAAGGTGAAGGCGGTGGGGTTTGATTCGAGTCCGGCGCTTGTGGCGGATTTGAAGGCGGGCGTTTTTGACTCGCTCGTCGTGCAAGACCCATTTCAAATGGGCTATCAATCGGTCCAGAACGCGATGAAGTCGATCAACGGACTGCCGGTGGAAAAGATCAACAACATGCCGCCCCAACTGGTGACCCAACAGAACGTGGGGCTAGCGGAGATTCAGGCGAAGCTGAATCCCGATTTGAAGAAGTACCTGGATTAAGCTAACTGGTCGAGGAAGCTTGCGTAAGGTTGGACTGTACTTTTGAAAAGATCGAGCTGATGTTGGGGCCGATAGTGGTAGGAAAGGTAGCGCCGATGGCGACCGCGATGAACGCGGCCATCAAGGCGTACTCGATCAAATCCTGTCCGTTTTTGTCATTTGCTTGGCGGCGGAAGAGTTGGCCGAGCTTGATTCTGAATTTTCCCAGCATGGACTTGGCCTCTTGAACTTGTATTAGGACATCTCCATGTTGCACTTAAGGGCGCTGAAGATACAAGAACCCTTTGGCTTTAGAACCTTATCCGATTCACCTTAGTACGACGAATTTAGATGAGGGGGTCGGGTAGGCCGAGGCGGCTTCGGATGTCCGAGTAGATGTCGGAGATGCTGCGGGTGGCGTCGACAGTGACCAGGACGCCCATGCGGTCGTAGAGTTCGAGCAGGGGCTTGGTTTTTTCGTGATACTCGCGGAGGCGGGTTTTGAGGGCCTCGGGATTGTCGTCGGCCCGCTTGGTGAAGCCGGAGCCTTGGCCCATCTTGGCGCGGTACATCACGCGCTGGTAGACGACTTCGTCAGCCAGTTCGAGGTAGATGACTTTGTCGAGGTTCCAGTTTTCGAACAGGTACTCGGCTTGGGCTCTGGTGCGGGGGAAACCGTCGAGGACAAAGCCGTAGTTCCAATCGTGTTGGTCGAGGCGTTCACGGACGACGCGTTCGACGATTTCGTCGGGGACGAGGACGCCGGCGTCTGTGATGCGGCGAATGCGGGCCGCGAGTTTGGTGTGGTTGGTCACATTCCAGCGGAAGATTTCGCCGATCGAGATATGAACGAGGTCGTAGTCTCGACAGAGTAATTCACTCTGTGTGCCTTTACCCGAACCTTGGGGGCCGCAAATAACGTACTTGTGCATTGTTAAGATTTGATGGCGACGAGGCCGCCCTACATCATAAGTCGAACTGGATGCCTTGCGCTAGGGGGAGTGATTTGGAGTAGTTGATTGTGGCGGTCTGGCGGCGCATGTAGGCCTTCCAGGAGTCACTGCCGGATTCCCGGCCGCCGCCCGTATCTTTCTCTCCGCCAAAGGCTCCACCGATCTCAGCGCCCGACGTACCTATATTCACAGTAGCAATCCCGCAGTCCGTGCCGCGCGGGGAGAGGAAGAGTTCGGCGGCGCGCAGGCTTTCGGTGAAGATGGCGCTGGAGAGGCCTTGCGGCACATTGTTGTTGAGAGCGATGGCTTCTTCAAGCTCGTCGAACTCGATGAGATGGACGACGGGGGCGAAGAGTTCTTCCTTCAACAGGGGCATATTGGCGGGCGAGGAGACGAGGGCGGGGCGGGCGTAGCAGCCGCCGAGGAGGGGTTTGCCTTCGTAATCGCGTTCGACGGGCTCGCCGCCGAAGAGGACTTCGCCGCCTTGCTCGCGGATGTTGCCGAGGGCCTCGCGCATGTGGCGGACGGCCGGTTGGTTGATGAGGGGGCCGCAGAGGGAGCGGGCGTCGAGGGGGTGGCCGACGCGGACTTTTTCCCAGGCGCGGAGGAGGTATTCGCGATAGTCGTCGGCGACGGAGCGCTGTACGAGGATGCGGCGGATGGAGGTGCAGCGTTGGCCGGCGGTGCCGATGGCACCGAAGAGGAGGGCGGGGACAGCGAGTTTGGGGTCGGCGTCGGCCATGACGATGGCGGCGTTGTTGCCGCCGAGTTCGAGGAGGGAGCGACCGAGGCGGCCGCCAACGATTTCGGCGATGCGGCGACCGATGGGGAAAGAGCCGGTGGCGGAGATGAGGGGGAGGCGGCGGTCGGCGGTCATTCGTTCGCCGACGACGGAGCCGGCACCGCAGACGAGGGTGAAGACGCCGCGGAAGCCGTGGCGGGCGAGGATGGGTTCGCAGATTTTGTGGACAGCGATGGCCGAGAGGGGGGTCTTCTCGCTGGGCTTCCAGACGACGCAGTTGCCGCAGACGGCGGCGAGGAAGGCGTTCCAGCTCCAGACGGCGACGGGGAAGTTAAAGGCCGTAATGCAGCCGATGACGCCGAGAGGGTGCCACTGTTCCATGATGCGGTGGCCGGGGCGTTCGCTGGGCATGGTGAGGCCGTAGAGTTGGCGCGAGAGGCCGACGGCAAAGTCGGCGACGTCGATCATCTCCTGGACTTCGCCCTTTGCTTCGGCGAGAATTTTGCCGGATTCGAGGGCGACGAGGGCGGCGAGGTCGTCGAGAGACGAACGGAGGGCGTCGGCGATTTCGCGGAGGATGAGACCGCGGCGGGGGGCGGGGTGGTCGCGCCAGGCTGGCCAGACCCGTTGGGCGAGATAGACGGCGTCGTCGTAGTCTTCTTCGGCACCGAGGAGGACCGTGGCTAGTTCGGCACCGTCGGCGGGGGAGAGGATGGGGACGGCTTCGCCGGAGGGGCGCTCGGTCCATTCGTCGTGGGCGACTCCGGACTGTTCGTAGGCGATACCAAGGCGGGAGAGGAGGCGGCGGACTTCGGTGCGGTGGAGGGATTGGTCGAGGAGAGCCATGGCTACTATCATGCTTCAGCGAGCCAGGCGAAGGCGGCGGGGCCGGAGCCGAAGCGGCGGCCGGCGTGGGTGGCGGCGGCTTCGATTACGCTGAGGGCGTGGGCGGAGTCGAAGGCGGGATAGCGGGCTAGAAGTTCGAGGCCGGGGGGACGGGTGGTGGCTCCGTGGGGTTTGTCGGCGCGGACGTGGAGGGGGTCGGCGATGAGGTCCTGATCGGTGGCCTCGAGGGCGAGGGCGGCGAGGCGGGCGGGGTCGCAGGGGAGGAGGGGGGCGAGGGTGGCGTGGACCCGGAGGCCGGCGGCGCGAAGGTGGCGAATGGTTTGGAGGCGCTCCGGGATAGCGGCGCAGTGGGGCTCGAAGCGACGACGGACGGCGTCGTCGTCGGTCGAGATGCTGAAGCTGACGCGGAGGCGGGGGATGGCTTGGAGCAGGGCTAGATCGCGGAGGAGGAGGGGGCCGCGGGTTTGGAGGACGAAGGCCTGGGGTGGGGAGGCGGCTACGGTTTGGAGAATCTCAGGCATGAGCTGTCGGGTGGCTTCGGCGGGCTGGTAGGGGTCGGTGAGGGGGGAGCAGTAGATGGTTTGATGGGGGCGGAGTTCGCGGGCGAGGAGAAGGGCGGCGTTGGACTTGAAGGTGGTGTGGTGGCCCCAGTGGTCCCAGTCGTCCTTTTTGAGACCGGCTTGGATGCGCATGGTGGGGACGTAGCAATAGGAGCAGCCGAAGGTGCAGTTGCGGGCGGGGGTGAGAGAGTGGGTGAAGCCGGCGGAAAGCAAAAAGCCGGACGTCCTTGAAAGGATCGTCCGGCTGGTCTGCTCGTGAATGCTGTATAGCATCTACTCGGTTTTGTTTTTGACGTGTTTATCGAACCATTCGACCATTTCGGCGAGGGTGTGTTCGATGGATTCGCGGCCGGCGTAACCGTGGGATTCGAAGGGCAGGTAGACGAAACGGACGGTGCCTCCGTTGCCTCGAATGGCGGTGTACATGCGTTCGGATTGGATGGGGAAGGTGCCAGTATTGTTGTCGGCCTGGCCGTGGATCAGCAAGATGGGCTCGTTGATTTTGTGGGCGTTGAGGAACGGCGACATTTTGAGGTAGACGTCTTCGGCTTCCCAGATTGTTCGGCGTTCGGACTGGAAGCCGAACGGTGTTAGAGTTCGATTGTACGCGCCGCTGCGGGCGACGCCGGCGGCGAACAGGTCGGAGTGGGCGAGGAGGTTGGCGGTCATGAAGCCGCCGTAGCTGTGGCCGCCGACGCCGACGCGTTTGGGGTCGGTGACGCCCATCTCGGCTGCCTTGTCGATGGCGGCTTTGGCTCCGGCGACGATTTGGGCGAGATAGGTATTGTTGGCGGTTTCGGGGTCACCGATGACGGGCAGCGTGGCGTCGTCGAGGATGGCGTAGCCGGCCAGGAGATAAAAAAGATGCGAGGCGCCGGAGAGTTGGGTGAAGCGATAGGGCGAGCCGGTGATTTGGCTGGCGGTATCGGCGTCGTTGTACTCGCGGGGATAGGACCACATGACGGTGGGGAGGCGCGTGCCGGGTTTGTAGCCTGGGGGGAGATAGAGCGTGAAGTTGAGCGGGACGCCGTCGGCGCGTTTGTAGTTGACGAGTTGCTTCTTCACCTGGCGGAGTTCGGGGGCAGGGTCGACGAACTGGGTCAGCGCCGTGCGTTTGCCGGCGGCGACCAGGAAGTAGTTGGGCGGTTCAGTGGGCGACTCGCGACGGGTGACGAGGCGGGTGCCGGCGTTGTCGAGGACATTGACAACGGTTTCGTAGAAGCCGTCGGCGCATTCGAAGAGGCGGGTCTTTTCTTTCGTCTTGAGATTGACGCGGTCGAGGAAGGGGCGGTCGCCTTTGGGGCCGGCGCCGAGGCCGGAGAAGAAAGCGAAATCGCCATCGGAGACGACGAGTCGTTTGCCGGTGGGCATGATTTCGGTGACGGGGGTGCCCATGTCGCGGTAGCGGTCCTGCATGCTGCGGGCTTGGACTTCGTCGACTTTGGCGGGGTTCGAGGAGGGGTCGACGAGGAAGGTGCGGACCTGCTTGGTTTTGCGGTCGTAGTCCGCGGTGAGGAAGCGGCCGTCTTTCAGGAAGTCGGCGCGGCCCATGGCGCGTTGTTCGAATTTGGTGACCTCTTGCGGGGAGGTGAAGGGGGCCTTGGCCATGAGCATGCGGTCGCGGTGGGGGACCTTTTCCTTGGGGTTGCCGCCGTCGAGGGCTTCGATCCAGGTGAGGGTGGCGCCGTCGGTGGGGTACCAGTTGACGTTGCGGGGGCCGGTGCGGACGCCTTCGAGGGGGACGCGGTCGGCGAGGGGGAGCTTGGCGATGGCGGAAACCATCTGGCCGGATTTGTTCCAGACTTCGACATCGAGGGGGAAGCTAGTGACGGGCAGGACCCAGGAGAAGGGGCGGTGGACTTTCGAGACGAGGAAGAGGGCGCCGTTGGGGGAGACCTCGGAGGCGCGGAAGATGCCGGGTTTGCCGATGGGGGTTACCTGGCTGGAGACGGCATCGACGAGGGCGAGTTGGGAGGTGCAGTAGTACTCGAAGAGGGCTTCGTCGTGCTCGCTTTTGAGGAGGTCCTGGTAGGTGGGGGCCGGGGTGGCCTTGCCGAAGGATTCCTGGATATCGGGGCCTGCGGGGACCAGGTTTGGCGCGGGGGCCGGGCCGCGCTGGGCGGGGATGGCTTGGATCAGAATGGTTCGACCGCCGGGGAGCCAATCGATGGAGTCGCCATAGGCGGCGTTGAGGCGGACGGCGGGGACGGGCTTGAGCTTGCCGGCTTTGACGTCCAGGAGATAGAGTTCGATGCGGTCGTCGAACATGGCGGGGAAGGCGGCCATGTCGCCCTGGGGATTCCACTGGGCGGTGCCGAAACGGGCGCCGGCGGGGAGGGGGAGGGCGGTTTTCTGGAGGGTCGAGAGGTTTACTAGCTCGAGGCCTCTGAAGCTGGCTTGAGGGCTACGGGAGCCGTTGTTGCGGGGGTTGATGCGGAGACCGGCCAGTCGGAGCATGGGCTGGGCGAGTTCGGCGATCGGGGGGTAGCGATCCGGCTCGAGGAGGAGCAGGTGGGTCTTCGCGGGGTTTACGCTCGCGACGGGGGTGGCGGGGGCCCGGAGCACCTTCAGGATGGCTTCGGGGGGCTGTTTGTACTTGGTCTGGGCTACGAGGGCCAGCGAGGCGGCAAGGGAGATGAGGATTAGGCGTCGCATGGTGAAGTTCTTATTGTGCCATTTTGGTTACGAGTATAAAGTTCTTCTCGCAGCCCGCCGATAATGGGGGCATGGAACAGTTCGGTCTAGCAATGATCCTGTTTGCCTCCTTCTGGGTAGGCGCAGTAGCCGGTTGGCTGGCGATGAAGCTCCGGGAGCGTTCGGCCTACGAGCGCGGGAAGGGGGATTCGATCACAGAGCTTGCTTCGCTTAAGGAGCGGGTCGATGCACGGGATGCGCAGATCGTGGAGTTGCGCCAGAAGGCCGACGCCAGTGGGGCGGAAGTTGCCCGACTGTCCAGCGAGTTGAAGGTGGAAGGGGATCGACGGGCGACCGCGGAGGCGCGGGGGCAACTGATTCCGCAGTACGAAGCCGAGATTGAGGCGCGGGGTAGTCGGATCATGGATATGACCCAGGATCTGGCGAAACTGCAGGCGGCATTGGCGCAGGCGACGGCGCGATCGGAGGAGACGAAGAAGAACTCTGATGAAAAGATTTCGAGCCTGAGCGATTTGCAGGACCAGTTGGGCGCGACGTTCCGCGCGATTACGGCCGAGGCGTTGCAGAGTAACAATCAGGCGTTTCTCGAGTTGGCGGCGACGACGATGAGCCGGTTCCAGGAGACGAGCAAGGGCGAGTTGGAGTTGCGGCACCAGGCCATTGGCGAGCTGGTAAAGCCGCTGAAAGAGCAGTTGGATAAGGTGGATACGCGGATCGTGGAGTTTGAGAGAGAACGGTCGGGGGTGGTGGGTGCCATTTCTCAACAGGTCGAGAGTTTGCTGAAGGCGCAACAGGGGTTACAGGCGGAGACGAAGAATTTGGTGAATGCGCTGCGGACGCCGGCGACGCGGGGGCGTTGGGGCGAGGTGCAGTTGCGGCGGGTGGTGGAGATGGCGGGGATGGTGGAGTATTGCGACTTCGAAGAGCAGCCTCGGGTGGAGACTGAAGATGGATCCTTGCGGCCGGATCTGGTGGTGCAACTGCCGAACCAGCGCAAGATTGTGATCGATTCGAAGGTGTCGTTGTCGGCGTATTTAGAGTCGCTCGATGCGGTGGATGAGACGGCGCGGGTTGCGAAGTTGAAGCAGCACGCCGAGCAGGTACGGGCGCATTTGCTGCGTTTGAGCGCCAAGCAGTATTGGGATCAGTTTGCGCAGTCGCCGGAGTTCGTGGTGGCGTTCCTGCCGGGCGAGACGTTCTTTAGCGCAGCGTTAGAACAGGACCCGTCCCTGATTGAGTTTGGGGTGGAGCGGCGGGTGATTCTGGCGACGCCGACGACGTTGATCGCGCTGTTGAAGGCGATTGCCTATGGTTGGAAGCAAGAGAAGCTGTCGGCCAATGCGCGGGAGATTCGGGATTTGGGCAAGACGCTTTATGATCGGATGCGTACGGTGGCTGAGCATTTGACTGAACTGCGGAAGAATCTGGACCGGACGAACCAGTCGTTCAACAAAGCAGTAGGGACGTTGGAGGCTCGGGTGATGCCGGCGGCGCGCCGATTCAAAGAGTTGGGTGCGGGCCATGGCGATGAGATCCCGGTAGTTTTGGAGCTCGAGAACTCGCCGCGGTCGCTGCAGGTTCTGTCACAAGAGTTGGGCACGACCAGCGCTGAAGTTGTGAGTGAACCGGCTACGGCGTAGGGATTTGTAAAGGGTTCGTAAAAGCGTAGTGCCGGGCGTAAACCGTTTAGCTGTTCTCCGCGTATTCATAGTAGGAGGCAGTAAAAATGAAACGCCAAATTGGAAAAATGATGATGACCGTAGCGGTGGCCGGAGCGATGCTCTTGCCGGCGGCGACGACGAGTGAGAACACTCCGAAGGCGCAGGAACGCTTGCAGAGAGAGGTCCGCCGGGAGTTGATTACCCTGCCGTTTCTGGGGATCTTCGACAACCTCAGTTACCGGATTGAGGGAGACACGGTGACGCTGACCGGGCAAACGGTGCGACCGGTGCTGAAGAGCGATGCCGCGAATCGGCTGCGCGGGATTGAGGGTATCGCAAAGGTTGTGAACGAGATCGAGGTATTGCCTCTGTCGCCGTTTGATGATCGGTTGCGGTTATTGGTAGCGCGGACGGTTTATGGACAGTCGGCCTTGAACCGGTATGCTTTGGGCGCGAATCCTTCGATTCGGATCATCGTGAAGAACGGCAACGTGACGCTTGAGGGCGTCGTGGACCGAGAGATGGATAAGAACATCGCGTTTATCCAGGCAAACGGTGTGGCGGGTGTTTTCTCGGTGACGAATAACCTTCGTGTGGTGCGAGGTTAAGTCACTTGCCGGGAATCGTAGAACTACGGTTGGAAGGATCGTAGAGCGTCTTTGTCTTGAGGGCAAAGAGGTCTTCGGTCCTTCCGCCGTTGAGGACTAGATTGGCGGTGTAGTTGCCGACCGCCGGGCCATGCTTGTAGCCGTGGCCGCTGCCGCCCCCAAGGAGCCACACGTTGTCATGTTCGGGGTGGCGGTCAATCAGATAGTCTCCGTTGACGGTGTTTTCGTATTGGCAGACTTCGGCCTGCGCGAGAGGGGCTTGCGCGAGTTTGGGGAAGCGCTTCTGGAGATAGAGGCGGACTTTATCGACCGAGGCTTGGGGCACGACCCGTTCTTGCGTTTCGGGATCGACTTCGCGACCGTGACCGTCGGGCGCAATTTTGAAGCCGCGGTTTTCGAGGTCGGGTAGGCCGTAGATGGTATCGCCGGGATCGACCCAGGCGGGGAGGAGCGGAGCGCGGAAGGCGGGATCGCCGGGGGGAGTGGCGAAGTAGAAGACCTCTTGGCGGGTGGGGCGGATGCGGCCTTTGAGCAGATCGGGGAAGACTTGGGGGAGCCAGGGCCCGCAGGCGAAGACGAATTGGCCGGCTTTGACGCCGGCGACGCTCGAGATCTTCGCGCCCGGGGCGGGTGGGACAACGCGGGCCTGTTCGTAACGCAGTCCGTTCTTGACGAGGTGGCGGACGACGGTGGCGACGCCTCGGCGGGCCATGAGACCGCCGGCGTTGTACTCGAAGATGCCCCAGGTGAGGCCGTCGAGGCCGATGGAGGGAAAGCGTTTGGCGATCTCTTCGCGCGAAAGGACGTCGTGTTTGACGCCGAGCTTTTTGAAGGACGCGAGGTTGGCGTTCATGTAAGCGTCGTCTTTGGTACGACCCATCCAGAGGAAGCCGGTTTCGTTGTAGAGAGTGGGGTCGGTTTGGGCGTAGAAGTCCTTGTAGACGGCGAGGGCTTCCATGGACCAACGGGTGTAGATCTCTTTGGGTCCGTAGCCGGCGCGGGTGATGCGGGATTCGCCGCCGGAGCTGGCGCGGTTGTTGGCGGGGCCGTGCTGGTCGATGAGGGTGACCTTGGCTCCGGCCTTGCGGAGCATGAAGGCGGTCCAGGCTCCGAAGACTCCGGAGCCGATGACGGCGATATCGGGAAGAGGTTTGGTTTGGGCCACGGCTGCTCCGGCTACAACGGAAGTACTCAAAAATGTTCTACGAGAAGAAGGCGACACGATTCTCAGGGTATCAGGATATGCATTATCATTAAGGTTCTGTGCTGTTCCGCGATCGAACGGGCCGGTAAAGGTCACTGCTGAAACGGATGCTATTTCGATCGATGATTTGGTTGGCCCTGGCGAGCTTGGCTTGCGGGCAGGAACGCGGAAAAGAGAAGCCTCCGGCGGTTCAGGAATCGGCGGGCGAAACGCCGGCGGCGACGCAGGCGCGGACGCAATTGAACTTGCTGGGGCAGACGGATTCGAAGTCGGGCGAGAGTCGGCGGAACGAAAACGTACAGTTCAACCTGGTGGATAACAATGCGCAGAAGGAGTTGAACCAGCGGATTGGGATCACGGCGACGTTTGTGAACGAGTTTTCGGGGGACCGGAATTACTTTGGGGCCGAGTTTGGCCCGACGCCGGTGTGGAGCGTCCTGGTGGCGCCGGTCGAGAAGAGTTCGTGGCATGGGAACGTGCGGTGGTCCCATTTGAATAGCCTGACTTCGGCGCGCGCGTTTTTTCAGGTCGGGGGGGTGCAACCGGCGCGGGATAACGATTTTGCGGTTGGGGTGAGCGGTAAGCTTTGGCGGGGAGCGTCGCTGACTTGGGACGGATCGCTACAGGCCAATCGCGGGGTGGTGAACGGGAACATACTGGCGCCGCTGCCGAGTGAGCGGACGCCGCTGGCGACGGACCTGCGGCTGCGAGCGATTGTGGTGCGGATTCTGGACTCGTATCCGAAGATCAATCCCAATCGGACGGATATCGATCCACGGATGGTGAATCTGAACGCGTATAGGGGACCCGGTTTTCTTGGACACAAGATTGGCTTAATGACCGAGATCCAAGGAGACTAAGAGTAATGGCAGAAGAGATGAGAGACACAATGGGTTCTGGGGCGGCGGGGGGAGCTCGTAGGGCGACTTCCGCCGCCCCAGAA
>JAPKZA010000033.1 GCA_026394015.1 Acidobacteriota bacterium
AATCAGCGCCCGCTTCGCCCCGTTCTCCATCGCCAATTGACAGGGTTCCAACAGCGTTCGAACCCCTTTGATATTGCCCTGAATACTCAAGTCACCAAAAATAACCAAGGACGCCTGAACCGGCAATTTCTTCACCGCGGATAAGATCGCCACCACCAAAGCAATGCCACAAGCACAGGAAACTCGGTTCTGCAGCAGATCGATTGCCTCCACATGAAAGTCGGTCGTATCGAACTCGTGCGCGATACCCAGCCGGACCTTGTTCGCCTGTAGAAAACCAAACGCACGCTGCATCGAGTCCTTCATCACCCCATCCACACCGCCCGCCAGCTTCAGCTTGCCCGTCCCGCCCGAACAACCGGTCTCCACCCGATACAAACCCGCCTTTCCTTGCTCATCCACGCTCGCCGCATAAACCGTCCCCGGCTCCAGCGGATCGCTCGAAATCGTATTGCGGCCGCCTTCTTCCGGAACGCCAACATAGTGTTCCTCCCCGGTGTCCTTATCGATGTAACTAAACGACGTTTGAAAGAACTCGAATGAGCCCATCTTCTTCAGTTGCTCTTTCACCCGACGCCGACCCTCCAGCGCGATTTCCAGCATCTCCCGCAGGTCGTCGCGGGAAATCGGCACACCCGGGTGAATCAACTTCGCCAACCCCGCCACGGTCTTCCGCACCGCCTTCACATCGCGACTCTTCAACTGCGAACCGAGCGAAAAGTGGTGATCGATCAGTTCCGAGTAGTTATGGCGCCGCAGCTCCCGCAACGCTTCCGCCAAGTAGTCCACAATGAAGCCGTAGCGCTGCGTGAACATCGCCACCTGCATCTTTGGAATCTCCCACCCCGGGATGTAGAAATGCAGCCGATCCAAAAACGCGGTGTCTTCACGAATCACCGCGGGCATGGGCGCAAAAAGATTGGACGACCGCACCATCACGTCCACCGGCTGATTCGTATTCCCGAACATCGCGATGGACGCCGTCCCGCTCATCTGTTCCTTACCGCGCGCAAAAGTCCCACTCTCGCAATACGTCTTTAGAGTAGTAACAACCTCCTTGGGCATGCCCTGCAAGTCAGCGACTTCGTCAAACGCCACGGCGTCCCACATCCCCACCAATCCGATCCGGCTGGTCGCGATGTTATAAAACAAATTGGCCACCGTAGTCGGCCCGGTCAGCAGAATCCCGTACGGGGACAACTGCTGATACCCAAAACTCTTCCCCGTCTCGCGAGGACCCAACTCCACCAGGTTGTAGTTGGGCTCGGCCAAGGGAACCAACCGCAGTAGGTACAAAAGCTTCAGCCGCTTCTCCATGCCGGCCGGCTCCAGCCCAATCGTCCGAATCAGCAGATCAATCCACTCATCGGTCGTCAGCTCCGCGCGCCCGGCAACATACTCAGCTAGATCAAAGGCCGCCACTTGAATCGGCCGCAGATTTTCAATCCAGAACGGGCTCCGCTTGCCTGATGCCTGCTCGTCGTATTCGTGACGCAGTTCCACTTCGCACCAAACGCCGTCCGCCAACAACCGGTCAAACTCCCTCACATACCGGTCCGGCACGTGGACGAACTTGTGCCCGAAATTCACGATCTCCGCCCAATACTTATCATCGTCCGACAGGTAGCGAACCTTCACCTTGTCGATCAGCGTGTACCGCCCCCTCTCTTTAACTAACGACTGGACCCGGTTCGCCTCATCAGGCCGGACAAAATTCTCCGCCAACGTGGAATTGACGATCTTCAGTCCCGCCGCCACGGCCAGTTCATCATCCGTTGCGCAATACTTACCGAGCAGATACTCGAGCACATACACCGGCACGGTCGAGCCAAACTTCAGCTTCCGCACCAACTCCTTACGCACCACTTTCCCGGCAAACACCTGGCTCACTTTCCGGTCCAATGCGTCTTGCGGCTCAGATAGCAAGCGACACCTCCACGTTATCGAGTTTCTTCAGCTCCACGCCGGTCGCCGCATCCAGCACATGAATGCTCACGGTCCCGCGGTTTGGGGCTTTGTTCGTCAACATCAAAGCCACGCTATTCGCTTCCGTCGTTGTGGGTTCCGCATCCAGCGAACGTAGCGCCACCGCACCGTTAGACTCCAAATAGCCGTAGGAACTGCTATTCGGAACCGAGCAAACCTCCCCGCCCGCCCGAACCTCCACCAGCACGGTCGGCCAGCCCTCGGCGAACAGTCCCGCCGCCCGCGCTTTGATGTGGACGCTCAGGAATCGGGCCGTCAACTTGGCGCTCCCCAGCGTAACCTCCCAAGTCAGCTTCTTTGCGCCTTTAGTGGCAGCCGCTCGCTTCGGGGTCGCTACAATTACGGGCAATAGGATCTCCTGCGGAGACAGCCCGCCATGAAAATACGCGGTCGGTCCCGCCGTTCGAAAACCGGCCAAGTTCCACGGCACGGCCATTTCAAAATCCGAAGCCGCACCAAATTTCGACACCTCCGTTAGCAGATAATTCGGGCTGGCCGCTGCTCCTTGCCCCGCCCAAACGCGCCGATGGCAAAGGATCGTCATTCCCCCCGGCGCGTCGATCTTATCGCTCTCGCCCAACTCTTCCCCATATAAATAGCCATGGTCCGCCGTGATGACGAATCGTTCCACCCCTTCCTCCGCCAACTTCCGCATCGCCAGGCCCAGATGCGTCAATACCCGCTCCATGTGTTCCCGTGCCGCGGTCGTTTCGTCCTCACCAATCTGATCGATCTCTCTCGAAGTGACGAATATAAGCGCCGGCCCTTCAATATCCTTCAGTTTGCGACGGAATCCTTTCGGATCCTCCAGCTTCAGATCCACCACCGTCACGCCCGCCCGCTCTTTCAAATACGCGATCCGGTCCGCCCGGTTCTTCAGCACCTGCCCATGCAGGCTCACCTGCAGCTTTCCCGTCCCGCCGATCTGCAATCCGGTGGATGCCAACGGCAGCAGCGCCGCCATTCCGACTTCCGTAATACTGGGAGCCGTCCCAATCGCCATTTCCATCCGCGTTTCAAACTCCGCACCCAGCACCTCGGGCAGTTCCCGGGCCAACTCCCATCGCAGCGCATCCACCAACACATAGGCGGTCCGGCGGCCAGCCACATCCGGCGCGACATACCGGTCGTAAATCTCAGTCTGCCGCACAAAGCTTCCGACACGGAAACTTTCCAGCCGCCACGCCCGAATGAACTGCTCGGCCAGCGCTCCGGAAACCTCATTATGCCTACGGCGGACGGTATGGACGAGTTCCTCCACCTCCGGCTCCTGTGTGGCCAGCGCGAACTCCAGGCTGCTGGCCCGACGTTCCAGTCTACGGTGCATTGTGTCTAAGGCAGCCCAATTCGCCTCGCCGGTGTACTTTTCGACGATCTCCGTCCAGCCGAAGGTCTTCTTTTGTAAGGCCTTTTCGATCTCGGCGGCCCGGGCGAGCAGCAATCCCGCCTGCCAGATCAGCGTCCATTCGGCTTGCAGTTCCGTATCCTGTTCCGCCCAGAAGCCCCGTCGGCGAGTTTCGGCAATTGTCGTGGCATGTGGGTCCGCCGCCACGCGCCCGGCCACGCGCCGCAACAGTTGCCGTTCCAGGGCCGCGAAGGTCTCCTGGCGTTCCAGCGCGGCATCGGCGAACTCAATCGAATGTAAATGCAGCCCTTTTTCAACCGTTGAGGCCATGGCGGGGTACGTCCCCGCGATATCGCGCGCGTTACGCCACTCGCGCGCGAGCTCCGCCGCACGGTGCGTCAACAGCGAATCCACGGTTGAAACGACGCGTTGTAACGAATCAGGAACGTCCGATCCAAGCGTTTCCATCAGTTCGCACGTCAAGGCTTGGCGCGCGAGTGCCGCTCGAAGTGCGATGGCGGTAATTCCCAAGTCCAGCGGCAACCCATATTGAGCGCTCAATTCTTTGGCCCAATCGGCCAATCCGTTCCGGGCCACCAGTTCCCCATCGCGTTCCGGCCGTGCCAGGAACTCCAGCGCCGCTTCGTCCACTTGCCCTGTCCCGAAATGCACCGTCAATGCCGTCGATAGAGGACGCCCCCCGCTCTCGGCGACCAGGTTCTCCAGCTCCGCCAAGGTCAGGCCGCTTTCTTTGATCTGCCCATCCAGATCGGCTAACCGCGCCTCTGCCACTCGCCCTTTCAGCGCCTTCCGCGCCACCACGGCCAAACGCGTGTTGCAGTTCCCGGAGCCGCCGGGGCGAAGTTCCACGCCCAACGCCAGCATCTCCGCCAGCGGTTCCGCGGCTTGCTCAGGGTCGATTGGCAGATAAACCAGCAGTTTTGGCGCATCGAGTCCACGGAGTAGCGGCTCCGCTTCCAGCCGTAAGTTGTAATAGCTGCCGTCAAACGTCAGCAGCCGCTCCTGTCCGCAGTCCAATCCGCGCGCAAGCGCTTCATAGTGCCGTTCGGGATCGAACCACAGCACCAGTCCCCGTTCGCGAACGTGTTCGCCGATCAGTTTTTCAATCGCTTCGGTAATCACTCCCATCCGCTCTTACTCCAATCCGTGCGCAATCCGGTAGCTCTTGTTTTCTTTGCACGCTGCCAGCGTCTTTTGCGGCCAGTAGCGCATGGCGGTTTTGGCCCACGGGTACTCGCCATCCTTGAGCAACTCCCAGGTTTTGCGCAAATCAAGCTTGGCGTCGGCCTTCTTCCACGCCGGAGTCAATCGATAGAGCGGTGCGGCGTTCAGCAATACGCCGTCGTCGAACTCCGGCTCCCAGTGGGCCGTCGCGGAGTCGCCATCGGCGGTGACGATCACCTCGGCACTGGTCTCGTCAATCGCTTTCCGCAGAGCGTCCAAGTCCGCCCACTCCTCCACGGCGTCCTGCGACTTCCGCCTCCATTGCGCCTGCTCTTTGCCTTCCGTTGTCATCTCTTTCTGTTTCGCCTGGTCCGACAGTTCTTTTAACTGGAAGATTCGGCCACCCAAGTAGCGTGTGCCTTGGAGCAGGGAGAGGGTCTGGTCCGTCGCCCGCTCATGGAACAGGTAGACGCTGTAGTGTTGCTTCGGCGATTGTAGCAGCCAGTAAACGGGGCGTTTGCGATATTGCCTCACGTGCTCTTTGAAGAAACGGCCCAGTAGATAGTCGGCCAGCGCGTCCCGCAGATCGCCGTTGCCGCCCATGGCGGTTCGGACGATACGGGCTGCTTCCACGTCGGTATGGATCGCGGTGAGAATGTCGATCACCCGTTTAGACAGGTCGTCGGGATGGTCGGCATAAAGCACCATCAGTCCGTCGGCGTCGACCAGATGTTCCAGTCCGGCGCGGGCGAATCGGCCCAATGCGATTCCGACGGCGTAGCTGACCCAGCCTTGCGCAAGATCATAATCTGTAATATTTAGGTCTTCATCGAGCGACTTATGGCTCTCCACATCGTCTCGATCCACTGCTAAGTCAATTTCAAGAACCTGTCCGGAAAGCTCCGCCTCAATTAGTTTTTGGTCCTCCATTGCGATTCCATATCGCCGATAAACCTCCTTATCAATTTGGTCCTCTATCTCAGTCAGATAGAGCTTCCTCGCTTCGACCCTTTTCAGATCAGGCGGCCACGAGCCTGGCGCCACAAATTCAACCGCTGTCTCATCCTCGCAATGTTTCTCCCTTTGGGCGGTGATTGCCGCGCTAACGAGGGCTTCTAGGATGGAGTCGTCATCGCGTTTGAACGGAAGCCTGCCAACAACGCCCGTAGGGAAATTGATAGTTGGATTCAAGACACAGAGCAAATAAAAGCACAGCTTTGAATTCAAAATCCCCAAGACCGCATTCGGAGATTCGGTAGGAAAGGATGGGACGGAAACGTCGAACAGAAAACCAACCGGCATTAACCTTGCTCTAAAAGTCTTCATCGATAGCAATGAATAACTTACGCCAGCCGAAAACACGAAATCTTTTCCACGGATAGCGTCGTTTTTTGACAATAAGAACGCCTCCAAAACTCTGCCCGATTTCAGCAGTTGAAGCGTGTGGACCTCATTCTCGACCCATCTGGCCGTACCTCCCTTCATTAAGCGAACATATCGAACATCGTTCCCAGGCGATAGATCCGACCATTTCCGAAGTGTTGTTGTGATCGCATTAGATCCAACTTCCCACCAAAAACGCACAAAACGCTCGTTGTCATACGACTTAGTGCCGAATACTACGGGCGCGACTTGCTGAAACGCTGGTAGGGAACCAAAAAGAATTCTCAGGCTGGGTGTTATCCAGTAGACCCAGGGGCTGCCGGGAATGGCCGCAAAATCGCCTTGCCGATATTCGTAAACGCGGGAGTCAGGTTGGCCGGCCCGGCGGCGGGCGAGCGCCTGTTCGAAGGCAGTCCGCTTGGACTCCGCATCCGGCTCCTTCACCAGCCGGAAGTAGACGCCCCGCGCCTCCCGACGCTCCATCTCCAACTGCTCCCGCCGCAGCACGAACGCCGCAGTCTGGAGTGTGCCCGGATTCCCTACCGCAAACAGACCCGGGCCGTAATGAGCCACCGCGTCCAAAACCGCGTTATCCGCGATTAGTTCGCGAAGCTTCTCATAACTGCTGATGAACATGAAGGAATGCATTGTCAGCATTCCCACGACGCCTGAATCCGACGCCAATTCCAGGCAACGCTGAATGAAGGCGGCATACAAATCACCCTTGGCGTTCTTGTAGTTCGTTTTCAGGAAACCGCTCATCTCAGCGTTCATCTTCCGCGCGGACACGTAGGGCGGGTTCGTGAAGACGACGTCGTAACGCCGCTCCAACACCTCGAGGAGGCGCAGTCCTTTGCCCGTTTCATTGGCAAAATAGGATTCATCCACACCCTCGGCGCGCTTCTTCTCGACGTAGGCGTCGATGGATAGCCGGAGCCGGTCGCTCTGCATATTCTGAAAATGTTGGTCCAACCGGACTAGTGAGCCCATCATGCTCGCTTCTTCCAGACTGTCGCGAAACTTTGTGAAAAGTTCCCGCGTGAAGCCACCGGGGAGCGCCATCTCGTTGGTGATCTTTGTCAGATGTTGGCCGCGAAAAATCGCGACGTCAGCGCAGGCGAGATTGCTCTCTGTAAGAACTGCCTGTTTGTTTGATGCCTTCGCCTTCAGGTAGAGAGCCAGCGCCCCCAGTTGCACCGCGCGCAGGTCGATATCGATACCGAAGAGGTTGTTGGCAATAATAGCGGACGGAATTTCCGCTTCATTCTGAACGGATGCCTGAGTCGGCCAGCCGGTCTTTCCGGCCTGGGCGAGTTCCTCGCGGTACATTTCCGCAAGCACATCGAATGCGACAAGCCCGAAGTGCATGGCACCCATCGCTGGATCCAGTACGCGAATCTCTTTCACCAGCTTCATACGAACTGGCGGCGGGTCTTGCGGCAATGGCGTCAAATACGGACAAGCGTTTCCAATGTGGCTGTCCGGATGCATGGAGAGCCAGAACCGGCCGAGGGTGTTGTCAACGAGAAAGCGGACGGTCGGGCGAGGCGTAAAAAGTTGTGTTACCGAAGGGATATCCTCTTTAGCAAATTTCTTGCCGCTCAGACGAGCTTGCGCGAATGCTGCCTCAAGTTCCTCCGAGTTGAAGTATTGATAAACCCAGCCAACTGTCTCCTCGTTTCCCGCCTTCCAGTCCTCTTTCCGATCATTGGCATTAACCGCGTCAATCATCACCCTCAGCGCCGCCGGACGCGGGAAGAGCAGGCTGGGCAGGTTTCCGGGGTCGAAGAGTACCCTGATCTCCTTGGCCAGTTCGCCGCACTGCCAAAGCAGAAAAGTTCGATAGGCGCGATCTCGGGGCGCTTCTCCGAAATCATCACGGTCGTTGGGGTTGTCGCCCAGATGATACTCCGCTTCGGCGGCCGGATTCTCCACCAGCCACATCTTGAAGCCGTTGGCCGCGTGATGCTTGGCCAACGGGCTGCGCAACAGCCCTCGGGCCTCCATCAGTTGAAAAGCGACGAAGCGGTTGAGATGGGTGAACGCCGTCTCCTTGATGAGTTTCAAGACTGCTTCGCTTCGCGATAGCCCGGCCTCCACTTCGTCGTCGAGCAGTTGTTCGATGCGCCGGCGGTTTTCCTGGACGGCTCCGTTGGATTCCATCGGATGTCCCTTCGGAATGGGCAATCGAATGCCAGTCCGGGCGTCCAGCAGATAGACTTGCTGGAGCAGATCGCCCGCTTCCTGCGTCAGCAACTTTCGCGCTTCAAGGGTAAAACTACGGAGATCAGACATTTTAGTTTTCCTGGTTGCGGGCGGCGAGTTCGGCGCGGTATTCGGTCATGCGCGCATTCACGAGTTCGTCAAACCCTAAGCAGACGTGCTTGATGGTGTCGACGGCTTGTTGAGTCCAGGCAAACGCGATAGGTTGTTTTTCGAGTCCATCGGCCGCCAGGTCGCGGTCGGCCTTATGGACGATAGCGTTTCGCCTCTCGATTGCGTCGCTCACCGTCTTTGTCAAATCTCTGCGTTCTTTGTGCAAGTGGACGGCCAGAGAGTTCCACGGCGCCTCAATGCCCAGTAGAAGACCAACGGTCTTCAGTCCCGCGACGGAACCAAGGTTGTTTTTTTGGACGAAAGTCACGATCTTGCCGCGTAGGAAAACCGCTTGGTCGTCCTTGTTCAGCAGCCGGAAAGCTTCGTTGATTCCCAGCGAAAGCCCTTCAAAATACTTCACAACATCGGCATCGGTTGGGAAAAAGTCCTGCTGGCGAACTTCAATTACAGTGAGGATGTTTTCGGCCAGTAGCGTGGACAAATAGGTCTCATAAGCAGTACACCCGGAAACGACGGCCTGGCGGAGCAGGTTTTGCAGGGACAGCGGTCGCAGTTGCGCATTTGGAACATTCGCGCTCTCCCGGATACATCCGAGGAAGATGGTATTCACGACAAGCTGAATCTGTTCGTCCTCCTCGCATTCGAGTAGCCCCCGCAAAGATGTCACCAGTTGGCCGGTAGTTTGGAGGCCATCGTTCTCCAGCAAGCGATAGACGTGGATGAGCAGTTCGGCCATCCGAAAGCTGTCTTCGAACACCTGTTTGGGCGTCATTGCGCTAATCCCATAGAGCACGCCGCTTCAATTCACGGAGAGCATACAGCTTTTGCTTCAGTTTCTCCAGTGCCTCGTCGATTTCGGCGTCGGTGAAGTCACTGAGAGCCTGAGACTTAGGCAGGAAGTCGCCCAGCCGAATGACTTCCACCGCTTCTTCCGTCTCGCGTTTTGCGCTTCCAAGCTCGGACAAACGGCCGAGAGCTCCTGCCTGTAGCGAAGGAAGCAGTTCGAGGTCGTCTTCCAGCGTCGCCAGCGTCGCGCCGGACTCCCGGTCAGCGGCCGCAAAAGGGGGGAGTTCGAAAGTCGCAACCGTCCGGCGGGCGAGCGCCGCCAAGACCGGTTCGGCCACGGTCGCGTCCAGCGCCCGGTAGCCGATGTTAGCTTGGATCGACTCGACCGCATCGCGATACGCGGAGAACCGCTGCTGGTGCCGTTGTGCGTAGCGAGCGCGGTAGGCAATATCAACATTGGCGGCCGCCTGCGCGACCTCGTTGATACGACTCGGCAGTTCCGGATCGGACAAGGCGGCGGAGACGGATTCAGCCTCTTCGGTATTCTTGCCGGTTGATCGGGCAAGCATCGGAATTTGTTCCCGAACTACCACGCGGGCCTGCCGCACCGTCTCAATATTCTCGTCTTCCAAGAACCTGAAAATGCGCTGGGCTTTGTCCCTTTGCGCACGAAGGCTCTTGCCTTCGCCAGCCAACATGCGCACACAGTCATCGGACTGGCTGCTGGCCGCAACCTGGAGACTCTCCACCCATTCGGCAAGCGGCTGGACGACAGGGAGACCGTAAGCCTTCGCCTTTTCCAGGGCGGGCAGAGCCTGCTCTCGCTCATTGCGGGCCAGCTTCTGGAACTCCTCGGCGATGGCCGATTCCTCCACGTCCACTTCGCGGCCGAGCATGGCTTCCAGTTCCTGAACAGCTTTGCCGAGTGTCTTCAAATCAATCGACTCGCGGGGCGAGAAACTAGCCGCTCGGAACGCCGGATTGCTGGCGAACGGTGCCCGCGCTTGCGGATCCTGGTAGTTCCGATGGCGGCGGGCTTGATGGGTAACCTCCACCGCCCCAGCCCGAAACAGGACGGCCACCACCAGACGGACAATCTCCGCGGACCAGCCGTAACCTAATCCGCCGAAAGCTTCGACCAGCTTTGCTCCGGTAACCTTTTCGCCATAGGAATCTTCTCTTTTAAGATAAGTGAGGATTTCTTGCGCAATTTCCGCTTTGGGGTTCGGGACGAAGCGGCTACCTTCCTTGGTTACAAGTCCGAGCCCTTTTTCACCGGCATGGAACAACGGCGGCAGGTTACTGAGGTTGGCCTGTTTCAGGAACTCTTCCGGGTCCTCGCTACTGACGTTGCGAGACCCCATTTCCAGTCTAGGATACAGGTCGGGGATGGCCCTTTCTGCCAACCCGCGCATCATGGCGGGAAGGTCGTGGCCAAGGTCGCCGGCGGCGTACCGAAGCCCGCGAAAAAAGCCGACTCCATCGATTAGGTTCTTCTCCAGGCTGTGGACGAGTTGGGCCTTATGCCGGTCCCATTGGGAGCGCTCCGTTTCCAGTAAGGACTTATCATGGCCGAATTGTTGTTGGGCCGAAGCGTGATCGTATTTGGCAATCATTCGCCGCGATGCGTGCAGGTCCACTAACGTGGTATCGGTTTCTCTGTTAATTTTGAAGACCCAGTGGATTCCATCCTTATTGCCAGTCTGAAGGCTCTCCGTGCTGATTGCAGCGCACTGTTTCTCGATATCTTCCGCTCCGTGGACACTGTAGAGCTGCAGCGGAATGCGGGCGGCTTTGCCCGGTACGGGCAGGTTCTGCCCGTCCACAGAGAGCGCGAGATCGAAACTGCGTAGGCTCCGATAGTTAATCTTCACGGCATTGGCCGAATCGAAGACTTCTTTTACGGCATTCCGGAGGATTTCGGCGCGATCATTCCGGGAGATGAGCCCTGCAAAGCCATTCTTCTCGTCCTCCCAGCTCTTCTCCTGAGCAGTTTGAAGCTTCCAACCGTCGTCGGTTTCGCGGACAAATTGGGCCTCTTTCAGCCGATCCAAAATCGCTTTTACCGAGATCGTCTGGGGTGCCTCGGTAACCTGCTGAACCAGCAGTGCGGCAATGTTCTTGATGGTACGACGGAGGTCGGTCTTAGCGAATTCCATCAGACAGAGGGCCTTGGCGACGCGAGAAGCTAGCCCAGGATAGTGCGCATCACTATCGAAGCTTTGGCGAACGTCCAAAATATCCTTCTGCTTTTCCGAAGGGATGTTGCCTTCTACCAGTTCGTAAATCTTGTCGATACTCACCAAAGCGCCGACAGGCTGATCTTTCAGACGCGTCCGATCCGAGACGAGCATTTCGAAAGACTGCTTGATGATGGTGCGGTTGCTGCCGCCCAAGTGCTTCGGGGCATTGGCCTGCGAGCGGATGCCGGTCATGATATCAATCGAAAGATCGATCAAATGAGGGAGATAAGGGTAAAACTGGACGAACTGCTCCTCATCAAAATCGGTCCGTCGGGCGGAGAACTCCAGCTTCACGTGTTGGATCAGATTGGGGCCGCTGGTTTGGAATAGTTTCTTTAGAACCGATTTCTGCGCTTCTTTCTTGCGAAGGACGCGCTGGGTGGCGACCTGTCGAATGTCGGCCGGAGAGAGATCGATTTGATGTTTGAAACGGTCTTGCAGCTTTGGCAGGTCGATGCGTCCAGTGGCAAGATAGTTGTACACATCCTGGAGCTTCTCCTGGGCCGTGACGATGATCCACGCAGGGCCGGGAATTTGTTTCAATCGCTGGCGTTCCAGGCTTTCCTTGCCGAACTGCTCGACGACGGCGCGGAGATTTTCGAGACGCTCTCCGCCGCGGGCGACGTATTGCCCCATTTCGTCGACGATGAAGGCGAATGCTTTGCCGGGGCGGCGTATGGCGCATAGATCGAAACAGCTTTTGACAATGTCACCGACGGTCATGCGGCGAACTCGGCGGCTATGTTGGACGGTTTCAAACCAAGTTCGAGCGCTCGGGTAGGTGGTTGCGTCCAGTTGATGCAAAAGGGCGCTGGTCCGGTCGAACTTTTCGTGGCCCTTCCTAACTCGTCGCCAGGGAAGACCGTATATTTGCAGA
>JAPKZA010000084.1 GCA_026394015.1 Acidobacteriota bacterium
TACGGCCATTGCTATTGGTGCGGATAAGTACTTGTATGCATGGGGAGCGGCCACTGCAATTACAGGCACTGCAGCTGCCGTAGTAGAACCGACAAGGGTCTATCCGTCAGTCGCAGGCGATCGTGATCAGACGTTTAGATCAGTCGCAATAGCTCGTCGAGAGAATACATCGACGAGCGTAGCTGCTGCAGCAGTTTCGGATAACGGGAAATTGTATGTATGGGGTTCCGGGTCTCCCGACTTGTTGCTTGGAACTTCAGAATCGGTTCAATCGCCAACAGAAATTTTGATGCCCATTGGGAAAAAGGCACTTAAGGTGTTTCTTGGGTTAGGAACGACCTGTGCTCAGAGCTCTTACTACGCTTTATATGGCCTTGTGCTTGACGAGGACGGCAAGGTGTACACATGGGGTGGCGGAAGCAGTGTCCAAAACTGCGACTTTTCTGGATGGACTGATGGGGCAGTCGTTAAAGAGGTTTCGACATTGAGTGCATTGTCTTTTACGAACGTAGTCGGATGGCGGAATAATTCACGAGCTCAACTTGGCATGACGATTTTGCTGCGGCAATCAAGTGGTGATTGGTATCAGTGGAGTTTGACGAAACAGGGAACCTATAACGTCCCCTGCTGCTCACAAACATGGTCATGGAAAAGCCCTAGTCAATTAGGGATTACTAGCTCGATGATTACTTATGGTTACTTCGAAAATGGTTCTGACGGTGGAAATGAAGGATTGTATAACATTGCAGACGACGGCACACTTCGGTTCAGATATGTAAATCAGACCAACTCGAATGAATGGACGATGGGGACACCATTTGCAGTTCCACTACCTGGAAATCGAACTGTTCGTCAGATCACAAGTAGCAGTGATTACGGTAACAAATTAATTGCCTCGGACGGAACTATGTGGCGCGTCTCTTCAAACTTAGTCTGGGGTAAAGAAAAAATTAATATGCCGATTGAGGCGCTCCCCTTGTCTCGGTTCGCGGGGAGCAATAGCAGCTTTCTCATCGGCAATGGAGGAAGTCTTTGGAATTACCACTCATGGCAAGCATCGCAAATTCCGGGCTCGTGTGCGGTGGTAGCAAATAATGAGGATGAGGGCTATTCAGAAGGGGCAACTCGAGTTGTTTCTAGTGGACAATTTGGTCCAGCGTTTACGGAAGACTCCTTCAAAAATGCAATAGATTCACCGAATTATGTAGGTTTTGCTGATAGGTCGGGGACCGCCGGCACGCCTACATTGACAAACACCTGGGATAAGGAACTTGCTGTTCGTCCTGGTGCAACGGTGCGATTGTATTCCTATTTCAAATCCTCGTGCGTCGGAACGACCGGTCTGTCAATGAAGTGGGATCTTGATGATGATGGTGTTTTCGAGACCGATAGCGCAACAAGTGATGTTACGAACGAAGCTACGAGCCTTGTGTCGCGGTATACCGGCACCACAGGTGAAGTGACGTGGGAGGGAATTGCGTCGGCAGAATTTAAACAGTCGTATATTGACATTTCTGCAGATTCACTTGGTGGCGCATTGTCACAAGGTGGAGGGCGCTTCATTTCGGTGAAATATTCGTCAGCAAAAGGCTCAGCAACGCAGCGCTATGCGATCATTGTTCGGCCACAAAAACCAACGGGTCGAGTTGGAGTGACGGTGAACGCGGGTGCCCGATTCACAGACTCCACCGATGTCACAATTGGATTGGTGTGGCCAGAAGGAACAACCACCGCTTTGATTAGTAATGACGGTTCATTTTCTGATGCTCAAGAAGTTCCGGTGGCGTCAAAAGTTCGGTGGTCGTTGCAGTCTGGTGGCGCTGGCCTCTTGTCGTCAACCGTGTATGTGCGTTTCTATGGTTTATGGGCCAACGGAGCAGGTGGTTGGGCTTCGCCAGAACAAGAAATGGCTATCTATAACTACACGGATGACATAATTCTCGACTTGTCGCCGCCCGAAATTACTTCGGTGAGTGCGTCGACTACTTCGTCAGCGCAATCGCAGTCGCTCAATAGTGCTCGAGCTTTCTCGGCACCAACAGCGACTGCTTTGGTTTCAGTCACTGCACTAGATGCAGTTTCAGGAATTTCTGCGGTTCAAA
>JAPKZA010000044.1:0-8885 GCA_026394015.1 Acidobacteriota bacterium
ATTCACTTCACTACCTTCACACAGGAGGGCCTTGCCATCCTATCGCCGGAAACCAGGGTGCCGATCAAAGTGGCGCTTACTCTACCGCTCGCCCCCGTCGGGCTCGCCGAAATCAGATTCTAGGAGAGAGTAAGTGCTGTTTTGGACAGTAGTGATCGAAATTAAAGACTTCGCCGCTTTGCCAATTACGGGAGCCGTGGACGGAGTGGGCAATAGCGCGGGGCTCTTGGCCAGGGTCAACTTTCTTCGCGAAGAGCCGACCGGCTCGCAAAAACGACTCTTCGCGAACGATCTAAACGGTTCCCTGTACTTGTTCGACAAGGTGACGAAACAGTTCAGTGAGTATCTGAACCTGAATGGAGCCGGTGACCGCAAGGGCTTATTCCACCGGACAGTAATTGATAACTTACTGGCCAGCGGATTTATCAGCTTTGAGTTCGATCCTGACTACGCTCGCAACGGCAAGTTCTACACCATTCACTTAGAAGACCCGACTCTTCCAGCGTCGCCGGTTCCGGATAACAGAAATTTCCCAGCCCTGAAACTCGATAAATACGCGGTTACGCCACCGATTCGAACCTTCGGCGATACTCAGGCCGAGTCGGTCTTAATGGAGTGGACGGATACCAATATCGCGAACACCACTTTCGAGGGAACCGCGAGAGAGTTGATGCGGCTTCAGTATAACGGCCGCATTCATCCCATGGGCGACATTGCCTTCAACCCGACAGCCAAGCGTGGCGATCCGGATTGGAGAGTGATGTACGTGGCCTGCGGCGATGGCGGTTCGGGAGAACAGAAGACTAAAACTCGTCATAATCCACAGCGTCTGGATATGCTGGTGGGCAAAATCCTGAGGATCATTCCGGACCTGAAGGAGCACCCGGCTTCCAGTACCGTCAGTGAAAATGGCCGCTACCGGATTCCGAACGACAATCCTTTTGCGGCCCTCCACGGGGCGCGCAAAGAGATTTGGGCTTATGGCCTGCGCAATCCTCACCGCCTCACCTGGGACGTGGATCCGTCTGACCCGAAGAATCCGCATCTGATCACTTTGGTGATCGGACTGCGAAGCTGGGAAACTGTGGACATCATTCATAAGGGCGCGAACTACGGTTATTCTGAGCGCGAAGGGCCACAACAGCTCAAAGCGGACAACACCTTGACCGCGGTCCCGGACGAAGACAAGATCCCCGTACGCATTGACGAAACAGCAACCCAGGGCACCGTCACTCCGCGCTATCCCGTGATTGCCTACAACCATGTGCGCGGCGTGGGCGGCGATGCCATTGCAAGCGGCTTCGTCTATCGGGGCAAGGCCATTCCCGAATTGCGCGGCAAGTTCCTGTTCGGCGACATCACCACCGGCAAGCTTTGGTGGGCTGACTTCCGGGAAATGTTAGCCGCGGACGATCTCGACCCGAAGACGATGGCGGAGATTCATGAACTGAAAGTGGCGCGCAATGGCGAAGTTTATAAAAATATGGCCGCCATCATCGAGTCTGAATATCACAAACGCGGCGGAAAGGCCGAACATTTGCCTGGCTTCGGACGCCTGCCCGGGGGACGCTCGGATATTCGCTTTGCCGTCGATGCGGCTGGCGAGTTGTATATATTAAGCAAGAGCGACGGCGTAATTCGCGCCGTAATTGGAGCATCGGCAAAATGAGAATAACCCAAGTTGTATTCACGGGCATTGTGCTTTCCGTATGCGGGGCCATTCTCCTGTCCGCTCCTCCGGAAAAGGCCGATCCGGTAGCCGGGAAAGCCATCTTTCGGGAAAAATGCGCCGAATGCCACAATGCGGAGAATAAGGAAACCAAAGATGGCCCGGGCTTCGCAGGCGTCAAGAACGGAAAACTCCCGAGCGGCCGTCCGGCGACACATGAGGTGATTATGGACCTGGTAACGAAAGGACAGGAATCGATGCCCGCCTTCAAAGAACTGCTAACCGAGCAACAGCGGGAGGATGTCGTCGCCTACGTCATGACACTTTGATTTCACGCAATGTCCGCGCGTCCGAACGCCTCCCCACCTTTCGTCATTTCTTCCGGGCGAAGGGGTTCTGGTACCAAACCACGTTCTTGCTCTCAAAGCCAGCCACCAGCAGATCGGCAGTTCCGTCGCCATCCATGTCCACCATTCGCAAGTCATAGGAAGATTGATCGTTCGAAATCTGGTGCGGCGTGAAGTTGCCTTTGCCGTCATTTTCAAACCACTTGGCGATCCGTGAATCTTTGGCGACGGTAATCACATCCGCCCTGCCATCTCCATTCACGTCAAATATTGCCAGCGCGTGGGGACCTTTAATCTCCGCGTCAATGTCATGGGCCTTCCAATCCGGCGCGGCAAACCAAGTCAGACCAACGCCATGCCCCCGCGACCCCACAAAATCCGGCTTGCCATCGCCGTTCAAATCGCCAATCTGAATATTGGTTGCGCCAAATTCGTTGCCAGCGATTAAGTGCTTCGTCCACGGGAGCCGCGGATTTTTACCTTGCTCCCACCAGGCGAACCAGTTGCCGCCCGGCGAATCTTTCGCAGCGCCCGCAATGTCGGGACGTCCGTCACCATTCACATCGCCGAACGCAAGATAGTGACTCAACCCTGGGGCATCGCCGTTCGCAAACGCGAAGCGCGGCCACCGCTCGCTCGCTTTCGCACCCCTCGGCACGCTGTACCAAACCAGCGCATTTTTCATCGCCCCCCGGGGTTGACCACTACTGGCAGCCAGATCGAGCCGGCCGTCCCCATCGACATCACCCAACAAAAGACCGTGGACGCCATCGGCTCCACCATCCGCCGCATCGTCGATGACGTGGTAGGCCCACTTGTCGCGAAGCGGATCTTTCGGTTGTTCCAACCAGTAGATCAGGCCCGGGTGGTAACGCGCGGCGACCAGATCCATGCGCCCGTCCCCATTCACGTCCATCGGTACGGCAAAAATAGTGCGGATGCCTTCGCTCAGTACGACTGGTTTCCAAGCCGGTCCAACGTAGAGGATCACCTTTTCCGATTTCACCGTGATGTCGCTGGCAATTACGTCAATCTTGCCATCGCCGGTGAAATCCGCCGCCGTAGCGGTTTGGGTGGTGAATCCTTCCGCAATGAGATGCCGTGTCCAACCAGTCTGTGCCCGGCCGGGCTGCGCGCAGAACAGACTTACGAGGATGAGCAGGAATCGGCTCATCATCTTGGGTTACGACGAAAAGGGGCGGCAGTTAATAAGACGGAATTCATTGCTTTCATCCTATACGAATCGGCCTTAACGGTGCTCTACCTAGCCATTCTCGCGGCACTACTCCCAGATACCCTGTCCGCGAATAGCCGGAGATCACAGCCTCCCGCCGCCAGTTTCCAACGCGGCGGACAAGAGACGGCGTTGGGAGAAGCCTCGTCCGCGCTCCGAACGAATATTCGACCACTCGGACAAAGCGAGGGCGATTTCTGAGGCTCTGTTTTAACGTAGTTCAAAAGGGCCCCGGGGTTCGCCCGGGGCCTTTTTGCGTGTGAAGCTTTGTTGCGGACGGGATCAGTCACTATACTAACGAGGTTATGAATCGATTGCGAAGCCTGACATTGATCGCGGTTGCCTTTACCGCCTGCTTACCCGCTCAGGACTATCGCGCCAAATTAACCGGCGAAGTCATCGACGCCACCGGCGCCAAAATGGCCAAAGTCCGCGTCGAGCTAACCAGCAAGGCCAGCCAGGCAAAATCCACCACCGCGTCGAACGAAGCCGGCCTCTATCTCTTCCAATTCCTCGATTCCGGCGAGTATCGCCTCACCGCCTCCAGCGCCGGCTTCAAGACATTCATACAGGACGGCATCCGCTTGCAAGCCGGGCAAAGCACCGGCGTCGAAATCCGCCTCCAGGTCGGCGACGTGGCCGATCGCCTTGAAGTCACATCGGTGCTGGCCGCCTTGGACACCGAATCGGCCTCGCGCGGCTTGGTCGTTTCGCAGTCGCTGATGAAGGAACTCCCCGTCCGTGGACAGAATCCGTTGAACGTCGTGAACCTGCTGCCTGGGACTACCCAGCGCGGCGCGGGCGTCTTCATGTCCCCATTCGCCAACAGCGCCAACGTCAACTTCGTCATCAGCGGCGGCAGCCCGTCCCAGAACGAAATGCTGATCGACGGGGCTCCGAACACCGCCCGCACCACCAGCGTACAGAACAACATCGCGCTCATGCCCGTCCAGGAATCGGTGGGCGAAGTGACGGTCGTTACCAACGCCTATGACGCCTCCTACGGACGCACTTCCGGCGGCATCGTGAACTTCACTACGCTCGGCGGCACCAGCCAGCATCACGTCACCGCCTGGGGCTACTTCCGCCGCAAAGAATGGAACGCCAATGCCTATCCATTGAACGCGATCGGCAGCCCGCGCGCTGAACAGTCGATCAACCAGATTGGCATCCAGGCCGCCGGCCCATTGGAGATCCCGAAACTGCTAAAAAGAAACGGCAAGTATGCGCTCTACTATTTGGGCTCGTTTGAGAAGTACGCCGAAATGTTCCCGCAGCCGATTCGCCTCGCCGTTCCCACCGCCGAGATGAAGGCCGGGGACTTCAGCAAAATGCGCAACGCGACCGGCGATCTTATCCGCATTTTCGATCCGTTAAACGCCCCGCTCGACGCTGCCGGCAATCCCGTCCGCACACCCTTCCCAGGGAACGTAATTCCGCCATCTCGGTTTGATCCGGTAGCCCTGGCCGTGTCGAAATACTACCTCGCTCCGAACGACGCGGGCCTCCCCAACCAGCGCTACGCCGCCGGCAATTTCAGCCTGCCGCAGTTTTCCTATCCCTTCCTCTTCTGGAACTGGAACAGCCGCATCGATCTGAAGGCCGGCGATAACGACCGCCTATTCTTCCGTTTCAGCACCAATAAACACACGCAGGAGCGAACGCTGAACGGCATTCTCGGTAAGCCCGGCGAACAGGCCTACAACCCGTTCCTGCGCCAGAATCACGCCTACATGCTGGACTGGGTGCGTGTGTTGAGCCCCTCGGCCACGCTGAACGTGCGCGGGAATTATGCCCGCTACGTCGAAGGCCAGGACGTCGTCGGTAATTTGAAATTCGATCTCACTTCATTGGGCCTTCCCGCGTCGTTACCGGCTAAGCTGGCCATTCCCGATTTCTTTGGCGTCTGGGCCGTCGCCGGCTATGCGCCGCTCGGCTTCACTCCGGGTATGGAGTTCAACAATACCTACAGCACCCAGGCGAACCTCACCAAAATATGGGGCAGCCACACCCTGAAAGCTGGCCTGGACTTCCGCCGTATGCACTTCATGGCCCCAACGACTGCCTCCAGCAATCCGCTCCGCTTCGCGGCGAGCGCCGGCTTCACGCGCCAAACGTGGAACAACGCCGCCTCCGAAGCGAACAGCGGCGACGCCTACGCCTCCTTCCTGCTGGGCACCGCCAGCGCCGGTTCCGCCGACTACGCCGTACGCCCCTTCCTCCGCTCCTGGTACTTCGCGCCTTATCTCCAGGACGATTGGAAAGTCTCCCGCAAATTGACCCTCAACCTCGGCCTGCGCTGGGACTACAATCCGACAACCGACGAAAAGCACAACCGCATGGTCACCCATTTTGACCCGGCCGCCGCCAGCCCGATCGCGGGAAACATTTCAGCCGCCAACCTCGCCCTCTATCCGCAACTCCGCGACCTGAAGGGCGGCCTGCGGTTCGCCGGCGTCGATGGCAACCGGCGCGTCGGTACCGAAGCCAGCCTCACAACCTTCCAGCCACGCATCGGCGCTGCTTACCGGCTCAATGACCAGACAGTGCTCCGCGGCGGTTACGGGATGTTTTTCGCCAATTGGCCCACCACGGATTACTCGCAAACCCAAGGCTTCAGCACGTCAACGGCGCTGGTGACGACGCTCGATGAAAGCCGCACACCGCGCCCCAATACCTTGCGCGATCCCTTCCCCTCAGGCGTCGGAACGCCGCTGGGCGCGGCCTTGGGCCTCAATACTTTCGCCGGGGCGAACTTCGGCTGGTGGAATCCGAACGCCAAACTCCCCCGGGTGCATCAGTTCTCATTCGGCGTTCAACGGCGTCTCACGTCGTCGTCCTCCCTCGAAGTTTCCTACGTCGGAAGCCAAACGCAGAATCTGATGACCAGCCGCGCCTTCAACATTCAGTCCGACGATTTCGTCAAGCAATGCGACCCCTCCCGCGGCGGCAACCGCGCGTTCTGCGATGCCCTCGTACCCAACCCCTTCTTCGGCCTCTCCGAGTTCGCCGGAACCAGTCTGGGGCTCTCGTCGACCATCAGCCGCCTCCGCCCAACGCGCCCGCACCCGCAGTTTGACGGCGACCTCAACAAACTCGCCCGCAGCGACGGGCGCATGTGGTAAACTTTCCACATCGGTGCCACGGATGTGGTACCATACTTACTTTCGTATGATGGCTGCGGACGGGTCATCCGCAGCGGCAGGTTGCAGCGGATACAAAGATGGACCATGCAGCGCGCAGTTAACAGTTTGCAAGCATTAAAGAAAAGATTCAAAAGGACCTTATACATATGTCGACGACCGACCTGAGCAAATTACGAATGCCTAAGGTTGCAATTCTGTGTGGCGGGCAGGGCACGCGACTTCGCGAAGAAACCGAACATAGGCCCAAGCCCTTGCTAGACATTGGAGGCAAACCAATACTGTGGCATATCATGAAATTGTACGCTGCCTATGGCTATCGTGACTTTGTTTTATGTCTCGGATACCGTGGCAATATGATAAAGGACTATTTTTTAAATTACGAGTCCCTAAACAATGATTTCACGATCAGTCTCGGGGGACAGTCTCGTATAACTTATCATGATGCACATCCGGAACAGGACTTCCGGGTGACGTTAGCCGATACAGGACTTGAAACGATGACAGGTGGTCGCGTCAAACGGGTGAGCCGGTACCTGGACGGAGAAGACTTTTTCGTTACCTATGGAGACGGCCTGTCCGACTTAAATATCAAAAACCTGTATGCATACCACCGATCCCACGGGCGGCTGGCCACCATTACTACTGTAAATCCTACGTCCCGATTTGGCATCCTTGATGTCGCCGCGGATGGCAGGGTCGAGAGATTCGTTGAAAAGCCCAAACTCGACGGGATCGCCAGTGCTGGATTCATGGTGTTCAATCGCAAGGTCCTTGAGTATCTCGATTTTGACTGTATTCTTGAGCGCCAACCTTTGGAGGCTCTGGCCGCAGAAGGACAGTTGATGAGCTATCACCATGATGGATACTTTTACGCCATGGACACTTATCGCGAATACAAAGCCCTGAACGAACTGTGGGAATCCGGAAATGCTCCTTGGGCAGCTGCTGCTCAGATCGCGGTGGAAGGAGGTAATTTGTGACATCGGGTTTCTGGCAGGACCGTCCGGTCCTGATCACTGGTGCCAGCGGACTGCTGGGGTCCTGGTTGACCCGACGGTTGTTGAACGCGGGCGCAGAGGTGATCTGTCTCGTTCGGGACTGGGTGCCCCAATCTGACCTGATTCGGAGCGGAACCATCCAGGCAGTTAAAGTCGTCCGGGGAGATATCTGTGACCAGTCCACCTTGGACAGAACGCTAGGAGAATACGAAATTGACACCGTATTCCACTTGGCAGCCCAGACGATCGTTGGAGTGGCGAATCGGAACCCAATCGGAACGTTTGAATCAAATATCGGGGGGACATGGGCGATACTCGAAGCCTGCCGCCGGAGCCCCCTCGTCCGCCAGATTGTCGTAGCATCTTCGGACAAAGCCTATGGCGATCAGACCAACCTTCCATACAATGAGACGACGCCCCTACAGGGCAGGCACCCCTACGACGTCAGTAAGTCGTGCGCCGATCTCATAGCTGCCAGTTACGCCCACTCCTTTGGTCTTCCTGTCTGCGTCACGCGGTGTGGTAATTTCTATGGCGGGGGAGATCTAAACTGGAACCGAATTGTGCCGGGGACAATCCGGTCAATTATTCGGGGCGAGCGCCCTGTGTTGCGAAGCGACGGTTCTTACATTAGAGATTATTTCTACGTGGGCGATGGCGCTGCAGCCTACATGCATCTCGCTGAAAAGATGGCGGCAGATCCTCGGTTGGGCGGCGAAGCCTTCAATTTCTCCAATGAAATACAGATTACGGTATTACAGCTGGTGCGGCAAATTCTCAGCGCGATGGATAGCGATATCGAACCGGATATTCAAGCAACGGCGACGAACGAAATTCGGCATCAATATCTAAGTGCGCAGAAAGCCAGACAGATGCTGGGGTGGCGTTCTGAATTTACCCTCGAATCTAGTCTGATGGCTACAATTGAATGGTACCGCGACTATTTTCGCAGCAACGGCCTTTCGTAAAAGCCAACAGTAGAATCCGATGGCGGATTTCCGGGTTTTCGCTTCCCGATCGTTGCCATTCGGGGCGACTTGAAGGTAAGACTCTACCCCTCGGAATGTTTGAGCGTCCCCAAATATAAGGAATAAACAAATGAACTCATTTCCATTAATTCTCATTTCCGCCGGCTTTGAGCACGGCGGGAACGTACTCCATCGACATCTTGACGGGCATCCCGATCTTCTGGTATATCCTTTCGAGTCGCAACTGGGAAACCGCGAGTTCAGCGACTTCCTTTCGTCAATCGAACGTGTTCAGTACCGATACCCGGCGTTCCCAGAGGGTCTTAGCGCTCGTCAACTTTACGAGGCGATCATTGACGAAGAGGCAAAAACATTTCTTCGGAAGCGCAATGGGTCGAAGTTTAAAGATGCCGATCTTCAACTCGACGAAGCGGACCGGATCTCCGCTTTTGAACGACTCCTTGGCGACGAGCCGCACTACACCCGCGGACGGGTCATTGAGGCCTTTTTCCGATCGACTTTC
>JAPKZA010000044.1:8946-18433 GCA_026394015.1 Acidobacteriota bacterium
TCGACTTTCATGGCATGGAAGAACTATTACACGGACCGCCGGGAAGGGATGCGTTATGTTGGCTACTCGCCTTCTATCGGGATCGATGCGGAGCGTATAATTCGTGACCTGCGGGATGTGCGCATCGTACACTTGGTGCGGAATCCGTTGTCTGCCTATCGCGATACCAAGCGACGACCCTTCCCGCAGCCGCTGGCTAAGTATCTGATCACCTGGAATATCTATCATTCGACTGTCGAAATGTGGGCGAAGATGTACCCGGAAAACGTGCGCATTGTCCGATACGAGGACATGGTCGCTAACAAAAGCGCTTTTATGCACGAGTTGGCTAGCTTCATTGGAGTGAATTTCTCACCAACGATGTTGTTCCCGAGTTGGAACGGCGGTGAGCTGGCCCACGATCTCGCGCCGTGGGGAACTGTTTTGCGCAGTACGGAAGAATACAACCGTGCGATTATTGACGAGCTAAGCGATGCCGAAAAGACACAGATTGTGCAGGGAACGTCTGCTTTGGCGAGACACTTCGGTTACGACGGCATTGACTATTTGAGGTCATATTACGGTGTTGACTAAGTTGTGGCCGCGGGAGAACGCCGATGCTGTCGGAGTTTCTCGCCGGAACGATGCGCGAGAAAGTCTGTTTCGATACGCAGGGGCTGGGCTGGAAGATGTTCAGCCCTGTTCGGGTGGAACGTTTTCCCTCTGCCTCACTGCACGGTGGGAGGGCCGGGCACGGTTTTTCAAAACAGTTTTTGGCGATGGTGCGGAAGCCTCTCTTAGTAGGGAGGTTGATTTTTTGCGGGCAACAACAGGGAAGAGGACTGACGCTTCTCTGTTTCAGTGCGAGTCTGCAGGATGCACGGACTACTGGCTAGTCATGAACCAGCTTGAGCCAAGCACCGGTCTCCTACCCGCGCAGGTCCGGGCGGTTGTCGCGGGATATGACCAGACCTTTCGGGCCACGCATCTTGGGTCGGCGATACCCGGCAATTGCGACATTTCGCTCTTGTTGGCGGAGGCTGAGCATGCTGTGAATGAACTTCATGAGGATCAGCAACTCAGTAGGGAGGTTTCTTTGCTTGTGCATCGTTGCCTTGCGCAGTTGCGGAAGGATGAGGGCCAGTGGTCGAGGAGTATCTGTCACGGTGACCTAGGGCCGGCGAACCTGATGGAAGATCCGGATGGGGTGGTAGTGGTCGACTGGGAAGACGCAATCTGGGCCCCGTCTGGGTACGACTACCTCTATTGGGTGACTTTCTTGACAAACAGAAGGTGGTTGGTGAAGGAAGAACTTAACGTTACCGGATTAGGCTTGCGAACTGAGATTGCGCTGATGGTCATGATAGTCCTTCTTAAGTCGGTAATTGGCGTACGCTCAAAGGCGTCTGCTACGTACACAATAGGAATCAATGAACGGCTCTCGGAGATACTCAACCTTGCTTGATGAGAAAAGTAGCGGAAAGCATTGGCCGCTTTTGCCGTCCGATCTCTTGGAAATCGTGACTGCTGCCAACAGAGACCTTGAGTCGTTGCGCAATGCGAGGATCTTTATTACAGGTGGCACCGGATATATCGGCAGGTGGATACTCGAAACGATCCGATACGCAAACACGAAGTTAGAACTTGGGGTGAGCGCCGTGGTGCTCAGCCGGGAACCGGAAGCGTTTCGGCAAATTCACCCTGAGTTGGCACAATGTCCCAATTTCGAGTTTGTTAAGGGCGACGTTCGCACTTTTCGTGAACCCGGCGGAGAATTTAGCCATGTCATTCACGGCGCCACGGATGTGGCCACTAGCTGTGATCCCCTTGATCTGTTCTCGGTGACTTTGAATGGTACGGCCCGCGTCCTGGAGTTTGCCCGGATGCACAGTGCGAGTCGTACGCTCATTCTTTCCTCCGGTGCGGTATACGGAGCATACGCTGACACTTACCTCCGCGTGCCGGAGTCTCATCGTAGTACGGTCAATATATCCTCCGTCAATTCGGCATATGCTCTCGGGAAGATTGCCTCTGAATGGTTGGGATACGCTCTGGCTGATAGAGGAGCGGCGCATTGCTCGTCGGCTCGTATTTTCGCTCAAGTGGGACCCGGTCTCGCCCTATCCGGGCATTATGCTGCGGGGAACTTTATTAGAGATGCGCTGCAGGGCAGGAGCGTGGTGATTCAGGGTGACGGAACGGCTGTCAGATCGTACATGTATCCCACCGATTTGGTGGTTTGGTTGCTAGCCATCTTGGTGAGGGGCCGTTCGGGTCAGGCTTATAACGTCGGTTCGGAAGAAGCGGTGTCCATCCGACAACTCGCCGAGACGGTTTCAGCGACTGCCACAAGCGGCCGATCCGATGTCGAGGTGAGAGGGCTACATCGTTCGGGTGCTGCACCAGAGGTCTACGTACCGGATACCTCCCTGGCCCGTACGGAGTTTGGAGTGGCCGTTACGGTTCCTTTGTCAGAGTCACTAGGGCGCACAATTCGTTGGTATAGCCAGCAATTCGAAGGACGGTTGACGTCATGACCTCATATATAGATTTTGCCCGTCAAATTAGACTACGGTCCCTGGAGTTGTGCTCCGCAAAGAAGACTTCTCATCTCGGTGGAGCTTTTTCTGTGGCAGACATTCTGGCGGTTCTATACGGCGGCGTCCTGGACATCAGCGCTGCCGATCCGAGGGCTGTTACTCGGGATCGCCTCTTCTACAGCAAAGGCCATGCTTGTACGGCACTGTATGCAACGCTAGAGGCACAGGGCTTTCTTTCAGAAATCGATCTGCTGGAAGAGTTCACAAAAGATGGCAGTTACTTTACCTCGCATGTCAATCACAATGTGAACGGAATTGAGCTCTCCACGGGGAGTTTAGGACACGCACTCGGTGTCGGAGCCGGCAGTGCTCTTGCCGGAAAGAGACGTGGACTCGATTGGAACGTCTTCGTCATTCTGAGCGACGGGGAGTTGGATGAAGGCTCCAACTGGGAAGCGATTCTTTTTGCTGCCCATCATCGCCTAGACAATCTGGTCGCCATCGTAGATTACAACAAAATTCAAAGCTTCGGCGAAGTGTCGCAGGTGATGGGCCTGGAACCACTTACTGACAAGTTCAAAGCTTTTGGGTGGGAAGTGGCTGAGGTCGACGGCCATTCGACAAGCGAGTTGGAGTCAGTCCTTCAGGGCCTGAAACGCAGTCGTCGCGGCCACCCGAAGTGCGTTGTGGCTCATACGGTGAAGGGGAAGGGTGTCTCATTCATGGAAAATTCCCTGATGTGGCATTACCGTTCGCCCTCCGTTGCGGACCTCGCTGCTGCGCGCGTCGAATTGGAGAGAGGATAAATGCGAAACGCCTTCATCAATGCCTTAGTTGAATTGGCCGACGTGCACAAAAATATATTCCTTCTTTGTGGAGACCTTGGCTATTCGGTCTTAGAGCCATTTGCGGAGAACTATCCAGATCGCTTCGTCAACGTTGGGATTGCGGAGCAGAACATGACCCAGGTGGCTGTAGGGTTGGCCAGGGAAGGGTTTAATGTGTTTACTTATTCAATTGGTAATTTTCCCACTTTGCGATGCATGGAACAGATCCGCTATGACGTTTGCTACCACGAAGCAAATGTAAAAATTGTTGCCGTGGGTGGCGGGTATGCCTACGGCCCACAGGGTGTCTCTCATCATACGACCGAGGACTTGGCCATGTTGCGCGTGCTGCCGGGTATGCTGGTGTGTGCTCCGGCGGATCCAGCGGAAGCGATAGCCGCCGCTCACTTCATGGCCACACACCGCGGCCCCGGATACGTGCGTCTAAACAAGACGGGAGAACCGGTCCTTCATTCACAGGATTTGGCTGGGCGTTTTGGACCGGGACAATTCCTTCCCATCCGGGATGGAGAAGGGACTCTCGTCTTGACCACCGGGGCGATCGCCCACCGGATCCTTGCCGAGATAAACACGGCACGCCTAAATTGGGCCCTGTGGAGCGCCCCCTTTGTCGGAGCTTACGATTGCGAGGCCCTTCTTTCGATTGCTAAGCATTTCTCACGGATTGTGACCGTCGAAGAACATCAATTAAACGGCGGGTTCGGTTCATCGATTGTGGAATCACTGAACGACCTATACGCGGCGGGACACTGCCATGAAATGCCAAGAGTCACCCGTATCGCTGTTCCCAATGTTTTCATAGGCCGGTCCGGAACGCAAGAGTATCTACGGGACGCGGCGGGCCTAACGCTGGCCGGTCTGTAAGATGGGGTGTGCTCAAAGCAGTGTCCCCAACCAAGCCGGGCAGAGCGACTGCTGCCCTCCGCCTGTCGTGCACCAATTGGCTGACGCCCTTCGAGGCACGACGCCGGGGAAGATTCCGGGTCGCACCCCGGAATCTCAATGCTTGGTGGAACCCATGCCGGACTATGGCACGCGCCGCACAGTAGCAGGTTGCATAGACACGGCGTCGTACTTCTGCGAGCCGGAGGACCATCAGACAGAATGGCAGTACGAGAACCACTTCGCGACAACCGAATACTTGCACCCAACGCGCAGTCGGCGGATGTCAGAAGTTTCTCAAGTCCGTTCGGATACAGCGACTTTGCGAACCCAACTGATTCCTCGTCGACCGGTACACTCGCCCAGAAGACCCCGTGTTGTCTATCCTTCGACGGCTTGTTGGGTTTCCCGGAATCGTAACAGGAAGCTGGCCGCTAGCCTTTCCGCGCCCCTAGTCTTGGCGCGTAATCCATTGTGTGTCTCGGAAAGAAGCTTCTGGCTATTGTGCCGTCCCCCGGCGCAAATGAGGTTGAGTGGAGAGGATGTTGATGAAGAGAACGTTGACCGTGGTTACCCCGATCTTCAACGAAGAACAGAACGTCGAAGAACTGTGTGAACGAATTGCCGCTGCAATGTCGCGTTTGCCGTATGATTATGAGCATTTGTGTATCGACAATGCGTCTACGGACCAGACTGTCGCTCACCTGCGCCGACGCGCGGCCCAAGACCCTCATGTAAAGGTCATCATAAACGCCCGCAACTTTGGCTACATTCGTTCCTCCTTTCATGGCCTCTTACAGGCGACCGGGGACGCCGTGATCCTAATTGCGTCTGACTTACAAGATCCTCCTGAGAAAATCGCTGAATTCGTGGCCGAGTGGGAGCGCGGGTTCAAAACCGTACTGGCTGTAAAAGCTTCAAGCGAAGAGTCCAAGGTGATGTATTCTCTCCGCAGACTATATTACTTTTGTATTGGACAGCTATCCGACGTCGCTTTAGTGCCGAATGCCACCGGCTCAGGGCTTTTCGATAGAGAAGTAATTGGAATTCTACGTACCTTGAGAGATCCGTATCCTTACTTCCGAGGTCTTGTATGTGAAATTGGATTCCCGATCGCCACGGTCGCGTTCAACCAGCCCAAACGTCTCCGCGGTGTGACGAGTCAGAACTGGTACGTGCTGTATGACATGGCAATGCTTGCGGTCGTGAAACACTCGAAAGTGCCTTTACGAATGCTGACATTAGCTGGATTCATGCTTGCCGGCCTTAGCGCGACGGTAGCTTTCGGCTACCTAGTCGCCAAGATCGTCTCCTGGGATTCCTTTCAAATTGGATTCGCTCCACTACTTATTGGCTTGTTTTTCTTCGCAGCGATCCAAATGATCTTTCTTGGTCTTCTGGGCGAATATGTGGGGTCCATCCACACACACATCCGCAGGTTCCCTCACGTCATTGAGGCAGAGCGGATCAACTTCACTCCTGCGTCTGGCGGGACCCAGGGAGCTAATTACTTGGAGAAAGCTTTATCATGATTACCGGCGCAGAAAAGAGGGAAGATCCGCCGAGGGCGGCGGCAGGCGTGGTTAACAACGTTCGCCCGGGGGAAAGCCTGCGCCGATGGGTGGCTCTGCTTATTGCAACTATTGCAAGCGCCTGCTTCAATATCGGGGCTCTGCGCGAGGGCAGCTCCCACGCCGGCTACACCTTTACTGGCGATGTCTTGGATTTCTGCTGGCCTGCGTTGTTGAAGATTCGTGACTTGATTGCACATGGAAACTTTACCGCAATTGACGTCTCTCAGTTCAATGGCAGTTCGGAGTTTTTTCTTTCTCCGAATATGTACGGTGTCCACCCGGTGTTTGTAGTCTTCGCGCTACTATCAAGTCCCTTCAGTGTCGATGCGATAACGATGCAAAGAGTACTTGCATGGTCGCTTGCTGGAGCAACTGCGGTCTCTGTTTACTACAGCATTAGACTATTACAGGAACATCTTGGATGGGAGACGTGGCGGGCCTCCTTTGTAGCTGTGTCATATGGGTGTAGTATGTATTTCGCTACCTACGTAGTGCAACCAATGTTTGTCCTTTGCGCTGCGCCGGTTCCTTGGATTGCTTTCGCAGCTCTGAACTGGATCAAGAGGCCCTCCGTCAAAACATTTCTCATCGGAGGGCTCCCGGTCGTTTTCGCTATGTTGGGTGGCTACCTGCCTCTGGGGATGGCTGCTACAGGGGCTGGGGTTGCTTTAGCGATTCTTATAGCGGGGTGTGGTGGCTTTGAGGGTCAGCGATTACGGTTTCGGCATGGGATCCTCCTTACCTTTCCCGCAATCCTCGGACTTTTCGTGGTCAGCCCTTTCTTGCTAGCGACCCATCAGTTCCTGCTCGCTAGCCCGGTCAACGCGACAGTACAATCTGGCATTTCTTACAGCGCGCATGATTTGGCAAATTCGCCCGAAGCGGCGATTCGCTCATTAGCCCTGCAAACTCCGTCGCCGCATCAACCCTTCGAGGTGTTTGTTTATATCGGCCTTGTTGGGGCCTGTATCCTGATTGTTTGTTTAACACGCCCTAACCCGTTCCGAGGAGTGCCTCCCGGAGAACGTCGACTCGCTGTATCCGGGTTGGTGATCTACGCGGTTTCAGTGCTAAGTACGTTTGGGCAGGCGAGCCCGATAAGCGATCTTATGTTCTATTTTCTGCCCTTGCTTGGCAAGATGCACATATACCAACGCTACTTACTGATCACCCACCTTGGCTTGCTGCTTAGCCTCGCCGTCATGCTCAAGGCCATCACCCACGAAACGGGCAGGGCAGATGGCCGTATTCTCCTAATTGGTAGCGGAACAGCCTTAGTGTCTGTCAGCTATTTTCTTAGTGTGCACCAAAACGCCGCCCGTGCGGGAGGTTTGACAGCATCATTGGTGATGGAGTTGATCAGTGTATTTCTATTTCTTGTTTTCTTGAGGACTCGTAATCGGCTGGCGATCGGATGCTCTGCTCTTCTCTTCGTTAACTTGGCCTCACTTGATAAAATGTATGATTGGTCTCTGCCAGCGAACAATCTGGCTCACAACACCGCAAGAAATCCGGTTTCGTTGCAGACTGACCAGCAACTTAGAATTATCCAATATCTTTCTCGGCATACGAAGAAAGAGTTGGTGAAATACGTTGATGTAACAGCGCTGTGGGGTGCCGACGGTCGGATTGTGTTTCCGAAAACCTTTCCGTATTGGTTGGTAGACCGCCTGAAGCTGTCCTCTTACTCCGGATTTAATTTTAGCCAGGCCGTTCGGAAGGACTATCAAGCGATGATGCCCATTTCCAAGGTCAATGATCAAATTGTGCTTGTGCCTGATTGGTCTTGGGTTGAAGCGACCGGGGGAGATTTTGTCGTGATTAGTGCGGCTCAACTGGCCGCCGGCGCTATTCCAGGCCATCTGATTCCGGAAGACAATACGGAACGACTGCCGCTGCCGAAGGACTTGGTGTTGCTTCCGCTCAAACAATCTCTCAGGGCGTCGGTGGGAGTTCTCTGGGATAACGGTGTCTTCCGCTTGCGGGATGCTGGCAGCTGGGCCACTGCGGATGCCATCCTGGCGAAATCGACTAATATAGCCCGTGGCAAAATGACCCGAACGAGTGGCAGCCTGGGTGGCGCGAGGTCCGAGTTGGTCGTCGATGGGAAGGTGAATGGGAACTACCAAGATGGAGGGGTTTTCCATAGTGCGTTGTCGCTGCAGTCGTGGATTGAGGTCGATCTTGGCGCGATTTATCCAATCAGTGCGGTCAGGCTTTGGAATCGGACCGACTGCTGCGGTGAAAGGTTGCGGGACGCTGCGTTTTCCTTTAGGCGGTAATAAGCCGACATATACGGTCCTTACCGGGGAGGTTGCCGGACGGTACGTACGGATTCAAGCGGACTCTAAAGAGCCGACTGCCATCATCAACTTGGCAGAACTGGAGGTTTTTAGCTCAAACGACACTCCCCGGAACTCGCTATTTCAAGGCGGTGCGTCAATCGTCACCAGCATCAAGAGTGGGGGGAACTGGGCCAATGAGTTTGCTGTCGAATTTGAAAACAAGACGCCAATCGACGTTGAGTATCTGATGGCCTACAATCCTGGACTTCACTTCTATTTGAATGGTCGAGAAATTCAACCACCGTTTGGCCCAGGAGTGGTTGCAGAGATGCGGGTACCGGCTGGACGGAACCGGCTGGTAGTCCGATATCGGAACGTTCTGTTGTCTCTTTTTTGGGTCTTCTATTCCGGTTACGGACTGGCTTTAGTTGGATTTGGAGCCCGGGAGGCGTGGCGACTGCTGCGCTCTCGTTGGGTTTCTATTTTCCGAGGCTAGCTGTTGGGCGGTGGTGGCCAAGGACACGAGTAGATTGCTCCCCCGACGGCCCCCGTCGCATCCGACAGGGTCACTCGCATACTTTTGCCTCGGGTTGGTCATCATAGCTGGTTTGTGCATTCCTTGTTTTACGATTGCTTCTTGGGCGATTACGCCGATGACCAGCGACGAGGTACTCGGGAAGTATGGCCTTCGCCCCGGACCTGTACCTATAAGGCCAGAACCAGTCGAGGCGTTTACCTTCCTGGTCGCAATGCTCATGGCCGCACCGGTCTTCTGGGGGATGGCGAAACTGGCGAGACAGGCAAAGGGTCGTTCCGCGCCTGGGTCGGTCTGGCGGGACGAAGGTAAGCGTTCGGCAAACCCCGGCCTTGTGAATTTGGTTAAATTCGGCTAGGCCCTTCGGCGCTAACGAAAAGTTGACCATTATGTTGTGCACAACATAACGGGTAATATGTTGAGTTCTGGATTATGTAGAGTCAGGGGCCTCGGAATAGAGATCGTGAAGCCCCCATTCGTTTTGGTCTCCTGGGGACGCTACATAATCACAGGGCTTCCAGGAACGCCAAGAGTTTGTCCGCTGGCTTGAAACGGCCTGGAGCGGAGCCTGCCGGTGTTAGCTTCCCCAGCGCGTTTTCCGTCATCGTCAGGTCGGCTTCGACGTATCCGTGAGTGGTCTCGACACTCTCATGGCCGAGCCAGAGGGCGATCACTGCCGGGTCCACTCCCGTATGGCCCGAAAACTCGATCTATCTGAAACAGCTGGAGATAATCCCTGGCGTCGTCGATGATGAGACGATCCGATGTCAAAGTGCCCGGACCCGTTCCGTTTCCTGCTGATCTCCCTGGCGGGCTGGATGAACCAGCGCCAGTTGCACGCAAT
>JAPKZA010000088.1 GCA_026394015.1 Acidobacteriota bacterium
AATCCAGCGCTTCGACTCCGAATGCGCCGAACTCCTCGCCCTCCTCACCCAACGCGGCGAACTCCAAAACACCCTCATCGTCTCCACCAGCGACAACGGCTGGCAAATGCCCCGCGGCCTCGCCAACTGCTACGATCTCGGCGTCCGCATCCCTCTAGCCATCCGCCATCCAGCCCGTTTCAAACCCGCCACCCAGCGCCACGATTTCGTCTCCCTTTACGACCTCGCCCCCACCTTCCTCGCCGCCGCCGGCCTCCCCCTCCCGCCCACCATACGCCACACCCAATCCCTCTTCACCTCCACCAAACGGACGCAAATGTTCCTTGAACGCGAACGCCACGCCAACGTCCGCCAGGGCAACCTCAGCTACCCCGTCCGCGGCCTCCGCACCGCCGAATACCTCTACCTCCACAACCTCGAACCAAACCGCTGGCCCGCCGGTGATCCCACCTTTTATTGGGCCGTCGGCGAATACGGCGACGTCGACGAATCCCACACCAAACGCTACATCCTCTCCGAAAAGCCCGAACCCGCCTTCTCCCTCGCTTTTTCCAAACGCCCCAGCGAAGAGCTGTACCACCTCCCCTCCGACCCCGACCAAATCAAAAACGTCGCCGCCCAGCCCCAACACCAAAAGGCTCTCCAACAACTCCGCGCCGAAGTCGAACAATGGCGCCAAGCCACCGCCGACCCCGCCCGCCCCGGCCCCTGGGACACCTTCCCCTACACCGGACCCCGCCGCCGCCAACCGCCCCCGGCTTGACATACAATCGGTAGCCGTATGTCCCTCACCCGCCGCTCCCTCCTCTTCTCTTCCCTCGCCGCGCCCCTACTCGCCCAGCGCCCGGCCAACCGCCCCAACATTATCGTCATCCTCGCCGACGACCTCGGCTATGGCGACGTCGCCTGCTACAACCCCGACTCCAAAATCCCCACCCCCAACATCGACCGCCTCGCCAAAGAAGGCACCCGCTTCCTCGACGCCCACACCCCCTGCGGCGTCTGCTCCCCCACCCGCTACGGCCTCCTCACCGGCCGCTACCCCTGGCGCACCGAACTCAAAACCCAAGTCCTCTGGCCCTGGGACCGCCCCCTCATCGAAAAGGGCCGCCTCACCCTCCCCAGCATGCTGAAGACCTTCGGCTACTCCACCGCCGCCATCGGCAAGTGGCACCTCGGCTGGGACTGGGCCACCACCGACGGCTCCAAGGTCAACTCGACCGTCAAAATCGGCGACCCTCAACGCGAACTCCGCAACGAGTTCGCCAAGAAAGTCCGCCTCGATCAACCCATCGCCGAAGGCCCCACCACCCGCGGCTTCGATACCTATTTCGGCGTCGACCTCCCCAACTTCCCGCCCTACACCTTCATCGAAAACGACCGCCTCACGGCCCCCGCCACGGAACCGAAGCCCGACGCCATGTTCGGCTGGCCCGGCCTCATGAAGCCCGGCTGGCGCCTCGAAGGTGTCCTCCCGGAACTCACCCGCCGCGCCGTCTCCTACGTCACCGAAAAAGCCAAAACCAACCAGCCGTTCTTCCTCTACTTCCCCATGTCCTCCCCCCATACGCCCATCGCCCCCGACGATGAGTTCCTCGGCAAAAGCAAAGCCGGCAAGTATGGCGACTTCGTCTTCCAAACCGATTGGTCCGTCGGCCAACTCATGGACGCCGTCCGCAAGTCCGGCCAGGCCAACAACACCATCGTCCTCTTCACTTCCGACAACGGCCCCGAGAACCTCACCTATCCCGTCCTCCAGGAGTTCAACCACTCGAGCCAAGGGCCTCTCCGAGGGGCGAAGCGCATGCTGTGGGAAGGTGGCCACCGCGTCCCCTATATCGTCTGGGGACCCGGCCGCGTCCCCGCCGGCCGCACCGAATCAGAAATTGTCTGCCACACCGACGTCATCGCCGCCGTCGCCGCCATCACCGGCTACAAACTCCCCCAGGACTCCGCCGAAGACGCCTACGACATCTCCGCCGCCTGGTTCGGCCGCAAGCGCGGCAAGCCTATCCGCGAAGCCACCGTCCACCACAGCATCAACAACGAGTACGCCCTCCGCCAAGGCGACTGGGTCTTCATCGATTCGAACGGTACCCACGGCCCCGCCGAACCCGCTTGGTGGCGAGACCGCAAGGGCATCAAAAAGCACAACGACCCCGGCGAGCTCTTCCATCTCCAGGAAGACCTCGGCGAACTCAAAAACCTCTATACCGCCTACCCCGACAAAGTGAAGCAGATGAAGACGCTGCTCGAAAAGTACAAAACTGAATCGCGCAGCGTCCCCCCGCGAAAATGATTACCGCAACACCGGCAGCCCAATAAACGAAGCCTCGCCCGCGGCATGATGAATCCGCTGCGTTGCTTTCTTGTAGTCCCCCGGCGTGGCCAAGAAGATATTCGAAACGAAGGTCTGCGGGTTCCGGTCATACAGCGGAAACCAAGCCGACTGCACCTGCACCATCACCCGATGCCCCTTCCGGAACACATGGTTCGCGTTCGGCAGCGCGAACCGGTACGGCAGCACCTTATTCGCCTCAATCGCCTTGGCAAACTCCAAACTCTCCCGATACCGCCCCCGAAAAATGTCCGCCGCCACCATCAGTTGATAGCCCCCCATCGCCGGCTGATCCGCCACTTCGTCCGGATAAACGTCTATCAACTTCACCACCCAATCCGCATCCGTCCCCGTCGTTGACGCCACCAGATTCACCATCGGCTCGCCCGCAATCCGCAGCGGAGCATCCAGCACCTCCGAAACAAACGTCGCCACATCCGGCCGCCCCGACGCCTCCCGCTGATCGTCCACCAGCCACAGCGGCCAAGTCAGCCCTTTCGCCACGTCATAGCCCATCGGCCGAATCGGCCGCGACCGAAAGGGCACCGGCTTCGCCGGATCGGAGACATACATATACATATGCGCTAGATTTTATGATGGGCCAAATCCTTAAGAGGGCCTTTCTCATCGCGCCCACACCGTACTGTACCCATTGAACATTGAGGAGTCTAGGCAAAACCCTCTTCGCCCCGGTTATCGAATCGCGGTCGCAGCCCGCCTCGTCAGCTGCGGCCAGGAGTGCCCCATTCTGCACCGCGGTGCTCGCGCGATCCGAGGCCATAAGCTATCCCTAAATCCCGGCGGCTCCCCTTAGGCAACGCGAAGTTCAGCAGACGCCCGCCTCTTTCGCTTTACGACAATCTCCACATCGTGCCCCAGCGCCACAAGAAATCGCATAAGCCGCTCGACGGAATAGCCACGGAACTGTCCTGCCAGCATCGTCGAAACCTTGGGCTGATCGATTCCCATCAGCTCCGCTGCGGCGGCTTGGGTCAACTTCCGTTCCCGGATGATTCGGTCGATCCTAACCACCAGTCCTGCTTTAATCAGGTGTTCACCGGCATCGGCTAGGCCAAGATCCTCAAAAACATTGCCCGAACTGGGCTCTTGCTCAAGAACTTTTCTTTTCTGCATTCTTCACCTCGCTGCGCAACTGCTTGAGCCGCTGCCTTATCAGATCCATTTCTGGCTTCGGCGTAGCGCTCCCGACCGTCGACTTCTTCTGAAAGGCATGAACGACGTAGATCGAGTCCCCAATGGAGACCGTGTACACCGCGCGATAAGTCCCGCTCTCATCATTCGCCACAATTTCCATCACACCCCCGCCGAGACCGTGAAGCGGCTTAGCCCTGGCGCTCATTTCGCCCAACTGAGCCACGTAAAGCGCATAGCCGATATCATCTTGGACATCAGCCGGAAACGACCTCACCGTGGACCGGGAATCGGCTATCCATGAGAGACTCTTCATCACTGTTCAATATGCCCATATTGGCATGTGCCCCGATTCTCTGTCAACTGGAGGCCAAGCACTTTTGACCGGTAGCCCCCACCCCAGTCACCCCTTCTCCACATACCGCTTCAACGCCCCCAGCCGCCTCCCCGTCTCCACTCGAAACACAAACCGAAGCACCGGATTCATCACTCAACGAAGCCACCTCGGCCGCGCCGCAATCCTCAAATTGTAAGTCACCCGACTCCTCGCCCCCGCTGTCGATGCAATCGAAGAGCGCACCGTACTCACCGCGAAGTCCTCCGAAAACCAGGGCCCCCGCGTTATTCCGGGAAATGATTTTCCGTCACCACGCTGCAGCGTGGTAAATTTCTCCGTAGGAGATCACCCCTCTCCGTTGCGGGTTCACGAAGAAGATGACAAACATGACCACACAAGAGCACGAAGCCATCTCAAAAGCAGCCAAGCTCTTCATCAGGCTTGGAGCTTCGGAAGTTTTCTTGTTTGGTTCAGCCGTAAAAGGCCAGCTCCGACCCAACTCCGATATTGATATGGCTGTCGCTGGCTTACCGGCGCGCATATATTTTTCCGCCGTCAGTCAAGCGTCCGACCTCATCGGACGGCCCGTGGATCTGGTGGATCTGGATGACGATTCCGGGCTCGGGCGGTACCTCCGTGCTAGCGGAGAACTGGTCCGTGTCACCTAATCTCGGCGAAAAGATCCAATTAGGACTCGATGAACTCGCAGCCTTCGGCACTCGCGAAGAATTGACCACCCCTGCTCGCCAAAAGTTGACCACCAACCGGCCCCGAGTGCGCTGCCTGTCCGACGAGCATGGGCTTGTGACGCTCGGCCTGGCCGCGCGGCTAAAAAGGTCGGCCCCTAAATTTATTCAGCGACTTACGCGCCTGCGGCGAGGATGAGGAAGGTAGCGCCCGTCGCCATGCCACGTGGCACGATCAGTTTTTGGTGTGGTCAAGTCTATTCGAGTAGAGGTGGTCAATTTCTGGGGAGCGCCGAGGCGCAGCCATCAGGGGCATGATGACTCCGCTGATCGCCCGCACAGACGAGCCAGAATTGCCTGTGATGGAAACGGCGGCAGCCTGCACCATGCTGCATTCTTTTTACACCGAAATAGAAAAGATCCTCAAGCTCATCGCGTTGGACCTCGACAAGAAGATTCCCCTGTCCGAGTCCTGACATCGCGATTTGCTAACCCAGATGGCGACGGCGACGGGTACCCGCCCGGCGGTCATCACGACCGACCTCGTAACCCGCCTGACCGAACTTCTGGCATTTCGACATCTGTTTCGCGGTGCATCGATTGCATTGATGCGCTGGAGCAAGCTCTCTCCTCTACTCGCCAATGTCGATGGCATACATAAGACAACGGTTCAAGAGCTGAACCATTTTCAACGATTCCTAAGCTTGGGTTCAATCGATCCCCACAAATAGACGGCGCGCTCGGCGGGGCAAGAGTGCCTCTGTCTTCCAAACCCGCGATTTAGGCGTGGATGCAAAGTCCTGCTGAACCGCGGCAGACACGCCCTTCAACTCTTCTCTACATCCCGCCTCAACCCCACCAGCCGCCTCCCCGTCTCCACCCGAAACACACATCGCAACACCGGATTCATCACGAAACGATGCCGACGCCGCTACGAGGTCCGCCGCTGACCCAGCCCTTCCGCGATCATCTCCGTAACAAGCGTGTTCAAACTAACACCTTCCTGACGGGCTTTGGCGACCAGCCGCGAGTGTAGGCTCCGGGGCACGCGCTGCCGCCACTGCCCACTCGCCGCAGTCGGACTTGGAACCGCGTCACCGTGCTTAACACAATTCATCAGGTAAGCCTTCACCGCGTC
>JAPKZA010000371.1 GCA_026394015.1 Acidobacteriota bacterium
CCTTTCCGCTCTCGAACCCGAGCGGGAGCTCCAAGATTCGAGCGGCAAGACGATTCTGAAGTATGTCGTCGAGGTCCCCGCCAACCCCGCCCCGCAGATGGGCCTGATCATCTGTTCCCAGGAGCACGACACGCCTACCGGCAATGATATCTTCCCGGTACGGCAAAGCCTGCTCCGCCTCGGCCTGTCGAATCAGTTCGTCCTGGTCGCGCCCGCCCCACAGGTGCGCAAGTTCGGGCCCGCCGACCATGAACCGATCGAGAAGCTCATTGCCTGGGCGAAGAAGACCTACCCGATCAACCCTCGGCGCGTCTACATGTTTGGCAAAGGGGAGGGGTCGAAAATCTCCATGGAGTTCACGATGACCCACCCGCAGCTCATCACAGCCGCGATTGGCTATAGTTGGGGCGCTTGGCTGATGCCGTCCGAGGTCACCGAACCGATCGACTTCGTGAACCAGGCTCCTGAACTCTACCTGACTCTCGGCCGACGCGACCTGGACAATCACCTGACCTGCGTCCGTGACGCTTACCCGCGCCTGAAGGCCAAGGGATATCACCTGATCCACCGGGAGTTCGACGAGCTCTCCGACCGGAGCTACCATCCGGTGAGCAACGACGATGCGCTGTCCTGGGCCACGCGGCTGCGAAACAAGACGTTACCGCTTTCGGCGGAGGAGAGCCGCGTGCTCCGCGGCTTCGCCGGCAAGGCTCCGGCCCCGGTCAACGGTTACTATGCCGCGCTCGCGCTGGTCGGAGGAGCCCCGGCTGGAGCGGTTCTGCAGAAGCTGTTTTTGTCGCCCGATGCCGCCGTTCGCGCGGCCGCCGCCGAAACTGCCAAACACGGCATCTTCGGCGCGTCGACAACGGCCGCTCTGGCTCGGCTCACGACCGATAGCTCCCGCCAGGTGAGCCAGTCCGCTATCGGGGCCCTCGCGCTGTTGGCGAATTGGCGCTACCCGGAGGCGCAGTCGGCCCTGATCCAACTGGCCACGAACCCGGCCGGCGATCACGCGAGCCGTTTGAGCGCCGCCGACGGATTAGCCTATGCCGCTCGGCTGCAAGTGAAGGGCATCCGCCAGGATCCGGCTCTGTTCGCCGCGCTGGTTGCGCTGCATCAGGACAAAGACGAACCGATTCGCTCGACCGCCGCGCTCGCCCTTGCTCCCGCGTTTGAGCCTCCGCCCGCTGGTGCTCCGCGTCGCCGTTCGCCCGAAAGTGGTTGGCCGAAATGGGTGGAAGGCCTATTCGCGGCGGAAAATGTGGAAATGAAGAAGTACGAGAGCTGTGCCGCCGCGGGAAAGGAAGCATCCGTAGACAAATTCTGCCGCGGTGGTGAGGCTATCCGGGAGCGGAGCGTTGCCGCGGGTTTTGCGCTTACGCTACAGTCCGCCGAAGCCGGTTACGTGCCCGCTCAAGCCGCGGTGGCGATGCTTTACGCCACCGGTAAAGGCGTCGCCCAGAATTACGTTGAAGCCGGCAAATGGTGGATGAAGGCTGGGGCAGCGGGCGATCTTGATGCCGCTCGCCACGCCTGGAACCTGTATCGCAACGGCGAAGGGGTGGAGCGGAACCCAGCGCTGGCCAACCAGATGGCTCCTTTGCTCGGCGAACCGATCCAGCAGCCCCGTGCTCCGAAGAAGAGTCCGCCCACGCCCACGGGTTCGCGCTAGTTGGGCTGCCGGTGCCAGAGCACCCGGGTCAGATTGCCGCGGCCGGGATCGGAGAGCACCCCTCCCCTCCGTGTCGCGTCGACCGAATGCAGGCCGGGCGATTCGACGTAGCCGATCACTTTCCCCGTTTTGCGATCTACGTTCACGAGCCAACCCGGCGCTTCATTGATCACGTTTCGGGCGTGCGTCCCGATCCAAAGGTTGCCGTCGGGCCCGTTTGTAATCGAAAACGTTTTCCCCAGATGGGTCCACTCTCCGAGATACTTGCCGTCCAGGTCGAACCGTTGGATCCGCCCGTTCTGCCGGTCTGCGACGTAGATGATCCCGTCGCGCAGGGCTATTCCGTGCGGCAGATTGAACTGGCCGGGACCCGTCCCAGCGGTCCCCCATTGGCGGACTCGTTTGCCGGCCGAGTCATACTCCAGAATTCGGGCATTGCGATATCCATCGGCGATAAACACCCGTCCGCCCGGGCCAAAGGCGATGTCGGCTGTTCCCCGCGCGCCTCGCGTCCCTTCGGGTAGTTCGCCCACTTCGATCCGCAGCAGCAGCTTGCCTTGCGGTGAAAACTTCATCACCACCGAACTGCCTGAATCGACCGTCCAGACGTTGCCGGCCGGGTCGAGCCGTACGCTGTGGGGAATCGTAAACATCCCCTTTCCCCACGAGCGCAACAATTTCCCTTTGGCATCGATCACCACCACGGCATCTTCGCCCAAATTCCGATGCAGCAGATAGGTCTCGCCGTTCCGCCCCGCCGCCACCGAGGAGATATAGTCGCTGTTCCACTCCGCCGTCCTGGCTTGAATCGCCAGCGGCGATGCGGCCCAAGGCAGCTTCGGCGAATTGCGGATCAACGCGGTAAGTCTTTCGGCCTCCTCAGATGTTGGCGGGTTGGGAGGCGATTGCGCTGCGCAAACGAAGGCAAAAAGATAAAGGTAAACGAGGGTTTTCATGGGGAAGCCTGCGGGGTGAAGAATATCACGGTTCAGCCGCTATAAGATGGGGACAATGGCTCGGCTCTTCCTGACTCTCCTTCTCACCGCCGGCCTCACGCCCGCCCAGTCGGCCCTGGAGAGGGGGCGGGCACTGCTAGCCGACGGTCGTGCGGCCGACGCCGAGGCCGAACTTGTTCGCGCCGTTGCGGAGTCCCCCTCCGACGCCCAAGCTTGGCGTTTCCTCGGCCTCGCGCGCATTTCCGGCAACCGTTTGCCCGAAGCTGAGCCGGCGCTCCTGCGCGCGTGCACGCTGGAGAAGCCCTCGGTTGACAGTTGCTACTATCTGGCCCGCAACCGCCACGCCATGGCGCGATACGAACCGGCGCGGGAAGCCTTTGACCTTGCGCTGGGGGCTGCGCCCTCGGCTCGCGTCCATCGTGCCGCGGGCTTGAATTATCTCGCCCTCGGCCGCGACGGGGAGGCCGAGCAGCACCTGCGCCGGGCGGTCGCGCTGGGACCGACTGGCGCGGAGGACGCCCGGGTCGATCTCGGCGCGTTTCTTTTTCGCCAAGGTCGTCTGCCGGAGGCCGCTAGCGTCCTTACCCAAGCTGCCCAGTTCGAAAAGGCCTCTCCCCGCGCCTATCTCGAACTCGGTCGCGTGCTCCTGCAAGTGGGCAAGCTCGAACCGGCGGCCCGGCAACTCGAAGAAGCCGTCCGCCGCAATCCCGCCGATGCCAACACCCATTTCCTTCTCGCCAGAGCCTACCAGCGCCTCGGCCGCGACGCCGAGGCCTCCCGTGAACTCCGCCTCGGTGAGCTTGCCTTCGGGCGCAAGCAGCCCTAACGCTGCTCTACGTCCAGGACGCGGTCTACCGCGACGTCCGTCAGTACTTGCTTCGCTCCGCCGGGCCACTGGATTTCGATCTCAACGGCCCGCGCATCCGGCCCCATTCCGAAGTGCGCCACCCGATCACTGGACGATCCGTAGCCGACCGCTGTGGTTACCCGGTTCCACTGGTCGAGGCCAGAGGCTCCCCGGACGCGAATCATCGCTCCCAGTCCGTCCCGATTCGCCCGGCGACCGCGCAAACGGATGCCGAGCCAGTGCCCGGTCGTTTTCGAAACGTTCCGCAGGAGCAACGCCGGCTCTCCAATTCTGGTAACGGCGACGTCCACTCTTCCATCCCCATCGAAATCGGCAAACGCCGCTCCCCGATGCATCGCCGCGCCCGGCAGCGCGCTCGCGGGCACAAAAACGCCCCCGCCTTGGTTCACAAACACCTGATTCGCCTGTTTGGACGAGCGATGCGAAAACGCTTCGGTATTGGGGTCAATCGAACCGCATGCGGCGAACAAATCCTTCCGTCCATCGTTGTTCAGATCGAAGATCCCATTGCTCCAACCGGTAAACGCCATCGTCGCTTTGCCGATGGTGCTGGAATACGTTTCGTCCCCAAACAGAGCGCGCCCCAGGTTGATAAAGAGCGGAAACGTCTCGTTGGCGTTCGCGGTGAGCCACAGGTCTTCCCGCCCGTCGTTGTTGACGTCCCGCGCATCGGCCCCCATGGAGCTCAGCGCCCGCCCGTCCTCATTCAGCCCCACGCCCGCCCGCATTCCCACCTCGCGAAATCGCCCGTCCCCCTCATTGCGAAAGAGGAAATTTGGCACGGCATCGTTGGCCACAAACACGTCCAAGCGCCCGTCGGCATCGAAGTCGAGAAACGCGAGGCCCATGCCTTTGCCGATGGCCGCGCCGATTCCCGAAGTGGCCGAAACGTCGCGAAACGTGCCGTCTCCATTGTTGCGAAACAACTGATTCGGCAGCCCGGCGTAGTGCCGGGGATGGCAGTACGTTCTTACTCCTCCCGTCTTGCACGGCGGATCCACGCCAGGCTGCCAAGCCACGTAATTCACTACGAAAAGATCGAGATACCCGTCGGCGTCATAGTCAAACCATCCTGCCGATACGGCCCAACCTTTGCCGCTCTCCAACCCGGTCTGGGCCGTCGCGTCTTCAAACGTCCCATCACCGCGGTTCCGGTAGAGGAAGTTCCGTCCGACCCCGGCCACGAACAGATCCTGATCCCCGTCGTTATCGAAATCCGCTGCCGCGCCCCCGATTCCGAAGCCATCGCCCGTCAGTCCTGACGCTGCCGTGACGTCTGCGAACGTGCCGTCTCCCCGGTTCCGGTAGAGTCGGTTTCCGTCTTTCGGAAGCTGCTTTCGCAGGTTCGGTCCGGACGCGCCATTGACAAAGAACAGGTCGGTGCGGCGGTCGCCATCGGCGTCGAAGGCGACCGCTCCGGCGACCATGGTTTCGATCTGTCTCCACTCGCCCGCCGCGCCGTTTCTCAACACGAAGTCGATGCCGGCGAGCCGACTGACGTCTTCCATCTCGACAGGCGGTGCTCCGGCCATCCCCGCCAACCGCCACACGCAAAGGCTTGCGGCCAGTGTCCAGGCGGCTTGCACCCGGTTGATCAATCGGCTTCTCCGACGACGAGAACCTTAACTCCCTTACCTTCCAGAATCTCTTTGTGCAGTTCAGAAATCGCACGATCCGTGATGATTCGGTGAACGCTTGTTATCGGGGCGATGGTCGACAAACTCGATCGGCCAATCTTGCTCGAATCTGTCACCACGGTCACCTCGCGGGCCGAGCGGATCATGGTGGCGTTGAGTTCCGCTTCGAGAATGTCGGGTGTCGAGGGTCCTATCTCCGGCTCCAGGCCATCCACGCCTAGAAACAGATGGTCCACCCGCAAATCCGCCAGGAGTTTTTGCGCCTGGGGACCCGCAAACGAGCGGGAGATCGGCCGGTGCATCCCACCCACCATGATCAAGCTGATCTCCGGCACTTGGCTCAATTCCCAAGCGATGGTCAGCGAGTTGGTGACCACCGTAACTTTCGTCAGATTCTGCCGCCGGAGAGCGCGGGCGACTTCGAGAGTGGTGGTGCCCGAGTCGAGCAAAACGGTTTGACCCTCGCGGACGAGCGTGGCGGCCGCCTCGCCGATCCTGACTTTTTCGTCGTGGTGCAGCGACTCCTTAACCTCCAGCGGCGCGTCCGCGGAGGGGTCGTGCTTGCGGATGGCGCCGCCGTGCGAACGAACCAGGAGATTCCGTTCCTCTAACGCGTTGATATCCGCCCGTGCCGTCACGGCTGAGATTTCAAAGTGGCGGGATACCTCTGCGATCATAATGCGCCCCTGCCGGTCGATCATCGCAAGGATGGCTCTTCTCCGTTCTTCGGTTAAGAGCCGCGGTTTTCGTGCTTCGATTTTCACTGCGCCTGTGCTTTTCGTCATCAACATGGATCACCTTACTTTCGCATGCAACGGGCCTTAATTGCCTCCTGGTCCCCTGGGAGGCGACAAGTTTGCCCCTAGTCCGGACGTCGTTGCGGGTTCTGGGTTAGCCTAAACGTTTGCCTATGACTCGCCTCGACCAGCAATTGGCTTTTGTTCTTGAGATCGATAAGCTGAAGCAGATTCTGCGTCGGACGAGGCTGTTGTATGCCGGGGAGGAGTTGGGGAGATTCGAGAATACAGCGGAGCACAGTTGGCACATTACTTTGATGGCGGTGGTGTTGGTCGAGCACAGCAATGAAGCCGTCGATCTTGGGAGGGTGATCCGAATGTTGCTCGTGCATGATTTGGTGGAGATTGACGCGGGAGATACGCCGGCGTTTGGGGATCAGGGGAGCAAGGAAAAGTTGGAGGCGGCGGGGGCGGCGCGAATTTTCGGGCTGTTGCCGGAGGATCAGGGGGAGGAGTTTATGGCGCTTTGGCGGGAGTTTGAAGGGCGGGAGACGGCGGAGTCGCGGTATGCGAATGCGATTGACCGGCTGTTGCCGAGCTTTCAGAACATCGACAATCGGGGTGGTTCGTGGCAGGATTTCGGGGTTTCGCGGGCGAAGGCGGACGCGCGGCTGAGTCCGATTGGGGAGGGTTCGACAGCGCTGTGGGCGGCGGTGCAGCGGGTGCTGGATGAGGGCGAGGCGCGGGGTTGGCGGCGGGAGCGGGGGTAAGGTCGTCATGCCCGCTTCGGTGTGGTAGCCTTTCCCTTTATGCAAACTCAACCTTCTGAATTACCGCCCCATGCGGTTCTCTTTGACCTGTTCTGGGGGCATTTTCGCGCTCGCGTGGTCGAGGTATTCGCGGCGCTGGGCGTTGCCGATCGCATTGCCGCGGGACGGAGTACTGGGGTTAACGAGCGGTTTCTGCGCGCGTGCTCCACGCTGGGGCTCGTACAGAGAAGTGACGGCGGGGGCTATGCCTTGACGCCGGTGGGCGAACTGCTCCGGACGGACGTGCCGGGCTCGATGCGATCCGCCGCGCTCGCCTGGATCAGCCCGAATAGCGGGCACTATAAAGCGTGGGAGAATCTGCCTTACTCGGCACGGACGGAAGGCAATGCGTTTGTGGAGACTTTCGGGGAGGAGATTTGGGAGTATTTCACGAAGACCAATCCTGAAGAGGGGGAGCACTTCAATAAGACCATGCAGGGAGTGAGCGCAGGCGTCATTGGAGCGATTCTCGAACTGTATGCTTTGCCGGAGTCTGGCTTGGTGATCGATATCGCCGGGGGCGTCGGTACAATGCTTTGCGCGTTCTTGAAAAAGCAGCCCGGATTGCGCGGTATTGTCACAGATTTGGAGTTTACGCGGCCGGCTGCCGAGGCCACCATCGCGGGCGAGGGTTTAGGGGACCGGTGTTCGTTTGAGGCCGTAGACTTCTTTCAGTCGGTGCCGGCTGGGGGCGACCTGTACACGATGAAATGGATTCTGCATGACTGGAGCGATGAGCAAGCGGCAAGGATTCTGCAATCGATCCACCGGGCTATGCCGGCGCACGCGAAGCTGGCGCTGTTTGAAGCAGTGGTGCCGGAAGACGATGCGATGGCACGGGATGCCCGGATGATGGACATCAACATGATGGTGCTCTGCGGGGGCAAGGAGCGAAGCGAAGCGGAGTGGCGGGAGTTGTTGGACGCCAATGGGTTCCAGTTGGACCGGATCGTGGCGACGCCCACGCCTAACTTTGTGCTTGAGGCGTCGAAGAAGTAAAGTGACCGAGGGCGAGGCCGTGAATTTGAACTACGGTTCGGATGACGGCCTCGCTGTTAGGATGGACGGGGACGAAGAGGACGGTGTCTTCGCGGCGGGCGAGGACATTGCTGACGACCAAGGC
>JAPKZA010000224.1 GCA_026394015.1 Acidobacteriota bacterium
GTATCGCCTACAACGGGACATCGACTCTTTCTGCAACCGGTGGATCGGGCAGCGGGGCGGTCACCTTTGCGGTAGCGACCGGCGGGAGCAACTGCTCTGTGACGGGCACCACATTGACGGGCACCGGGCCGGGTAGTTGTACTGTGACGGCGACCAAAGCCGCGGATACGAACTACACGGTGGTGACGAGTGCGGCGATTACGGTAACGGTTGGGCAGGCTGCGCAAGCGGCTTTAACGGCAGTGGCGACGCCTGCGAGTATCGCCTACAACGGGACATCGACTCTTGCTGCAACCGGTGGATCGGGCAGCGGTGCGGTTACCTTTACGGTGGCGACCGGCGGGAGCAACTGCTCTGTGACGGGCAGCACGTTGACGGGCACCGGGCTGGGTAGTTGCACGGTGACGGCGACCAAAGCCGCGGATGCGAACTACACCTCATTCACCAGCGCGGCGTTCACCGTTACGGTAATCCAGGCCGCGCAAACGGCTCTAACGGCATCCTCCTCGGTCTCGTCCATCGTCAAAGGCAACACCGCAACGCTTTCCGCCACGGGCGGCAGCGGTACTGGCGTCGTGAGCTACCAGGTCACCACCGGCAATGCAAATTGTTCGACCACGGGCACCACACTTTGGGCGCTCGCCAATGGGGCGTGCAGCTTCGTCGCCGTGAAAGCCGCTGATGCGAACTTCACCGCGCAAACCAGCGCGCCGGTTGGCCTGAGTGTAACGGTGCCGACGCTGCAGTTTAGCGTCGCCACGTTGACAATCAACGGTTCGGTGAGCAATTTGGCTATTCCGGCGAGCCTAGTACAAGTAACGGCTGACGGACCGGTTACTGGGCTTGCTGTTTCCATCACTCCAGTGTCCTGGCTGACGGGTGGGCTTTCCAGTATATCGGTTGGTACAGGCAGCATCACGGCACTCGCCCTGCAGCCGAACCAGATGGGCTTGACCGCCGGCACTTATAGTGCCGTTGTGACGGTGAGTGCGCCCGGAGTTACCTCGATCACGTTGCCGGTGACGCTGAACCTAGCGGGATTCGGCATTTCTTTAGACTCGAAGGGAGCCAACCCGAATCGCCCGGACAACGCTGCCGCCGATGTGCAGAGCAGCAAAGTGACGTTCTACGAAAACCGCAGTGGAGCCACAAACTCCAATTACAACTCAGACCAGTTTGTCCTTCCAAACAGCTCTCCATCCTGCACGGCGCAATACCAGGGCAGCGTGCCTGCGAATGCCAGCTACGTGACTGTGGATGTTCAGAATTTACCGGGCCAGACGGTGGTCGTCCTGAGTGCCCAAACCAGTAACCTCCCCATCGGAACGTATCGTACGCAAGCGACCATTACGCAGGTCAACAGTACGTGTGCGGCCCCTAAAGCCATGACTCGCAGCAAGGCGGCAGCGTCGCCTCTGGTCCCTGCCAATCCGCCGCTGGTCCTGGATATCACCATCATCGTCAGCCCCACGGCGACCGTCCCAGCCGTGAGCGTATCGCCGGCCTCCGTGCAGGTTACTTCCGGCGACGATGGCTCTGTTGTCATCCCCGCCCTCAGCGTTTCGTCAAGCACGAGCCAACTTGTCCAGGTGTCACTCGGTAGCCCGGGCTCCTGGCTGGTCGCCAACGCCTCCTCGCCCAATGCTCCGACTTCGATTGCGCTGGCAACGGCCGGCAACCTGCCCAACGGAACCTACTTCAATTCGGTTGTCATCAACTTCCCCAGCACCGGCCAATCGTTGTCGGTTCCAGTAACGTTACAGGTCAATCGGCGGTTCTACTACCTTACCAGCAGCCAGCCACAGATCAGCTTGACCGCTACGACTGGCAATATCGGCCAGCCTGTCTACACGACGATCCACAGCGCCGATATCGGCGGTGTCCCGTTTCGGATTAAGAGTGCGCCCAGCTGGATTACAGCTACCCCCAACGCCGGACCAACACCGGCGCTGGTTGCTGTGAGTGCCGACGCATCGAAGTTGGCTCCCGGCACTTACACCGGCCAGATCGTAGTTGCCACCGATGCCCCGGCGATGGAACTGCGGATTGCCGTCACCGCTACGGTCCTGGGCTGCAGCACCGCTTTTGGTGCGGAGAAACTAGCCTTTGGCGAGAATACCTTCACCGCCTCGATCATGCTGGGCACACCGCCCAACTGCTCCTGGACGTTGAGCAGCAGTGCGTCCTGGCTGACGATCCAAACTCCGACGGGAACCGGTACCAGCCCGATCTACTTGTCGGCGTCGCCTAATCTCGACGGTTCCAGCCGCTCGGCAACAGTATCAAGCGGCGCCGGCAGTCTTGTGGTGACGCAGTCGCCAATGCGCCCGGTGTTGTCTACGGTCGCCGCTGGCAACAGTCGCATACCGGCGACTGTGAACGGCGCCAGTATGGCGGTTGGCCCGGTGGCCCCGGGGCAGACCGTGTCGTTGTTTGGCGAAGGACTTGGACCATATCAGGCGGTTACGTACGCGTGGAACAGCGATCACACCGGCATTACCAACAACTTATCTGATGTACAGGTTCTGTTCAACAACGTGCCAGCTCCGCTGCTGATGGTCACCTACGGCCAGATCAACGTGATTGCGCCTTGGGGATTGCGCCCGAACTCGACGGCGACGCTGCAGGTGTTGCGGAGTGGCGTTGCCAGCGCGCCGGCGAACGTTGTGACAGTGGCAGCGAATCCCGGGGTCTTTACGACCAGTCAGACGGGTAGGGGCCCGGCGGCGGTGTTGAACCAGGATTACTCGATAAACAGTACGTTTGCCGCCGCTAAACGCGGTGACATCATTCAGATTTACGCCACCGGGCTGGGAGCGCTCAATCCGAATGGCGGCGACGGGATGTTGGCCGCAGCTCCGTTTGGCATGCTGGGCACGCCGGTTCGGGTGCAAATTGGCGACAAGGAAGCGGCGGTGGTTTACGCCGGGGTTGCGCCACAACTGATCAACTCCATCATGCAGATCAATGCGATGATTCCGGCGAATGCTCCTACGGGTGCGAACGTCCCGCTTCGTTTGCTGGTTGGGGACGCCGCTTCGCAGGAACTGATTACGATTGTGGTGGAGTAAAGGCTCGCCGCAACGCCCAAGCCAAGGCTTTCCCGTACAACGCAAGCAGCCGGCTCCAGGCCTTCTCCGGCTGTTTTCGTTGGACACACGCCAATCGGGCGGGTCAACTTTATCTCTAGTGGAGAGCATCATCCTAAATCCGGCAGTCAGTTGAGGCCCTCGAGTTGCCTTTTGGCGGAAGATGTTGAAACGGGGAGGGATGTGGGAAGAAGCGCCCAGCCAGCCGATTCCAGACGGTTTGTTGGACACTTGCGGCGGGCGCATGCGGGTAGAGTGGGTCAGGCTTTGCCCCTTACGGTTCACCAGTAAGAACGCGCCATCGAAGGAAAAGATACTGGGCACGATCTTGCTTTCAATCCTTGCTGGCCACAAACGCTCCGCCCAGATAACCTCGGTTCGCGCTGACAAAGTCCTGCCGGAATTGCTTGGCATGGTCGGGATTGCCAGCGAGGATTCGGTGCGGCGGGCATTCCTGAAAGGGGAAGAAGCCGACTCCACGGGGTGGATGGATGAGTCGATGAACAAGACGTTTGAGCCGCTGCTGTTCGGGGAATGGGTGCTCAATAGAGGAGGACACTCTATGGCAAGCAGGAAGAGGCCAAGGTCGGCTGCAATCCGACGAAACCGGGGCGGCCTTCGCCTGGCGATCACGCCTGCTTCATTGCCAAGCTGCGCATGGGATGTGCCCCCCGGCAACGAGATGGCATCGGAGTTTGCTCATCCGGGATTGTTTGGCCGGTTGGATGCCCGCCCGCGGGAACAGTGGCCGACGCTGCTACGCGGGGATGTGGCGGGGGGAACGGAAAAGACGATGTTGCGGATTCCGAGCGATGTCGAGCAGCATTCCGAACTGATCTCGATCACGATTCCGAAGTGATGCCGATCAGTGTTCCGAACCGAAGCCGATCCCTTCTACGGCTGTAGTTCGGATTGCTGATCGGCATGGAATTGGAGAGGCGGGTCGAGTCTAGACACGCGGCAAGTTCCAGGCAACGGTCTCATTTTCGTCGCACAACCGGCAAGCGGCCACCTCGGACGCAACCCAACCCTCCTCCCGAGCCTTTTCCTTCCCCCCAAACTCGCCCCTCCTTTACCGAGTGGCGCGTCGCTGATGCGGTCTTTCAAAACCTGTTTACGCCCATTCCGTGCATGGCATCGGTCGCCACCTAGCCAACCCACCAGCTCACGTCTTCACTAATGAATTGAATCGCTTCTGGCCCCATGTAGTCCTCATCCTCCGTTGAGACGGAAACCACCGTGCCGGACTCAAAGCCAACTGATACTTCCAATTCCGTCGCCCACGCTTCTGTGACGGTTGATCCGATCTGTTCCCAGATAAGATCCCGAGAACCAGAAGCTCCCCAAGACACCCGGCCATCTGCCTGATCAATGTCTGGATGCGCATACGCCGTCACGAACGCAGGACACAACCCTTGAGTTGTCCGATTGCGCTGTTAAGGTCAGTCGCAGGCATCTCTCCGGCTCCTAACAGAACTGATGCGCCGATTGGAAACGCCAGCGCGCCGGACATCCGCCGGTAAAGAAACCGACGCAATCGGCACTTGATTCCAGGAATTCCTCGTTCCGAAACGCACCCGCACGAAGCGATAACCATGCGTTCAGATTTATATTTCCCTCCGAATCAACAACTTCCAAAACTCCTCCCCGAAAGCGCCCTCCCCCGCACGAGATCATAAGTGCGGGGGAGCCCATCCAGTAACCGTTCGCGGAGTTCAAACGAACGAAGCCACTTTTTCAACCTTTCCAGCGGCCCCTTAGGCAAGCCAAGCCATTGATTCAAATGGACTTCGCAACCTATAGCCAGCGAAAATGACCTCTGTTTTTACGTTCGAAGCCAATTTACCGGTAAAACGGCTGCCAAGTCAGCCAACGCGGCCCATACTGCAAGGCCGGACGACCCACCTCGTGCGCCCCCAAGTCCGGAGCCTTACCCGCAAACCCCTCGTTCACCGTCGGAATCACTACCCCGGCGTCCACCGCCTTGCTCCCCGGCTTTAACCGGAAATTGATGTCCATCGCGTGGTACACCGCAAACCGCTTCGCCGGATCCGGCGGCACCATCTTCTCGAAGATGTCGAAGTCCACTTCGATCCCGTGCGCCTCCTGCCCCGTCCCCGCCCGGAACTCCGCCAACGTCGCAAACGTCTTCCAGTCGCTCGGCTTAGGCTCGTAAACCTTCTGCCCCTTCGCCGGAATCAGCCAGCTATACTGCGCCGTAACTCCCTTGTTCGGCCGATACCCGTCATAGTCCATGCTATTGAAATCGGTCGCGTTACCCACCCGCATAACCCCGCGATCCGGCGTATCTCGCCCCAGAAACAGGTTGTTCCGATAATGCATGTTCGACGAAGTATCCCCCGCCATATGCTCACCAATAATCGTGTTGTGATACACAAATAACCCAGCCGGCTTGGCCGAAAACTTAAACGCCACCCCGCCCGGCGAATGGTACAGCGTGTTCCGAATGAAGTAAACCGGGCCCCCAAAAACGGGCTGCGAACTATAACCACCCATCGCCGAATTCGTTCCCCGATTGTTGAACACCCGCACGTTATGCACCCCGCCGTCCGTCTCCACAAAATCATCGTTCAGCATGTGCATATCGTTGTTGTAGATGTCGATCGAAGACGCCCGCCGATCCGGATCCGTCGGCGGCGTCCCATAAGTCGATATCCCAATCGCATCATGGAAGTAAGCGATCGAGTTATGCGCAATCACATGCCCCGGACCATACACCTTGATTCCGTAGTAACTCACCATCCGATGCGACTTCAACGCCGGCTCCGCCCAAACGTTGCCTCCCGGCTCCCGTTGCCGCCCGCCCCATCCAATCAACCGGAAGCGGTCATCCCGCCCCAGAATCAGATTGTCCGCAATGTAGAAGTCCGACGATCCCGCATACTCGGTCCAAACTCCAAACCCGACGTTCTCAAACCGGCAGTTCTTCACCGTCAACGCCACCGCCCCGGTCACTTCTTTCTGCCCCGCAAAGATCGCCACATCCGTATTCCGGAACGTCAAGCCCTCGATAATATGGTGCTGCGAGGCCATCACGTCGAGCAGCCGATGGTTGTTATCCCCGTCCAGAATCACCTCTCCATCGCCTGCCGCCTTAATCGTAATCGGCTTCTCCGCCGTACCCTTCAAAGTCAGCGACATCGACCCATCGAACGGTGCCATCATCGGGTCCACATAGTCCAACCGCTCCGGTCGATAAAGCCCCGTGTGCATCAGCAGCGTATCGCCCGGCTGCGCCCGCCTCTCCCACACCACCGACCAATCGCCCAGCCCCGCCCCGTAGTAGGCCTGCAAAATCCCCGTAAAGCTCGGCTGCTGCCGCGGGCCAAAGTAGTCCGGCGGATACACGTGCAACGTCCGCCCGCCCTTGTAAGGCATCGGCTCCGTCCGCGTCTTCACCTTCACCGTATGCGTCGTCTGCCCTGTCGTCCCGTCCGGGTCCGTCATCACGAACCGGCACTCGTACTCCGTCCCCGGCTGCAGGTTCAGAATGCTCCCGGCGAAGGCATCCGGCACCGTATAGTCCAGGTTCTCCTTCCGTCGATAAACGTTCTCCCCACCGATCCGCACGAGCGGCATGCCGGCCTTCCAAGCCGGGTCGCCCACCGCGCGGTACTCCACCGAGACCGCCGCGTTTCGATTGGCGTCCCCGCTAATCGGCCACTCAAAGCCTAGGTTCAAAAGGGTCGGGTGTTCCACATGGAACTTACCGGCCTGGGTCGCGTTCTGGCCAAAAGCACAGAACGCGGTCAGCAATGACAGGGTGAGAAATCGAGAGCCCATAGGACGCCGATTATATCTAGAAAATCACCCGAAGTCCTACCTGCAAGTTACGGGCCCCCGCGTTCTCCACTCCCTGTGTGCTTGTGATCCGTCCAAACTGCGGCACACTGGCGTTTCCGTTCGGATTCCCGAAGTTCGGCGTGTTCGTCAGGTTCGCCGCCGAACCCTCCAATTGAACCCCCACGCGCTCGGTCACAGAGAACGTCTTCTGAATCTTCATCGATAGCGTCCGCGTCATCGGGCCAATCAAACTCCCCGGTGCCGCATTCCCGAATCGTCCAAGGTTGTTCGCCGGCACCGTAAACGCGCTCCGATCCCAAAACGCATCCACCGTCCGCTTGTCCGAATCAAAGTTCCCGTAGGACGTACCCGTCCAGTCCGGCCGATTGTTCGCCCGCGTGTTCAGCCCCGTCCCCGAAGGGTCTGTCACGTTCCCCGTCGTCGGCGTCAAATACGGCCCGCTCTGGATCAGCAGGATGCTCGAAAGCTGCCAACCGCCCAACGCCAAATTCGCCATCCGGTTCTGCTTGAAGCTCGGCAACCCGTAGCTCAGCGTCGTAAGAAACCGATGCCGCCGCGTCGCCGGCACGTTCCCGTAGTCCAGCCGTTGATAGAACCGATCCGTCGGCACCGACCCATTCTCCGACGCAAAGCCACCACCGTCCGATCCCGTCGCATTCGAAAGGTTCTTCGCCCAGTTGTAAGAAACCTGATACGACAGCCCCTTCGCCGCCCGCCGATTCAACTCGGTCGTGAAGCCGTTGTACCAAGCCCCCGTGTTCGGGTCCCGCACGTACACAATGTTCCAAACCGGATACGGCCGCGCCAACCGCGCCGTCGCAAAGCCCTGCGTATTCGGCCGCACCTGGTTCAAATCCGGGCTCGAGAAAAGCTTCACCGACCGCGAGCCAATATAGCTCACCCGGAAGCTCGTGTCTTTCATCACTTCCCGCTCAACCGTCAAGTTCCACTGCTGCGTGTACGGATCAGCGCCATCGAACTGCGTCCCGCGCCGGAAGTCCGGCACGCCCAGCGCGCCCAACCCGGTTCCAAACGGTCGCGGGAACTGCAACGCCGGAACTCCGTTCACTAACTGGTTCGGAAACGTCCGCGCATCCGAAACGTGAATGCCCGTAATCGTATAGAACACCGACCCTAAAATCGTCGCCGTAAAGATTCCATACCCGCCCCGGATCACCGTCTTGTTGTTCGCAAACGGCCGATAGGCGAATCCGAACCGCGGCATGAAGTTGTTGTAGTCGTTGAAGCGCAGGCTCTCCGGCAAGCCAGCCTCCTTCGCCAGCACGATCGGCGTGTTGCCAATCGAGGCCGCGAACGCCGGCGAAGTCACCTTCCGCGCCGCTTCATTCGAGATGATCACCCGCCCGCCAGGCCCAGGAAACGCCCGGTCAAAATTCGACGTCGTCAGCGCCTTGTCAAAGAACATCGGATGCAGCTCATAGCGAATCCCGTAGCTGATGGTCAGCTTCCGGTTAAACCGCCAGTCGTCCTGCGCGTAGAAGCCGGTATGCGTCGTCGTCCCGTCCACGTCCGCCCCCGTGTTCGCCAGCGTCGTCGCGTTCGGAATCCCCAACAGAAAGTCCGACATCCCAAACCCCGAATACTGGCCGTTGAACTGGTACGTCCCCAAGTCATCACCCGTGAAGAACGAGGTAATATCCGTCGTGTTCAGGCGTCGAATGTCCGCCCCAAACTTAAAGCTATGGCTGCCCTTCAGCCACGAGAAGTTATCGGCGAACTGCCAGGTCCGGCTCCGCGTCACGCTCTCCCGGCCATTGCCCGTCCCGCGAATCCCGTTGATCTGAATGTCCGGCACCTGCGACCCCTTCGGCAGGTCGCTCCGAATCCCCAGGATGCCCGCCGATCGCACAAGCCCCGGTCCGTCAAACGTCTGGCCGTTCAATCCAAACGTGCTGATGCTCTCCTGCCGTGCCCAACCGAAGCGAATCTCGTTCAGCTTATTGGCACTCACAATCCAGTTATGCGCCAAAGCGAGATTGATCGGATTCTGTGTGCCCGTCCGCGACCCGATCGTCTCAAACAGATCCAGCGGCGTAGCCTGCGTTAGATCCTTCTGCGACAACCGTCCGAAGATCCGATGCGCCCCCGAGAAGTTATGGTCAATCCGGATATCGTATTGGTCGTTGTCGTTCTTTTGCCCCTCCTGCCGCTGATAGTTCGGCGTCGCAATCGTCTCCCCCGCCCGCGTCGGGTTCGGATACAGCGCCCGCATCAACGCCGTCGAAGTCGAAGAGATCCGATTGGCCGGGATGATGTTCCCCGCAAACGGCGCGTTCGACGCCAGCGGATCCCGCAACTGCGTCGCCGGCAGCAACGGCGCAAAGTTACCCGTTCGGAAACCCGCCGGAGGCACCGTCACGTTGATCACCCGCTGCGCCCGAAAGCGCAGCGCCTCAAACGCCCCAAAGAAGAAGGTTCGGTTCTTGATCACCGGCCCGCCCACAAATCCGCCAAAATCGTTCGAAACCTTAAACGGCGTCCGCGACGCAAAGAAGTCACGGGCATCAAACGCCCCGTTCTGGTGGTACCAATACGCCGCCCCGTGGATCTGGTTCCCGCCCGACTTCGACGTGATGGTAATGTCGCCCGCCTGCGCGAACTCCGCGTTGTTGCTGTTCGAACTGATCCGGACCTCGCTCACCGAGTCCGCCGTCGGGAACATCTCCCGTAATACCCCATTCGACCGAACGTTGATGTTCGAAACCCCGTCCACTGACGCCGTCGCCATGAAGGGCATCGTCCCGCCAATCGAGTAGTTACCCGACGAATCCGGCTGCACCCCCGGCGCGTTCGCAATCGCCTGGTAGAAAGTGTTCGAGCTACCCGCCCGGTAGTTCACCGGCAGCCGATTCAACTCCTCTCCCGACTTCGAATCCATCACCGTCGACATCTCTAACTGGATCACCTGCGCCGAGGAACTCACGAGCACCTCAGTTGCCACCTGCGCCAGCTCCAGCTTGGTATCAATGCGCGAAATCTCGCGCGCCCGCAGATTCACGCCCTTCACGAGCGCACTGCGGAAGCCCGTCTTCTCCACCAGAACCTCGTAAGCTCCCGCTTCCAGATTCGGCAGCAGGTACGACCCCGATCCATCCGATTTCGTCGTCCGCACCTCCCCCGTTCCCGTTCGAGTTGCTTTAATCGTTGCCTCTGCAATCACCGCCCCCGATGGATCCGAAAGCTGGCCTCGGATCTCCCCCAACGTCGATTGCGCGAACGAAAGGCTCGACAAGAAAAGAAAGCTCAAAAGAAGACGCATGGGTTGAACACTAACAAGCCTAGGTTTCAACCCAATGTCGACTTCGTTTGCTCTGAGTTAACTCGCGCAGTCTATAAGAATCTTCATCACGTCCGCGCCTTGTTCCATCTCGAGTAACCCCTTCTGCACATCGTCCAGCGGATAGACGCCCGTAATCAAACTCCGAAACGGCACCTCGCCCGCGGCTAACAGCGCGATCGCCTCGTCGAAATCCTCCGGCTCATACACCCGCGTCCCAATCATCTCCTGCTCCTTCCAGAACATCTTGTGCAGGTCCACCGGCACCGGCTTCGGGAACACCGCCACCACCACAATCCGCGCCCGCACCCGTCCCAGCTTCGTCATCAACTCCGCGCCCGGTGCCGAACCCGATACTTCGAACACCACGTCCGCCCCGTCCTTGGCCGTCTCTGCCTGCACAAACGCCGGTACGTCGGTCGTCCGCGGGTCCAATACCTCCAGCCCCATCTCCCGCAGCAACTTCACCCGAAACGGATTGATCTCCGTCACCACCACCCGCGCCCCATGATGCCGCGCCACCAGCGCCACCAGCGCCCCAATCGGCCCCCCGCCAATCACGACGGCGAACTCGCCCGCCGTCACTCGCCCTAGCCGCACGTCATGGCAAGCCACCGCAATCGGTTCCACCAGCGCCGCGTCGAGCAGCGACAGCGCATCCGGCAGCCGATGCAGCGTATGCGCAGGAATCGTCCACAATCCCTGCATCGCCCCCGGCGCATCAATCCCAATAAACTGCAAGTTCGGGCAAACATGCGAATGTCCCCGCCGGCAAGTCGGGCAGTCGCCGCAAGGAGCCAACGGACGAACCGTTACCCGGTCCCCCACCGCCCAATCCGTTACCCCTTCCCCTAACGCCACGATCGTCCCCGAACTCTCATGGCCAATTACCTGCGGCAGCGACACCCGGTGGTCCATGTTGCCGTGGAACAGATGCAGGTCGGTCCCACAGATGCCGCAATGCGATACCTGGATCTGGACCTCCCCAGCGGCGGGCGAAACCGGCACACAAGGCGCGACGGCGATGGCTCTTTGGCCTTTATATTCAGCAGCACGAAACATCAGCCCAGTATGCGTCGTCTTGGCTACATGGTCAAACAACTCCTCGTAGCGTTTACGCTCCTGGCGACTTCTCTCGTCGCCGCCGATGTGTCCGGTAAGTGGTCCGCGCAAGTGCCCGGCCGCAATGGGGAAACCCGCGAACAGATCTTCACGCTGAAAGCTGACGGCGAAAAGCTCACCGGCTCGATCGCCGGCGGACAAGGCGATACGCCGATTGCCGATGGCAAGGTCGCTGGCGACACCGTGTCGTTCACCATGTCCCGCGAGATGAACGGCAACACCATTAAGTGGACCTACACCGGCACTGTCTCTGGCGACGAGATGAAAATGAAGCGCGCCGGTGGCCAAGGCGAGCCGCGCGAATTCGTCGCCAAACGAACCAAATAACGAAACGGGCGCGGCCTAATCGCCGCGCCCTCTTTCTCTACCGACCAAACTCCGCCGCAACCGCCAACCGGGCTCGCGCCCGATCCGCCGCCGCTAAGGCGCGTGGAATGTCCATCGCCCCAGACTCTTTCAGCCGCTTCTCCGCCCGATCCAGCGCCCCTTGCGCCCGCTTCAGGTCGATCTCGTTCGGCTTCTCCGCCACCGTCGCCAGGATGCGCACACTCGCTGGCAATACTTCCATCCAACCACCGCCCACCATCACCGTGTGGCTCGCGCCGCCAACCGTATAGGTCAACGCGCCAGCCCCTAACTCGGTCAACAACGGGGCGTGATCCGGCAGAATGCCCAAGTAGCCGTCCTTGCCCGGCACCTGCGCCTCGGCCACCTGCTCGCGCACAATCAGCCGGTCCGGAGTTGCCACTTCTAGTTCGAACGTCGCCGCCATAAAGCGCCTACTTGACCTTCTTCATCTCAGCGGCCTTCTCGAGAACTTCCTCGATCGTCCCCTGCATGTAGAACGCCTGCTCCGGAATGTCGTCGTGCTTGCCATCGCAGATCTCGGTGAAGCCCTTGATCGTATCAGCCAACTTGACGTACTTGCCCGGGAAGCCCGTGAACTGCTCGGCCACGAAGAACGGCTGCGACAGGAAGCGCTGGATCTTACGAGCCCGCGACACGGTCAGCTTGTCATCTTCGCTCAACTCGTCAATACCGAGAATGGCGATGATATCCTGCAAGTCCTTATAACGTTGCAGGATGCTCTTCACCCGCTGGGCGCAACCATAATGGGCTTCGCCGATCACCTGCGGATCCAAAATGCGGGAAGAAGAAGCCAGCGGATCGACGGCCGGGTAGATACCCAACGAAGCGATTTCACGCGACAGATTCGTCGTCGCGTCCAAGTGAGCAAACGCCGTCGCCGGGGCCGGGTCGGTGTAGTCGTCGGCAGGCACGTAGATGGCTTGCACCGACGTAATCGAGCCCTTCTTGGTCGAAGTAATGCGTTCCTGCAATTCGCCCATTTCGGTGGCCAGATTCGGCTGGTAACCGACGGCGGACGGCATGCGGCCCAGCAGCGCCGAAACTTCCGAACCGGCCTGGGTAAAGCGGAAAATGTTGTCGACGAAGAGCAGCACGTCCTGGCCCTCTTCATCACGGAAGTACTCAGCAGCGGTCAACCCCGTCAGTCCGACACGCAGACGCGCACCCGGAGGCTCCGTCATCTGGCCGTAGATCAACGCGACTTTCGATTTCGTATAGTCTTCCGGATCCAAAATGCCGCCTTCGCGCATTTCGTTCCAAAGGTCGTTCCCTTCGCGGGTTCGCTCACCAACGCCGGCAAACACCGAAACGCCGCCCGACGAGTACGCCAAGTTATGGATCAGCTCCATGATGACGACCGTCTTGCCCACGCCCGCTCCGCCGAACAAACCAATCTTGCCGCCCCGCAGGTACGGCTCGATCAGGTCGATCACCTTGATGCCCGTTTCGAACATCTGCAAACCGGTCTGCTGCTCATCGAACGCCGGCGCCGTGCGGTGGATCGGCATCTTCTTCGCCGTGTTCACCGGGCCCATGTTGTCGACCGGCTCACCCAAAACGTTCAGCACGCGACCCAACGTCTGCGGACCAACCGGCACCATCACCGGCGCGCCCGTCGAAATCGCCTGCATTCCGCGGACGAGGCCCTCGGTCGGCTGCAACGCAATCGTACGCACTCGGTTTTCGCCAATATGCTGCGCCACTTCGACCACAATGCTGATCGGCTCAGGCACCACAAAGCCGTCCGAAACAATCCGGATAGCGGTGCGAATCGGAGGGATCTGCCCCTCGGGAAACTGAATATCGACAGCCGGGCCGGCGACCTGGATGACCTTGCCAACTGCTGTCGTGGTTTCGGTAACGGTGGACATCTTCAAAACTCCCTAAAATCTCTACTTCAGCGCGGAGGCGCCGCTGACCACTTCGATAATTTCGCGTGTAATACTCGCCTGGCGTACGCGGTTCATCTGCAGGGTTACCCGCTCGATCACTTCGCTCGCATTCCGCGACGCCGCGTCCATCGCCGTCATCCGCGCCGCATGTTCGGACGCTGTCGATTCCAGCACGCTACGCCACAACTCAATTTCCACATACCGCGGTAGCAACGAACCGAGTAACTCCTCGGCCGGCTGTTCGTAAATGTAATCGGTCGACGCCTCGCCCTCGGGCAGCGGCACCGGCAACACCCGCACCATCCGAAACTGCTGCGTCATCACGCTCTTGAACTCGTTGTACGCCAAGTACACCGCGTCCACTTCGCCCGACGCATACCGCGCGCTCACTTTCTTCGCCACCGCCGCCACGTCGCCGTAGTTCGGTTTCCGGCTGAAGTTCTGATGGTCGCCCGCAATCGTATAACCGCGGCGCCGGAAATAATCGCGCCCCTTCTTACCGACCGCTTCGATCTCGAACTCGGTGCCGGGCAGCTCCTGCATGAACTTCTGCGCCCCGCGATTCACGTTCGAATTGAACGCGCCCGCCAAGCCCCGGTCCGCTGAAACCAGCACGACCAACACTTTCTTCTGCTCTCGCTGCTGCAGCAACGGGTGCTCTTTCACGCTGTCGTTACCGGCCGCGGCGCCAGCAACGTTGGCCAACATCCGCTGCAACATCCCGGCAAACGGCCGACCCGCCACCACCGCTTCTTGCGAGCGGCGGAGCTTGGCTGCCGAGACCATCTTCATGGCCTTCGTGATCTGCTGCGTGTTCTTGACCGAGCGGATGCGCCGCCGGAAGTCAATCAAAGAGGGCATAGCGGCTTATTTGTTTTCGGCTACGAAACGGGTCTTGAACTCGGCAAGTGCCGCGTTGATCTTTTTCTTAAGGTCGTCACTCAGAGCCTTCTTCTCCCGAATCTCGGGCAGAATGCTCGGGTGCGCGTTATCCATGAACGCATGCAGACCAATTTCGAACTTACGTAACTGCGTCACCGGCAGATCGTCCAACACGCCGCTCGTTCCGGCGTAAATGATCAGCACCTGCTTCTCCATCGACGACGGCTCGAACTGGGCCTGCTTCAAAATCTCGGTCAACCGCTGACCCCGACTCAACTGCTTCTGCGAGGCCGGGTCGAGTTCCGAACCGAACTGCGCAAACGCCGCCAACGCGCGATACTGGGCCAACTCCAAACGCAGCGAACCCGCCACTTGGCGCATCGCCTTGGTCTGCGCGGCACCGCCGACGCGGCTCACCGAAATACCCACGTTAATAGCCGGACGAATGTTCGAGTTGAACAGGTCGGCTTCCAGGAAGATCTGGCCGTCCGTGATCGAAATCACGTTCGTCGGAATGTAGGCCGAAACGTCGCCCGCCTGTGTTTCGATAAACGGCAGCGCCGTCAGCGACCCGCCGCTCTTCAACTTCGCCGCGCGTTCCAGCAAGCGGCTATGGAGATAGAACACGTCGCCCGGATACGCTTCGCGACCCGGAGGACGCCGCAACAGGAGCGAAATCTCACGGTACGCCGCGGCGTGCTTGGAGAGATCGTCGTAAATGATCAGAACGTGTTGGCCACGATCGCGGAAAAACTCGCCCATCGCGCAACCCGAAAACGGTGCCAAATACTGCATCGGAGCCGGTTCAGAAGCGGTGGCGGCCACGACGATCGTGTACTCCATCGCGCCCTTATCTTCGAGCGTCTTCACCACCTGCGCCACGGTCGAGCGCTTCTGCCCGATCGCCACGTAGATACAAATGACGTCGCCGCCCTTCTGATTGATGATCGTATCGAGCGCAATCGCCGTCTTGCCCGTCTGACGGTCGCCAATGATCAACTCGCGCTGACCACGGCCGATCGGAATCATGCCGTCGATCGCCTTGATACCGGTCTGCATTGGCTCGTTGACCGGCGAACGGTCAATCACGCCCGGCGCCAAACGCTCAATCGGATTGAACCCCGTCGCCGCAATCGGGCCCTTGCCATCGATCGGAGCGCCGTTGGAATCCACCACGCGGCCAATCAAAGCATCGCCCACCGGCACCGACATAATGCGGCCCGTCCGGCGAACTTCGGTGCCTTCGCTGATGTGCTGGAATTCGCCCATCAACACCGCGCCCACGTTATCCTCTTCGAGGTTCAGCGCGATGCCAGTAACGCCGCCCGGGAACTCAATCAGTTCGCCGGCCATGACCAGCTCCAGCCCGTGGATACGCGCGATACCGTCGCCGACCGAGATGACGGTCCCGGTCTCGGTTACGCTTACCGCTTTGTCGTAATTTTCAATCTCGTCGCGTAGTACACGCGCGATCTCATCTGCCCGAATTTGAGCCATAGTTTCCGTGAGAGAGCTTAAACCTTATGTCCGTACCAGACGGGCGCGCAGCGAATCCAGTTGACCGCGCACCGACCCGTCATAAACCCGCGACCCCACCCGAGCAGTCACCCCGCCGAGAAGAGTTTCATCTACCGAATACTGGCCCAGCACCTGCTTGCCAGTCATCTTTGCCAAAGCCGCTTGCACCATCGCTTGTTGCTCGGAGTCCAAAGGACGCGCCGAAGTGATCTGCGCCCGGGCGATCCCCATGCGCTCGTCCAACTGCGATTCGATCGACGACACCACTTCCGGCAGCATCGCGATCCGCCGATGATCGATCAAAACAAACAAGAAATTCTTAATCAGCCCCGAAAGCGAAACCATCGGAGCCAGGCGCTCAACGACCGCTTTCTTCTTTGCCGCTCCCACCGCCGGGGAGTTCAAAACATTGCGCAGCTCAACGGAATCCTGCTGCATCGACTGAAACACCCGCAGCTGGGCCAACGCCAAATCCGGCGTCAACACCGGCGACGAGCCCATCAGGATGTCCACCAAAGCGCGAGCGTAACGAGAGGCGACGGCGAGTGACATAGGCCTAGTTGTTCAGTCCTTTCAAAAATCCGCCGATCAACCCGGCATCCACCGGCTGCGTAATCCGCGACCGCAACTGACCCTCGGCCGTCTCCAGCGCCAACAGCGCCGCGTAACGTCGCAGTTCCGCCTGTGCCGATTTCGTCGCGGTTGCGATCTCAACATCAGTATGTTGCCGCATCTTGGCGATAGCGTCTTCGCCCTCTTTCCGCACCCGGGCTTCCTCGGTCGCCATCTCGGCAGCCGCATTCGACCGGATCGAGGCAATCTCGCCTTCCAGATCCTTTAAGCGCGCTTCAATCGCGGTCACTTTGGCCTCGGATTCCTTCTGCATCGCCGCCGCGTCGGCCAAGCCCTTCTGGATCTCCGCCGTCCGCCCCGCAAAAAACGGGGGCAGCATCTTGCTCGCCAGATAGCCCAAGCCCAGCACTAACAACGCAAAATTCGCCCACTTCCAGGGCAACATCGCATCGTGGTCAGCATGTTCGGCTGCCGCAGGAGCATGCTCCTGCGCGAACACCACCACCGCCGCCAGCGCCAAACCAATCACAACCCGGCGCATCATGCGGTCCTCCGGAGAATACTGGCCGTAATCGTTTCCGCCAACGACTCGGTTTCGGCCAACAGGCCCTGCCGAGCGGCCGCCACTTCCGTGGCTACCACGACTTTCGCTTCGGCCAATTTCGTTTCCGCAGCCTTCTTCTCATCGGCAAACTTCGCCGTCAGCTCAGCCGCCAACGCCTTCCGCTTCTCTTCGTTCACTTTATAAATCTCAGTGCGAGCGTGTCGGATGGCCCCTTCGTACTCGGCCGCTTTCTGCTCAGCCCGCGCAACCGCATCGGCGGCTTTCTTGCGCGCACCAACCGTTGCGTCGAACCGATCTCGCAGCACTTTCTCAATCGGCTTGAAAAACGTGTTCTTCAAATAAAAGTGCAGCAGCAAGACCAGGAAAAAGGTCGGCAGCCCACGAAGGATTATATTGTAAAGCGCGTCTAACGTGGCGTCCATGCGAGAAGGTTACATTCAAGGGTAACAAAAAACTCGGTCGGTTTGTGAACTCTGGATTCTTGTTTAACGAGAAATCGTACGCGTTCTTCGGCTAAGCGATCAGATCCTTGATCACGACCCCTTCCACATCGGTCAACCGGAAGTCCCGCCCTCCGTACCGATACGTCAGCTTGGTGTGATCGAGGCCCAACTGGTGCAGCATCGTCGCCTGCAGATCGTGCGGGTGCACCGGCTTATCGACGGCCTTGAACCCGAAGTCGTCCGTCGCTCCGTACACCGTCCCCCCTTTGAACCCGCCACCAGCGACGATCATCGAATACCCGTGATTGTTGTGGTCCCGACCGTTCTGCACATTCACCAAGCCGCTCACCTCCATCGACGGAGTCCGGCCGAACTCGCCGCCCACCAGCACAATCGTATCCTTCAACATGTCGCGCGCTTTCAAGTCTTCCATCAGCGAGCCGATCGCCGGATCGGCCTCGTTGGCCAGCTTCCGGTGAATCGTGATGTCGTCATGGTTGTCCCAGGGCTGACTGTTGCCATGGTAAATCTGCACCATCCGCACGCCCTTCTCGGCCAAGCGCAGCGCCGTCAAGCAGCCTCGGCCCACGGGCGTATCGCCGTACCGCGCCCGCACCGCCTCCGGTTCCTTCGTGATGTCGAACACCTCCGGCGCCTCGCTCTGCATCCGATAGGCGACCTCCATCGATTCCACGCCCGTCTCAAACCGCGGATCGTGGATCTGGTTCAACTTCCCGAGCAGATCCATCTGCCGCCGCTGCTCCGTCGGCCCACGCTGCGGCGTGATGTACGGAATCAGCTTCCGGACGTCTTTTTCCTTCGTCTCAATATGCACGCCCTGATGCACCGCCGGCAGAAACGCCGAGGTCCATAGCTGCGCCCCAATCACCGGCACCCCCGGGCACAGCACCACAAAACTCGGCAGGTTGTTGTTCATCGACCCTAGGCCGTAGGAAAGCCACGAACCCATCGAAGGCCGACCCGGCAGCGGCACCCCGCAGTTCATAATCAGCAGCGAGGGCTCATGGTTCGGCCGCTCGGTATGCATCGACCGGATCACGCAAAAGTCATCAATATGCGCGCCCAGCTTCGGAAAAATTTCACTGATCTCGGTGTCGGATTTCCCGTACCGCTTGAACTGGAACGGCGAGCCGAGCAGCGCCCCGGTCTTGCGCTCGGTCTTCAAATTCGCGCCGGACGGCATCGGCTTGCCATGGTACTTCTGCAGCAGCGGCTTGGGGTCGAAGGTGTCCACCTGCGACGGCCCGCCGTTCAGAAACACGAAGATCACGCGCTTGGCTTTCGGCGCGAAGTGCGGTTGCGGCACCGTTGCCGCCAAGCCACAACCGCCAAAGCCAATCGACAACGTACTGAGAAGTTCACGACGGGTCATAGGGGATTACTCGATATACAGAAATTCGTTCGAACTCAGCAGGACCTGCACGTATTCGGTCCAGGCGTTGCCCTGCGCCAGATACTCGCGGGCCAACTGCGCCTCGGCCTTCTCCGGCACCCGGGCAAAAATCCGGCGATACGCTTCCGCCGGGTCCGGCCCCGGAATCGCCGCCGAAGCCTTCATCATCAACGGGCTATTCAGCAGGAACAACCGCTGCAGCGGCACGTTCGTCTCGATCCGCCGTTCACTCGTATTGTTCGGATTCGGAAAATCGAACAAGTTCAACATCGTGTCCGTCCGGCGACGGCTGATGAAGCCATAAACCGTCCGCCGCGTGTTGGTCGCCTCGTCCAACGGAACCGCCTTCCCGCCGGTCTTCAGATCCAACTGCCTCGAAACCGCCAACACCGAATCCCGAATCGCCTCGGCGTCCAGCCGACGCTTCGGGTAGTGCCAGAACAGCCGATTCTCCGCGTCCACCTTCTCGCTTGCCGCCACCGGTGTCGCCGCCATCTGATAGACGTTCGACAGCAGAATCTCCCGCTGCAGCGCTTTGATGCTCCAGTTGCCGTCCATGAACCGAGCGGCGAGGTGATCGAGCAGTTCAGGGCTCGATGGCCGTTCGCCGAGAATTCCGAAGTTCGAAGCCGTTCGCACGATGCCCTCTCCGAAGTGGCCCTGCCAAATCCGGTTCGCCATCACCCGAGCCGTGAGCGGGTTGGCTTTGCTCGCGATTCGCTCGGCCAACTCCAGCCGCCCGGAGCCCTTCGAAAACAGCTCCGGCTGCTCCGGCTTTGACAGAATCGCCAGCCAGCCACGCGGTGCCTCTTCTCCCAACGTCGCCCGATTCCCGCGCAAATGAACCTTCTCATTCCGCGGCTTCTCCGCGTCGGTCAGCGCATGCAGGAACGGGTACCTCTCGGGCATCGCCTTTTCGGCCACCGCGATGATCTGCCGCAGAAAATCGAGGTGTTCCCGATAGGGGCCCTGCAACCAGCGGTCGACCTTGCCCTCGCCATAGAAGAAAACGCCCCGCGCCCCAAAGAAGTCCCGATAAAGATAGAACTCGTCCTTCGATAGCGAAACCAGGTCCGCCGAAGCCAAATCCCCGCGCTTGTTCGAGCCGCCCAGCCGAATCAAATTCTTTTCGTCAACCGCCCGCTTCTCCCGCAGCACGGCCACCAACACATTACGAAACTTCGCCGGGTCGTCGGTCTTCACTTGAATCGCTTCGCGATCGGTCCGGGCGAGATACGCTCGGAACCTCTCCACCGTTTCGCCGTCCAACCCGTCCAACTTGCCCTTGCCGATGGCGGCCTGCATGTAGCGATCGGCCTTGGCGGCCAGCAGATCCATCACCTGCTCGGACTGCTTCTTCACGAACTCGTCCCGGTCGTCCTTGGCCCGTTTCAAGGCCTTCTCCGCAGTCTCGTATTTGGCCACCGTCGCGGCGTCGGCCAGCGGGTACTCTTTGTACTTCGAGCTATTGAAGATGCCCAGAATCGAGTAGTAGTCTTTGGTGGGAATCGGGTCGAACTTGTGGTCGTGGCACTGCGCGCACGCCACCGTCAGGCCCAGAAAGCCGCGGGTCGTCACGTCCACCCGGTCGTCCTGAAACTCCGGGTTCAACCCGTAGAGCCCCAAGCCCGGCAGCAGCGCCGGATCGTTCAAATGGTCCGCCGCCAACTGCGCCTTCACAAACAGGTCGTACGGCATGTCCTTGTTAAAGGCATCGATCACCCAGTCGCGGTAGCGAAAGGCGTTCGGTTGGGGCTCGTCCATCGTCGAGTTCAACTTATCGTCGGAGTAGCGGGCGACGTCGAGCCAGATCCGTCCCCAGCGCTCGCCGTAGCGCGGGCTGGCGAGGAGTCGGTCGATCACCTTCGCCCAGGCTTTCGGCGACTTGTCGTTCACGAACGCTTCAGCCTCTTCAAACGTGGGCGGCAGCCCCGTCAGGTCGAGCGTCGCGCGCCGGAGCAACGTCCGCCGCGACGCCGGCCCCGCCGGGGTAATTCCTTTCGCTTTCCAAGCCGCCTGCAGCACCGAATCGATCGATACGCTAGCCTTCCCGACCGGTTGAAACGCCCAGTATGCCCGCTGCTCCGGCCGAATCAGGTAGCCCTTTGCCTTCGCTACCGCCGGGGCTTCCGGCCACACGGCTCCGTCCTTGATCCAAGTTTCGAGCGCCGCAATTTGAACGTCGGAAAGCTTGCCGCCGGCGGGCGGCATCTGCCCGGAACGAACCCGCGCCAGCAGCAGGCTCTCTTCCGGCTTGCCGGGCGTCACCACCTTGGCCAGCGACGCTTGCGACACCATTTCGAGGCCGCCCAGCTTGGTCTGCGTGTGACACGAAAAACACCGCTCGGCCAGCAGGGGGCGCACTTTGGTTTCGAAGAACTCTGCGCCCGTCTCCGCCGCCTGGAGCGGCAAGCAGAGCAGGACTAGATACCGAATCATCCCGCCACTATATCATTAAGGTTTTTGTAGTTCTCTCAGCACGCGCGGATCGTCCATTTTGGGGCCGGGCTTCGGGTCCATCGGCTCGCGCGCGTTTTTCGGATCGAACAACTCCGGCCGCACCGAGAGCAGTTTGAACGGAGCGAAGTCGGGGTTGGCGCTGGAGAAGCAGTCCGAAAGATCGGCCGCCGTCGCGTCGTACAGGTTCAGGGGCGGCATGCCCAGCAGCCGGAACGCCGTCTTCAACATTCCCGGAAAGCTCGAATTCACCTTCGAAACGTAGTTCTTTTTGGCGTAGGGGCTGGCGACCAGCATCACCGTCCGATGCGAATCGACGTGGTCGACTCCGCCCTGGGAATCGTCTTCGGTGATCAACACCGCCATCTGCTTCCACCACGGGCTTTTCGAAAGGAACTCCATGATCCGGCCGAGGGCGATGTCGTTGTCGGCCATGTAGGAAGCCTGATACGGATAGCCGTCTTCGGGGCGCGGCTTGGCGCCGTGGTCGTTCGGCAGGTGAATAAAAACGAACCGGGGGAACGCCTCGTTGCCTTCGATGTAGAGTCGCTCCACTTCGTTGATGAACTGGGTGGCCCGGAACTGGTCCGGGATGTTGGTGTTGTAGTTCGGATAGTCGCGCGACGTGTTGCGGTAGAGCGGGTCCGGCATGGGGACGTTCGTCAGATACCGCGCACCGGTGGGCTTCAGCCCTTCGCCTTCGTCGGCTCCGGCGAGTTCGAACCCTTCGCCGAAGTTCCGGAATTTGATTTTGTTTCGTTCGAGATGGTGCCAAATCGCCCCGGCTTCCAACTGCTCCTCCGGATGAACGCTGGAATTGGAACCCGGGTTCGAGAAGCGTCCCGGTGCCGCCGTTGGGAAGCGGAAATTCTTTTGGCCACCGTAGGCGGCCATGAGCGTTGACTCGGTCCAGGCGTTTGGATAGGAGCCGGCGAGCCAATGATGGCCGTCGACGGAGACCTCGGAGTCGGCATAGAAATTGTCCGAAAACGCATAGCGGTCGACCAGCGACCGATGGTTCGGACTGACCGCGATGTTGCGCAAGGGAGCCCGGTTTTGCAGAGCGCCGCGTTCGTTCTGGACGATGGCATATTGCCCGAAGCGGGCGAGGTCCCAGGCCGAATTCACGGCGCCGTTGGAGGCCGTGACGACATCGCCGAACACCTCGTCGAACGTTCGATTCTCTTTCACAATCACGACGACGTATTGAATCTCTTTCGGCAACGCAGGCGCTTCGGCTTTTTGCGGAACGAACCCATTCAACTGCATGGCCTTGTCGGTATGCTTGGCGAACTCGTCGGCTGCGGGGAAGGGGTAGACGGAGACGGTTCCGCGCCGGAGTTCGGCTTGGAAGCTGCGGTCGAACGCCTTCATCATGGAGGCATTGGGACCGGTGCCGTGGCCCTTCGCGTTGCCAACGTGGACGACGCTGTCATGCACCACGACGCGCGTCGGGAACCACCCGGCGGGCAGGTGCGCGACGGTTTTGTGCTGCTTCAGATCGATGACGCCGATCGCGTTGATGCCCGCTTCGGCGACCAGCAAATGGTGGCCGTGGATCGCCATGCCGGTCGGCAACACGCCACGCAGGGACTCCAGGCCCGGAATGCGGATCTCGATTTCGCGTTCGACCGTCAAGGACTTCGCGTTGATGACGGTGATCGAGTCGTTGTGTCCGTTGGCGACGTAAACGTGGTCCCCATGCGCCAGCACGCCGCTGGGGCTGGAGCCGCCGTGGATCCCATTGCCGAATGGCTTTCCGGTCGGAATGAACGAGAGCACTTTGGGTTCGGCGGGCACGGCCAAGTCAACCACCGTCAGGCTGTTGGCTTCCTTCACATTCGGACTGCCCAAGCCCGGCACGGCCACCGGTACGCCCGACGCATTCGACCGGGTGGCGCCCGCGGCCGACTCGGCGCTGGGAAAGCCAAAGGCGGGGAACGAAAGGCCGGTGGTGCGAGCCTGCTTCGCGTCGGCTCCCGGAATCGCGCTGTACTCGAACATGCCGATGTTGGTGACGTAACCGCGGCGGCCGTCCGCGGAAAGGGCGATGGCGAACGGGAGGCGTCCGGTACGAAACGAAGCCAGCTTCCGCTTCTTCTTCGTATCGAAGATGACGACACGGAAATTGGCTTGGTCGACGACGTAGAGCAGGCCGTGCTTCAGGTCGAGCGCCAAGTCGCCCGAATAGGAATCTTTGAAGCCATCACCGTTCAAATCGAAGATCTGCTTATGCTTCCCGCTGCCGATGTCGACGAGGCGAACGCGTCCGGAGTTGCCTTCGCTGGCCCAGATCTCGTTGTTGTTTTCAAAGCCGAGGCCCATGAAGACGCTGCGGAATTCGTCGTCGTCATCGTCGGCTGGTTTGGGTCGGCCGCCCAGGGCTTCGATAGTTTTGGGTCGCCACGTTCCGGCGTTCTGTTCGAGGGTGGTGAGCGAGTAGCGGTTCGGTCCGCCGTCGGAGGAGACGATGTGTTTGCCGTCGGGGGAGACGGCCAGGCCCCAAATGCCGGGTCCCGTTTGAAACTGGCGACCGAGGGGCGCAAGCATTCTGCCGCCTGGCAGAATGGTCTCGCCGCCGGGTCGGCGGACGGCGGTACGGGTGCCGGCGGGCGTCCGGTAGTCGGCCGCGAACAGGGCAAGAGAGGTAAGGAGTCCAAGGGCAACGCGCATTTGGGTACTCTCAATTATTACCGTGCTTACGCAACCAACGCCAGACCAGAAAACGAAGCTCTACGTGCTGGAGAGCTACGTCCTCCATCAAGGTGCCCAACCAGCAGCGCTCCACGCTTGGATTCAGGAGACTTGGCTACCCGCTCACGACGGCCCGGCCGTTGTCCTGGACGCAGTGATTGCGGCGCAGATGCCGCAGGTGGCCACCCTACGCGGCTACGCGTCGTTAGAAGACTGGACGAGCACTCGGCTGACGCCGCCGGTGAGCGCCGACTCAGCCGTAACGCTATTGGAACCGACGAGCTACTCTCCGGAACTCGTCGCCGGGGCGAGCGAAAAAGGTCGGATCTTCGAGATGCGCCTGTACCACTCGCCGTCGTGGCCGCAATGGCAACTGCTGCACGAACGCTTCGCCGGACCGGAAATCAAGATCTTCCACCGCCTCGGGATCAACCCCGTGCTCTACAGCAGCACGATCGCCGGGCCGCACATGCCGAACCTCGTCTACCTGACGCCGTTTGCGGATCTGGGCGAACGGGAGCGGGCCTGGGCCGCGTTCATGGCCGACCCGGAATGGCATAAGGTTCGGGCCGAGTCGATTGAAAGCGGCGGGCAGATTTCGCAGTGGATGGAGATTACGCTGTGGCGGGCGGCGGCGTACTCACCGGTTCGCTGACCACGCGGGTGGCCGGGATGCCGGCGCGGTGGAGGTTGTTCTCCACCTTGTCGATCGAGAGCCGGGAAGCGTCGTACTCGACCAGGATCTGGTCGAGCGACGGCTGGAGTTTGATCTGCTCGATCCCGTACAAGGCGTGAGCGTTATTGATGTTCTTCATCAAAACGTCGTCGACCGGGCGGGATAGCTTATAGAGGAGTTGAACGCGCGTCATCTACCTACGAGTTTAGCCCCAAAGCTCGTGAACCGGCTTATAGAGACCCTCGCCGGCCGAGGGGACGTACTCGAAGCCGCGGCCGAACGGATCGTCGTAACGGACGTTGGTCCAGTTGATGCCGAGCGCCGAGTAGATCGTCGCCTCGATGTCCTCGACGCGAATATCCCGCCCTTCGCTCCAGCCGAAATCGGTCGTCCGGGCGCCTTGGGCGTCGGTGGCACCGATGGCTCGGCCGCCCTTGATGCCGCCTCCGGCGAAGGTGGCGAACTGCTGCGTGTAGTGGTCGCGGCCCATCTGGTCGTTGAGGGGACCGACGGTGCGCCCGAACTCGCCCATCATGACGATAAGGGTTTCCTTCAACATGCCACTGGCTTTCAGGTCGGCCAATAGCGTGCCGTAGGCGTTGTCGAGCGTCCGCCCCAGGCTGAATAGGCTATTCACGTTGGCGGCCTGAGAGTAGATGTTGGAATGCATGTCCCAGCCGCCGAGGGTGACCTGAATGTAGCGGGTTCCGGAGTTGGCCTGCAGCACCTGCTTGGCGGTGAGAAGCGCGTTGCCGAAGCCGGTATTGCCGTAGCGGGCGCTATCTTCGACCGTGTACTTGAACGCCTTGTCGACGGTGGGGTTGTACATGAGCCCGCGGGCGGACTTGTAGAAGTCCCCGTAGTCCTGCATCACCTCGGCGTTGGGCGAATTGATGCGCAGGGGGTTGTCGAGCGATTCGAGCAGGCCGAACTTCTCATTGAAGCGGGTGACGCCGTCGACGTTCGTCGTGTTGGCCAGGCCGGCCGCGTTCGGGGTGACCTTGAACGGTTCGTAGCTGGCGGGCAGATAGCCGGAGCCGACCGCGCCGTCGGCGTTGAGGGCAAGGAACGTGGGGAAGAGTTGGCCGGGGGTCCGTTCCGGTTTCTTCTCGATGGCGACGATGGAGCCGATGTTGGGAGCGATATCGCCCAGCGCGGCGGCCGGGCTGCGACCGATCTGGACCCAGGTCTGGGACAGCGTATGCTGCGCGGCCCAGGCGCGGACGCTGCGGACCACGGCGACGTCGTCAAGCTGCGCGGCGATCTTCGGGAAGACGCCGGTATTGAAGTTCATGCCCTTGATCATCTCGGGCTTGAAGCCGGCGGGGGAGACGCCGTCGATGAACTTCAAGTCAAAGGTATCGGTGTGGGACGGAGCGCCGGTGAGCAGGATGAAGATCACGTTTTTGGCGGTGTTCTTCGTCGTGACGTTCTGGCTCCGAATGAGCTGGGCGTTGGCGTTGCCGGCCAAAAACGAACCGGCGACACCTCCGCCGAGGACCTTAAAGAATTCCCGCCGGGAGGCGAAGGGCCGGCGGAAGAACGGCACGTGAGCGTGCGGGAGCTTCTCGACCAGGTTTAGAAATTTGGCTTCGTTTGACATGGTGAGGCTCCTTAGTAATTGAAGGTGAAGTCGACTTTGTTATAGAGCGTCCACAGCAGGTTTTCGGCCTGTAGGGAACGATTGCCGGAGCGGAGGGCGTTGATGGAGGAGGTCCGTTCCGACTCGTTCGGGTAGCGGGACAAGACGTTGAGGAACAACGTATCGACCATCTGCCGGTCGTCGAGGTTGATCACTTGACGGAGGAGGCTGGAGGTGGGTCCGGTGCCGGCCTGGCGGGTGCGGTTCATGACGAACGCGTTGTTCATCAGGGTGAGCGCCTGTTGATCAGAGCCGTCGCGCCGTCGCTCGGTGTCCTCCCGATCGCCCGGGTAGAAGACGTTCAAGAAGGCCGCGGCTCCGCCACGAGCGGCGGGGGCGGGCGTCTGCATGGCCCAGTTGACGGAGCGGGTCTTGGTGCGGTCGTTGGAATCGACGCCGAA
>JAPKZA010000565.1 GCA_026394015.1 Acidobacteriota bacterium
CCCGCGAACTCTTTCTGAAACGCCGTCCGCCCCACTAACAACTCATACACCAGAAACCCCAGCGCGTATAAGTCCGCCTTCACCGGGTCCGCCTGCTGACTCCGCAGTAACTCCGGCGCCGCATACTTAGGCATCGCCACCATCATCGTATCCGACCGCCCCGTCGCCCCGTGCGCCCCAATCTCGATCTTCCCTTCCGGCGTGAACCGCACCGAATAAGGCGTCACCGGGTCGTGCCGCTCCTCCATTCGGCTCAGCGCCTGCAACACCGCCACCAACAGATTCACGAGCGGACCCACCTCGCCCGGTCCCTCCGTCAGTAAATCCGCCACCGGTCGAAACGCGGCTGGCGCAAACACAGGCGCCGCCGCCGGTGCCGCATAACTCGCCACCGGAGCAAACGAGCCCAAGCTCATCAGAATTGCGTCCGCACTCGCAAACCGCCGCTCCGGATTCGGCTGCAGACAACACAAAACCATCTGCTCCAACCATGCCGGCACGTCCGGTCGCAGCTCTCGAAACGGCGGCGGAGCCTTCGTGCACCGGTCAATCAACGTCCACCCGTGCATCGGCGAACTCCCCGTCAACGCCTCATAAAACAACATCCCCGCCGAATAGATATCGCTCCCCTGCGTCGCCGGCATGTCCATCAATTGCTCCGGGCTCATATAGTCCGGTGTCCCCAACGCCGGCCCCACCGTCCGCGGCGCATGCATCTCCCGCGATGTCCCAAAGTCCATCAACTTCCAAACCCCGTCCGGCCGTAACATCACGTTATTCGGCTTAATGTCCCGATGCACGATCCCCAACGAATGAATCGCGCTCAACGCCCCGAATAACTGCCGACACAGCGACTCAATCTCCGGCAACTGCAATGTCTTCGCCAGCGCCAAGTAACTCGCCAAGTTCCGCCCCGCCACATACTCCATCACCAAATACGTCCAGCCCTCGTGCACCCCCGCCCCGTAGATCTCCACCACGTTCGGGTGCCGCAGCTTCTCCCCCACTTTCACTTCCCGCTGAAAGCCCTCCGACAGCCGCGCATGCGCCATCGCCTTTTGCTTCAAAACCTTCAACGCCACCACGTGCTCGGTCGTCGTGTCCCGCGCCTTGAAAATCACGCTCGTCGCCCCTTCCCCAATCTGGTCGAGCAACAGAAACCGCCCGCCCACATAGATCGGCGAGCGCAGATCCGGCTTCCATACCGGAGCATTAGGCAAACTGGAGGGCATCACTGGACATAGCGAGAAATCTTCATCAAACGCCTCTAACTTCCGCGAAGTTCACGATACATCCATCCCCGCACAAATTTCAAGTCCCGCTCAATCGTCGCCTTCGATATCCCCAACGTCTCCGAGATCTCTTCCACCCCAAACGAAAGAAAAAAGCGAAGCTCCACCACCTGCGCCTTCCGCTCGTCCAACTCCTCCAACCGATCCAGCGCCCGGTCTAAATCCAGCAGGTCCGTATCCCGCTCCCCCAGCCATGCCAGTTCGTCCGACAACGGCACCCGAATCGTCTCCCCGCCCCGCCGTTGCGCGTGTCGACCCCGCGCATGGTCCACCAAAATCATTCGCATCAGCTTCGCCGCGAACGTGTAGAAATGGCCCCGATCCGATATCCCCACTTGCCTCTGCTGCGCCAATCGAAAGTACAACTCATGGAGCAAAGCCGTCGGTTGCAGCGTGTGCCCATCCCGCTCGCGCCGCATCAACCCCGCCGCAATCTGGTGCAATTCGTCATAAACCAGCGGCACCAGCCGATCGAACGCGGCCCGGTCCCCCCCGCGCCACTCCGCCAGCAGTTGCGTCACTTCGCCTGGTCGATAACTACTCATCAAACTAACGTATCCAATCTGATCGTAGCTGTTTCACAATCCGCCCGGCCAGTCGCTTGGCCGAATCGCCCAACCCCAGCGCCTGCTTGTCGCCCGCCGAGGTCTGCCACAGCACCCTCCCGTCCCCCCGGGACTTCATCACCGCCACCGCCTTCACCTTGTTCTTCAACCCAAACACCCGCCCCGCCGTCCCCACCACGCTCCCTCCGTCCTCGCTTTCCACCTGCACCTCCAACACCGCCTCCGCCCGCCCCGCCGCACTCACAATCTCCAACCGCTGCCCCAACTGCAACTCCAACTCCCGCCGCAGCGCCGCGTCGAAGCTCTCCTCCACCGGTTTCACATAGAGGTGCTTCACCTCGCTCAGCCGCGAAGCGCCGCGCGGCCTCGCGACCGGCGCCGGGGCCACGGGTGCCGGCGCCGCTTCCGGCACCGGCATCGGCACCGGCGGCGGAGTGAACGCCTTCTGCACCGGCGCCGCCTCCCCCCGATACGAACTCCCAATCACCTGCAGCAACCCATCTGACGCCCCCGCCCCATGCAGCTCAATC
>JAPKZA010000120.1 GCA_026394015.1 Acidobacteriota bacterium
CCACCGGGGCCGCCGTCCCGGGCACCAGCGTTACGATTCGCAACGTGGACACTGGCCTCAAGCAGTCCATCGCCACTGGGGCTGACGGCCTCTATTCCATTCCCTATCTGCCCGCCGGCAACTACACAGTAACAGCCGAAAAGGCGGGTTTTCGCAAGTCCGAAGTCACCGCCATCCGCGTCAACGTGGGCACCGTCACCGGCGTCGATATCGCCCTTACTGTCGGCTCCGTCGATCAGACCATTGATGTCTCCGCCGTCAGCCCACTCCTCGAAGTGCAAGGGTCTAACTTGGGCAAAGTCGTCCCCACACGCGCCATTCGCGACTTGCCGCTCTTCATCGGCGGCGGCATTCGCAGTAACTTGGCCTTCGTCATTCTCACCCCCGGCGTCATCGGTCCAGCCAACAATCCCCGCATCGGCGGCGGCCTGCTCGACGGACAAAGTGAGCAGCTTGATGGCGCTGAAGCCAACAGTGAACGCCGCAATGACCCGGCCATGAACGGCGTCAGCGTCGAAGGTATGGAGGAGTTCAAAGTACAAAGCTCCGGCTACTCGGCCGAGTTCGGCCGCACCTCCAATGGCGTCATCAACTGGGTGACCAAATCCGGCACCAACACGCTCCATGGCAGCGCCTTTGTCTTCAACCGTAATGAGGTCTTCAACGCCCGCGGCTTCACCTTCGCGCCGACCAAACGGCCCATCGTGCGCCAGTGGAATCCCGGCGGCAGCATCGGCGGACCCATCGTCATTCCCAAACTCTTCGACGGACGTAACAAGGCCTTCTTCTTCTTCGCCTACGAACGCGCCTCCACGCGCAACGGCCAGTCCACCGCCCTCGTCACCACCCCCGTGGATGAATTCCGTAATGGCGACATGCGCCGCAACGTCGATGCCGCGGGCCGTACCATCCCTCTCTATGACCCCTTCGATGGCGGCGGTAACGTCATCGCCAACGCCGCCAATCGCCCACGCATGCAGTGCAACGGTGTCCTGGACGTGATCTGCCCCGAACGCTTCGACCCCACCGCCAAACGGCTCCTATCGCTCGTCCCGCGCCCCGACGATCCCACCCGCATCGTCAACAACTACCGCTCCCGGAGCTACTCCACCTCCCGCACCCGCCTGCCCTCTATCAAAGGGGACTACACCTTCAACGACAAGCATCGCGCCAGCTACCTCTACAGCGACTTCTTCAGCCCCGCCCGGCCCAGCATCAATGCCCTGGAAGGCTTACCCGGCACCGGCTTCCCTTCGGAGTCCACCGTCATCTACCACCGCTTTAATGACGACTATGTCATCCGCCCCAATCTGCTCAACCACCTCACGATCGGGTTCAACCACCGGCATATCATTGAGGCGCCGGGCTACGTCAGCAGCTTCCCCGCCGACTTGGCTAGGGCAACTTACATCCCCGGAACCGTCGCGCCGCTCGCGCCCGGCACCTCTAGCGTCTATTCAGTAGCCGGCATTCAATGGGGCAACAGTGTCTTCACGGACTCCCGCCAGCGCACTACGAACCTGAAGGAGCAGATCTCCTGGCTCCATGGCCGCCATAACTTCAAGTTCGGCATGGAGTATCTGCGCGGTATCTACCGGAGGCTGGATTTCAATGGTGCCTTCGGCACTGTGGGTTACAGCGCCGCGGGTACCGGCAATCCGAATGTCGCCAACAGCGGGTCGGACTGGGCGTCGTTCCTGCTTGGCGCGGCCAGCGGCGGCGGCTTCCGCTATCCTGGCGATACCGCATTCCAATGGCCCTACTACGCCTGGTATGCGCAGGACGATTTCAAGGTGAGCAAGAAGCTCACTCTCAACATCGGCCTTCGGTATGAGTTGCCCATCCCAAAGATCGAGCGCAACGGCAAGAACAGCAACTTCTGTCCCACATGTCCCAACGCGGCCGCCGGCGGCCTGCCCGGCGCGATGGTGATCGCCGGCGTAAATGGGGCGCCGGAACGGTTTGGAGACACCCGCAAGAACGCCTTCGGCCCCCGTTTGGGCTTCGCCTACCAGTTGGATTCGAAAACGGTGGTTCGCTCCGGTAGCGCCATTTACTTCCAGCCCTCCCGTGAGGATGGCAACGCCGACAACGGCATCCAGGGCTTCGGCGGTACTTTCGGGTCCATTGCCAATTCGCTTTCCAATGGAATCGCTTATCTCGTCCCCACCGGGTTCCTTCCATTCGCCGCGCAGATCAACGCGCTGAAGCCTCCGGTCAAGGACCCCGCCACGTTGAGCGCCAATCTCCTCAACCAGGCACCTTTCTTCTACTTCGCCGGGGCTGGCCGGGCTCCCTATTTCGCCGATTGGAACTTCACCCTGGAACGCGCCGTCACGGCGAACTCCATGCTCCGCGCTACTTACCATGGCGTGGTTGGCGTGAAGCTCCTCTCGCGCCAGCAGTCGCAGAATCAGCTCGATCCCAAATACTGGCAGACCTACGGCAGCCTGCTGAGCAGCCCAGTAAGTGCAGTCATCAACAACCCCGTGGTGGTTGCGGCCGGCTTCAAATTACCCTACGCCAGCTTCCCCACCAACCTGCAACTGCAACAGGCCCTGCGGCCCTTCCCGCAGTACTCGGACATTAACAGCAGCGCCGGCGGGCAGAACGATGGGCACTCCACATTCCATGCCTTGGAGACCAGCTTCGAACACCGTTTCAATAGGGGCCTGTTCCTCTTGGTTTCCTATACCTGGTGCAAGCTGATCTCGGGCTCCAATGGCGAAGACGCCAATCGCACCAGCGACGGCGCGGTACAGAACCAGTACAACCGGCAGTTGGATAAGGCGGTGGCCAATCAGGATACGCCGCACAACCTCCGCGTCAGCTACGTCTATGATCTGCCCTTCGGCAAGGGGCGAAAGTGGATGACCAAGGCCAACTCCGTCGCCGACGCGGTGCTGGGCGGGTGGAAGGTTTCGGCCATCCACACCTACGTCAGCGGGACGCCGCTGGTGGTGAACTGCAGCCAGAACTTTTTTGGCGCGGGCAGCAACGCCCGGTGCAGTTTCGCCCCCGGAGTGGCCGACGGCTCGGTGCCATTGATTAACCCGCAGTGGAGTTCGGACAAGAGTGTGGCGTTCAGCGTGCCGTATTTGAATAAGGCGGCCTTTGTCCTTCCGCCGAACATGGTTTACGGCGATACGCCACGCCGCATGAACTACCTCCGGACACCCTGGACCATCAATGAGGATTTCGCACTGCTCAAGGACTTCA
>JAPKZA010000198.1 GCA_026394015.1 Acidobacteriota bacterium
AAGAGCTCGAGCGGGAGGTGATTCTGTACTTTGATGGGGTGCACGTGCAGTGCGCGCGGTGGGGGAAGTGGAAGCTGCATATCGCTCGCTATAACAAGGTGACCTACAGCCCGGCACCGGCGGCGGGGCGGAAGAACATTCGGCTGGCGAATCCGGAACTCTATGACGTGGTGACGGATCGGGATGAGAGCTTCGATGTGGCGGCGGAGAACCCGGCGGTGGTGGCCAAGATCCGGGATAGAATAGAAACCTTAATGTCGGGTTTTCCGGAGGATATTCGGAAGGCCTATGCTGCGACGCAGGCGGGGGCGGAATCGCCGAGCCCGGCGGGGGCAGTTTCCAGATAGAGGAGAGCTTATGCGCGTTTTGATTGCTTCGATGATTTTGGCGGGAGCGGCGATGGCGGCCGAGGAGGGGTTTGTCTCCCTGTTTGACGGGAAGACCTTGGCGGGCTGGCAACTCGTGGGGGGGCGGGGGCCGGGCTATATCGTCGAGAACGGGACGATTGTGTGTCCCAAGGATGGGGGAGGGAACCTTTACACGGGGAAGCAGTACGGGAACTTCATTTTCCGGTTCGGATTCAAGATGGAACCCGGAGGGAACAACGGCGTCGGGATCCGCGCACCGTTGACCGGAGATGCGGCTTATCAGGGAATGGAGATCCAGATTTTGGATCATGACCATGAGCTGTACAAGGGCAAGATCAAGCCGACGCAGCGGCATGGAAGTGTCTACGACGTGTTTCCGGCTAATGGAGAGGCGTTGAAGCCGGCCGGGGAGTGGAACGAGGAAGAGATCCGGGTCGATGGGTCGAAAGTGACCGTTACATTGAACGGAAAGGTGATTTCAGAGGCAGATTTGTCGACTGTGACCGATCCGGCGGTACTGAAGAAGCACCCGGGTTTGTTGCGGAAGTCCGGTTACCTGGGCTTTCTCGGTCACGGTTCGCGGGTGGAGTTCCGTAACCTCCGCGTCAAGGAACTGTAAATAAAGTTGGATTTTGCGTCCTGAACCGCTCGTCCTTTTCGCTAACCCTAGTAGGGGTCTTGTCCAGATCGTTCGTTGCGCAGAGTATGGCTAAAGTACCTTGCAGACGTCGATCCCCGGAGATCCCAGACCGGGCCGGCTTAAAAAAAGGTCGAGCGGTAAAAAAGAGTGTAACGGTAAGACGCCGGTTAGCACATCCCCCATTTAGGGGACAAAGCGCAAAATTCAATCATGTTTTTTGATCAACTCGATAAATTGACCGGAGCGATCTATCAGGCCTCTCGGGAGGCGGCTTTATGGCCAGAAGTACTGCGTCAGATCTGCGAAATCATGGGTTGCACGACAGGTAGTTTCTGGATGCTGTCCCGCCGAAACGCGGAATTGAACACGACGTGCTTTTGGGGACAGAGCGACGCCGCGCGGCAAGAGTACCAGGAAAAGTGGCTGGCGCAGGATCCTTGGTTGCTGCGGTTGGACCGGTTTCCAACGGAGGAGGGTTTTTTTGCGCGCTCGGAGAGTGTGATTACCGACGCCGAGTTGGAGGCGACGGTGGTTTATCAGGAGTACCTGGGGCCGCATGGGCTGCACTACGGCGGTGGGGCGTGGATTTCGCGGCGGGCGGAGTTGGAATCCTTCTTGACGCTGGTTCGGCCAAAGTCGGCGGGCCCGTTGACGGATCACGAGTTGTCGATGGGGACGCGGATCGTGGCCCATATTCGACAGAGCGTCACCTTGCTCGAGGAGCGTTTGGAAGCGCTGCGGGGGTGCGCGGGATTGCGGCTTTGCTTTGAATCCTTGCCTTATGGGGTCGCGTTTTTGGATCCCCAGGGCCAGCTTTTGGACCAGAACAAGGTGTTCAGAAAAGTAGTCGCCAAGTGCAAGGGCCTGGAGTTGGTGGGCGATCGGCTCATGCTATCGGAAAAGGATCCGGTAAAGCCGGAACGCTGGTTGCGTTCGTTCGCGATTCCGCGATCGCGGCGAGGGACGCCACTTTGGGCGACGGTGCGACCGATTCCGGCGGCGGAGAAGCACCCGGTGGGCATACCGCGGGTGGCGGCGATCATGGAAATCCGAGATCCGGAACGGCGGGCGTCGGCTGACAGCAACCACCTCGAAGCGTTGTTCGGGCTGACCCCAAGCGAGGCGAGGTTCACGGCCCAGCTAGCGTCGGGAATGTCGGTGAAAGAGGCAGCGGAAACCTTGGGGATTGCCGAGCAGACGGGGCGGACGCATTTGAAACGGGCAATGTCGAAAACAGGGACCAAGCGGCAGGCGGAGTTGATGGGGCGGATTAGTTCACTGGATTGAACTCGATAGCGGATTCGGCGCCGAAGCGGCGGTAGTCCGAGTAGATTTGTTCGGTTTCGAGAAGCGTTTGGGTTTTGCCGCGGGGGATTTCGCGTTGCAGGTGGATGCGACCGGTCAGGGGGAGATCCTGGTGGAGCAGCGCTTCGTAGGTGACGACGGAGCCTTCGGGGAAGCCGTTCCAGCGGCGGCGGAGGCGGGATTCTTCTTTGAGGAGGTAGTGAGTTTGCTGGTCGATCCACAACGTCGCATCGGAGGCGGACATTCCTGCCTCGCGCGAGACGTTGTCGGGGGAGGCTGGGTTGAGGATGGCTTCGACGACCCAACATTTGCGGCCAAGGAGGGTGGCCTCGCCTCTTAGGGTGAGGGCGTGGTTTTGGGGGAGATCTTCGACGCGAAACGCGATGCGGTTGGTGACGGTGGGTCGGTCGGTGGGCTTGATGGGTTTGCCATTACGGGCGATGAGCCGGAAGACGCGTCTGCGGTCGACCACGAAAACGTCGTACGTGCTCCAGTCGGTCTGCTTCCGCTTGCCGGGGAGTTCGGTGCGGTAGTAACGAATGTCTTCCCGCCCCAGGTAGTCCTTGATGCGGGGGTACAGGTCCTTCTTCGTCTGAAGAGCCTGATCGAGGAGAGCTCGGGGGTCTTGCGCGCCTAGAAAATGCGCGCACAAGAAAAAAATGGAGGTGCGAGTCGGAATCGAACCGACGAATAAAAGTTTTGCAGACTCTTGCCTTACCACTTGGCTACCGCACCGCACAACGCATGAGCTACCTTGTAATATAGCAACCAGATGTCCGCCGGTCAATCTAACGACGAGAACGAATTGGTGTTTGAGTGGCCGATCACGGACACGCTGGACCTGCATTCGGTGCCGGCGCGGGATGTGGAGGGGGTGGTGGAGGCATGGCTGGAAGAGGTCTTGGCGCGGGGATTTCTGGCTTTGCGGATTGTGCACGGGAAGGGGATTGGGGTGCAGCGGGAAACGGTGAGACGAGTTTTGGGGAGAACGCCAGGAGTCGAAAGCTTTGGGGATGCCCCGATGGAGGCGGGGGGATGGGGGGCTACGGTGGTTACGCTTCGTAGTCTGGGTCCTGCCAGGCGATGAAGGCGTGGGGCAGGGTGATCGAGAGGAGCAAAAATCCCCAGACGAGGGCTTGTATCGGACATTAGCTGTAGGGCAGCCAGAGGCGATGGGGATGTTCAACGGCTAGCTGGGCATAAATGAGGCCGAGTGCGGTGAGGCCGGCGATGATCTGGTAGGAGCGGAAGAACGCCTGATTGCGGACCTGGAGTTCGCGTTCGTCGAGCTTGTCGACCGAGTAGAGCTTGGCGACCTCATTCAGAACCCACCATCCGGTGACGAGGATCAGGGCGGCGGGGATGGCCGCCAGGGCGATGGGCAGAGACCCGAGCTGACCACCGACCCAGAGCGAGCCGACGATCAGGATGTAGCCGACGTAGGTGGCGACGCAGGCGAGGCGGCGATTGGATTGACGCCGAAAATCGATGCCATAGATAAGCAGGTGGGGACGCATGAGGGATTACTCCGATTTCTTGCGGTTTCCGTAGATTTGTTCGCTGAGGGGCGGAAGGGTTGGCGCGAGAAAATGGCGTCAAGGGGCAGCCCAAAGAGTTCGCTGGCGCGGAAGGCCAGCTCCAGGCTGGGGTTGTAGTCGCCCCGTTCCATGTAGCCGATGGTTTGGTAAGCAACGCCGAGCGCGTCGGCGAGGTCCTGACGGCTAAGGTTGCGCTCGGCGCGCAGAACGCTGATGCGGTTGTAGAGCGAGTGGGTGGAATTGACCTTAGTTCGTCAGGCTGGATTCTGTAAGAGCGAAAAATCGGACAGAAGATGGTCTACTTGGACGGCCTGGAATCGGTGGGGGTGGTGGCGCGGCGGGTTTGATACCAGCGCTTGATGATGTCCATGGCGGGCTTGTTCCAGGGGGTCATGGTGTTATCTTGCGGGCCGCCGAAGCCGTTGGTGCCGAGCTTCCACCAGAAGACGCCGGCGAACCAGGGTTTCAGATAGAAGGTTGATAGAAGTGCGTTGTAGGCTTTCGCTTGTGCCTCCAAATGGACGGGCCGTTCGGAGCGGTCTTCCCAGGGGGTCCGATGGGAGTTGGGGGCGGCGGCGTAGCCGGCTTCCGTGAAGATGATGGGTTTGCGGTACTTCTTGTGGAGCGCTTCGAGTTTTGTGGCGAGCGGTTTCGTGTCGAGGGTGTCGGGGAGGGGGTAGTAGTTATCGAGGCCGATGTAGTCGAGGGCATTCCAAAAGGTGATGCGCTCGAACTCCTCGCCGTGGTTGGCGGCATACGTGAGAGGGCCTTTGAAGTTGGCGCGGGCGGCTTGAATCAGGCTGCGGAACTCGGGTTCGTGAACGGTAGCGTATTGCAGTTCGGTGCCGATGCAGAACAGGTCGGCGTTAATGGTGGCGGCGAGTTTGGCGTAGTGAACGACCATGGCTTGGTAGTTGGCGAACCAGGCTTTGCGGGCAACGGGGTCCTTGAGATCGATGGGTTTATTGGGCCAGATTTGGGGTTTCAGGACGACCTTCATTTTGCGTTCGTGGGCGGCGCGGGCGGCGGTGGTGATGCCGGCGTCCGATTCCCAGGAGCGGTCGTTGCCGAACATGATTTTGGTTTCGCCGCGAGGCGTGAACGCGAAAGGGATCAGGGCTACGCTGTCGACGGCGTATTTGGTGAGTTGGTCGAGTTGGGCGATGGCTTCCGGGGACTCGTAGCGGACGCCCCGTTCGGCGGTGAAGGAGACGCCGCGAAAGAAAAGCGGTTGCGCTTGGAGGGAGAGTGCGAAAAGAAAAACGGACAGGCGCATGGGAACGGCTCCAGGCTTAGGATACGCTAGAAATCAAATGCACAAGGCACTGATTATTCTTGCGATGGCAGCGGCGGGATTGAACGGACAGGATCGGCCCGTGGTGGCGGTAGTGGGGGATCTGCCGAGGGTGCAGGAGATGCGGCGGCAGTTGGTAAAGCTTTATACGGTAGTGGATGTGCCGGTAAAGGGGTCGCCGGTGTTTCCTCCGTCGGGTGTGGCTTACCGGGAAGACGGGGAGGCGCACCGGGTGTGGCGGGAGTTGCATTCGATTGCGCCGGATGCGGTTGTGATGTTGAGTGATTACCCGGGGCTGGTCGAGGCGTTGCGCGGGAAAGTGCCGGTGACGCGGGGAGCGCCTTTTGACCGGCCGAAGAAGTCGCTGCTGCGGTTGGAGATGGAAGAACGGTTGGCGCGGACGCCGCGGCAGGTGTTGGAGCAGTTGGCGGCGGTGTATGGGCGGGAGTTGAAGGAGGTCGTCTACATCCCGGCGTTTGCGGTGATGGGGCAGTTGGCGTTGGGGAATCGGGAGTTGGTGGACCGGTTGGTTGCCCCGTATTTGGACGGCCGCCAGGATTCTTTGGCCAAGGCGACGGGGAGCCATGGGAGCGGACATTTATTGTTTGCGGCGTTGGGGAAGACGGAGCGGGTGAAAGCGGCGGCGGCGATCATTGCGCCCTTGCACAATGAGATGAGCGATTCGGTGTTCATGGCGTGTCCGATCCTAGGCGCGGCGGGGGAGTACGAAAAGGCGATTGCGCATTTGCGGTTTATGGAAAAGCTGTGTCTCCGGACGGACGGGATTTATCGGCATTCGCCATTGGACGAAACCGCGTGGGGGCGGGGGAATGCGTTTGCGTTGTTAGGGCAGGCGCTTTTGCTGGAGACGATGGCGAAGCCGGATGCGCGGGTGCTGAGTAGTTTTCGGGCGTTGGCGACGGCTTTGTTGCGCAAGCAGGATGCTAAGGGAATGTGGCATCAGGTGATTGACCATCCGGAGTCGTACGCGGAGTTTTCGGCGACGGCGATGGTGGCGGCCTCTTATAAGAAGGGGATTCGGGCGGGATGGTTGGAGGCTGCGG
>JAPKZA010000378.1 GCA_026394015.1 Acidobacteriota bacterium
CCATCCTGCCGGGCCGAAGCAAGTCCGTTGGGCGCCGTTCCTCAAATAAGGGGGCCGATAAAGTTCGCTACGTCGACCATATGGCCCCCTCGGCCTGCTAAGTCCGGCAGCGTTGCCTTACACGCCGTAGCCGCATCGCTGCAAAGATCCGACGGCAAATTGCTCATCCGCGATAAGCGCACCGCAAAGATCCCCGTCGCAAAGGCGGTCGCCATCGACGTCCCCGATTTGTAGCCAAACGGATGCGACTGGTTCAACAACGACACCGGCAAGGCGCCCACGATATTACGGCCCGGAGCGTAGACGTCCACCGCCTCCCGACCAACGAAAGAACGCTCAGCCGTAGTCCCGTCGTTGCTCCAAACCCACGGCACCGCCGGGAAGCCGAACGTATGGAGGTCCCGGCTTGACGCCCCCACCGAAATGCATTCCGGGTATCCGGCCGGGTAAAGGACCTGCCTCGACCCCTCCCCCGCTCGCTGGTTACCGGCCGCCGCCACCACCAGACTCTTCGCCTTCGCAATCTGAGTCAGTAAAGCTCGCTCGATCGCCGAAGGAATCGGCCCCCCCAAGCTCAAGTTAAGGATCCGCGCATCAGAGGTGGTCGGTTCGGAAGCAAGCTTTAGGAGCGCACTAAGGTAACGAACCACGTCAACCTCAAACGTTCTCGATCCATCGGCACCGATCACGGGCACAGAGCTGGCCACGTTCTCCAATCGGAGCGCATATTTCGGCAAAACACCGGCCGGCATGAAATCCACGTGGTAGTCGTCCGCTAGTTGGACCGCATCCGCCGGAGCCGTCCCCCACTGTTGGGCACAAATACTGGAAACAACATGGGATCCATGGCCCGACAGGTCCTCAAGCGAAGTCGTTGTCAACGACGAAATCCAGTTGCCAAGGGCGGGATGCTGAAGGTCGGCCCCGGAATCAAGCACCACGATCTCTATCTTCGACTTCTTCCCTAGTTCCAACGACGTCCCCGCAGCCTCGATCTGCCAGCCCGGGGCGTAAGCCGCCCAAGCCCGTTTCCGCAGCAACTCGGCACCGCAAGCGGACGCCACCGGAGCGGCGGTGACTCCACAACTCCAGGCCTGATCCGACTTCCACCCCGCCACCGGCCTCCTCCCCAGCGAAAAGCTGGGGGTCGGGCCAGGCTCCAGCGGACCCATGGGAAGATAGCGCCGGGGAGTCAGCCCAATCTCAAAGACCGGTCCCTTCACGAAACCGCGAACCTTGGCAATCGCCGCGTCCGCCTGCCCTACCGTCAAAGGCCGCAGAAAATTGATCGCCCATATCTTCCCGGAACACTCCGGCATCCCACCCCCGAGGTCCACCATCGACCGGCACCCCAGTTCATGAAGTTCGGGGTCAATCGAGAGCCGTTCTGCGCTCGGAAACCCTTCTCTGTCGCCCGGCGCCGCCGGATCCTTACAAATCAAAATCTGCGAAAAGTCGAAAGCAGGAAATGGGTAAGCCATATCAGGTAACTGCGGAATTATTTCACACCCGGGGCCACGCGGCAGGCACCGAACCGAACGAGCTATCCTCAACTATGCCTTTCCGCAGGCTCCGGCCCCGTCTCGCCTGGGGTCCCACCCTCCTCGCCCTATCCATGCAGCCCTTATGGGCCGCCGATCCCGGCCCAGACCTCTTCAACGCCATCAAAAAGGCCACCGGCTCCAAGGTCCAACTCAATTTCGAAATGCGCTCCCGCATCGAACTCCGCAACCCCGGCGAGTTCGGCCGAACCCTCTCCACCCACGCCAACTTCATGCGCACCCGTCTAGGACTCACCTACACCCCCACCCCCTGGATCCGCTTCACCGGACTCGGCCAGGACTCCCGCGCCCCCTTCCTCGGCCGCACCGCCCCCGGCACCATGCGCGATCCCTTCGACGTCCAGGAATCCTACTTCGAAATCCTCCCCGCCGCCAAAACCGGCCCCGGCGGAGACCTCGGCCGCCGCATGGTCCAGTACGGCGATACCCGCCTCATCGGAGCGCCCCAATGGGCCTACACCGCCCGTACGTACGACCTCGCCCGCGCCTGGTGGCGCACCCCCCACGCCCGTTTCGAACTCCTCCTCGTATCGCCCATCAAACCCTCCGCCACCAGCTGGAACAAACCCATCCTCGGCGACCGAGTCTTCGGAACCTACAACTCCTGGAAGGATCTCTGGATCCAGTCCGTCGTCGATGTCTACGCCCTCCGCCACACCCAAAATCGCCCCGGTGGCTTCACCGGCTTCGGCCGCCTCCGGACCGATTCCCTAGGCTTCCGCTGGGCCGGGAGCCTCTCCAAACAAGCCCGCTTCACCGTCGAAGGTATCCTGCAAAATGGCCGCATCGAAAACGCACCCCATCGCGCCTACGCCTACGTCGGCCAAATCGGCTACAAGTTCCCCCTCCTGGCCCGCACAATGGATGTCGCCACCGAGTGGAAGTACGCCTCCGGAGGCCAAAGCCCCACCGCCAGCCATACCTTCGACCAGCTCTACCCCGCGGCGCATGACAAACTCGGCCACGAAGATCTCCTCGGCTGGCGCAACGTCCAAAACATCCGCTCCAGCGCCGTCTGGGCCCTCACCCCCAAGTTCAGCCTCTCCACCATGTTCAACGATAGCTGGCTCGCCGACCGCACCGACGCCGCCTACAACGCCCAAGGCCGCGCCATCGCCCGCTCCCCCCGCGGCACCGCCGGTAGCCATCTCGGCCGCGAACTCGACCTCTTCATCGGCTGGAAACGCGGGCCTTACTCCTTCGCCGGGGGCGGCGGATACTTCTTCACCGGCGAGTTCTTCCGCCGCACCACCCCCGGTTTAGGCCAACGTCTCTTCTACCTCTCGCATACTTACAGCTTCTAACTCACGAGCATCGCCGGCCGCTCCTGCCGCTGGATTAGGTCCGGAATCTCCATCGGCTCCACATTCCCCGGGCAAGCCGCCAAGCCAGCTGTGAAAACCGACACCGGACAACCCAGGATCTTCACCTCGTCGTAAGTCAATTTTCGCGTCGTCAAGTCATCCCAAACCGCCATCAGTTTTTGCCCTTCCACCTTGCCGAACCCAGGCGGGTTCAACCCGAAGGAACCCACCGTATGCTCCCGATACAACCGATTCCGCTCCTCCGCCGAGAGGTTGGCCGTCGATTCCGGCAACGGCGGCGGAGGGGGGGGAGAGTACGACGCGTGAAACCCATCCAAGCAAAAGGCGTACATCTTCGAACCCGGCTTGGGCTTGAAACTCGGGACAGCCGAACTAACATCTTCCACCGCCGATGTTACTCCCGTCTCCCGGCCCCCAATGCGGTTCAAGATGAAGTCCGATGTTACCGGCTTATACGAACTATATAACTCAAACCACACCGTCAGCCCGGGGACAAACATCGCTCCCAGGTCCACGGCCGTCCGCGCCAGCCGCGCCAAACCATTGGCAAACGACTCCGGCGTCGCCCCGGCGATAACCAGATTTTTACCATCGCGATCCATCGCGGCAAACGTGCCATGTTGTTGCAGAATCGAATGCAGATCCCGCCAACGGCCGCCCTGGGCCAGCGCGAAGACCTCCGCCTTGATGCTCAGGCCGCGCTGATACAGGCTCATACAAATGTCGTTCATCGCAACCTCGGTGCCCCCGCCGTCCGAGTCTTGGCGCACCCGCTCGTAGTACCATCGAATGCGATTAAACTTCACCGTATCGATCCGCTCGCCGGAGCCCTTGGCCATCGCCCCCGACGTCGGATCGTCCTTCGAGTTCTTCGTCATCAGAATCCCGCGCACGTTTCGCTGGCCCGGGTCCTGATACTTCTGCCCCAAAGTGATTCTCATACCGGCCTCAAAGCTGGCCCTGTCTGGATACCTCCACTTTCTGCCATCCGGCCCCACCACCGCAATCGGCCCCCCTTCCCCGCCCCGGTAATACTCGTTATCCGCCCCGTGCTGAAACAGGCTCTGCACATGCGGCGATTTGTTGTCGAGCGATACCCGCGGTTTGCCGTCCGGGCCCCGCGCTTCCGGAGGCAGATTCCGCACGTCGTCGTTGATGTTGACCACCTCATCCAGATTGCTTCGGTTCCGCTGCAGATACGCCAGTTCGGCCGCGTCTTTCTCATTGCCGGCCCCCACCGGGATCCGGTCACCCGTGTTCGCGTCGAACACTTCCGCCAAATCGAGATCAGGATAGTAGCCAACACGGGCTTGTTGCAAAATCTGGCGGAGGGCCCCGGCTTCGTTGGGATAAGCATGCTGCAGAGCCAAAACAGTATTGGGGTCGGTGAGATCGTAGTGGCCCTTGGCCTGGAACTCGGTGAGAATCTGGGCCGCCCGCTCATAGATCGCGGCGTTGGCTTTGTCCATCTTGCCCGCGTCCCGCAGCATGTCGGGGTGGAACAGAACGCCGTCCTCGCGGACCAGCGCCCCGTTCTTCTTGATCGAATCAATCGATTTTTCCCAAGTGGCGATCGCCTTGTCGTTGTCCTCCCGGATCGGTCGCTCTTTCGTCGGTTTGGTCACCAGGCCTTCGGTCGGGCCCAACGTCGCGCTTTTGGCTTTCACCCAGAGCGGCTTGGGGCGTTTGGAAAACTCGGCGGCGTGTGCGGCCATCGCGTCGCTAGGCACGCGAAAGGCGACGTACTGCTCGGAATCGTGCGCATAGCGCCGAAGCTGCCCCGCAATGTCCGGATGCAAACAAAGATCCTGCTGCCATTGCCGATACTCGGCCAGCGACATCGGCCCCAAAGGTGCACGTTTCGGCGCGTTCGAACGGCTCGGCTGCGTCACCCGTTGGCCCGTGAAGATGGAAGAAGCCTTCTGAGCCTTCATCACGTCAAGGGCCTTTTGCTGCCCGTCTTCCGAATGCGGTTCAAACGCGATCCGGCTGGCGTTCCGTTGCAGCGCGCCCACGAAGGTCCCCTGGATAATCTTAACGATCGTCCAAGGCAGTTCCGCCAGGAACACATCCCAAAACTCCCGGCCCTGCGTCTTCGCCGTTTCGCGCGCCGCCAGGATGTCGCGCCAAAGGGTGTTGATCGTGCTCTCCGCCAGCGACTTCGCAATACGCTGCACCCCCGTATCGGAAGGCCGTCCACCCAACACCTTACTCAACAGCTCCGACAGGCAACTGGTCAGCCGATTCATTCCAAGCTGCTTCAGGTCCTCCTCGTTCAACTGCGTCCCTTTCTGGTTGACGAGCAGCGCGAGGTCACACAGGAACTCCACCTCCTGCTTCACGATGAAGATCAAAAACTCTTTACCCGCGCCCTTGGGAATCGCCCCCCGCAGCACACTGGAAATCACCTCCACCAACATCGGCGGAACATCCGCCTTCAGCACCCCGCAAAGCTCGCGAATGATGCTCGTCTCCGCCAACGCCGCGCCCGCCGACCGTCCCCCCGCCCGCAACACAATCAGGCTGATCCGATACGCCGCCTCCCGCAACGGATCCATCCCGGTCAGCGTCGGCACCAGCGCCAGGACTTGAAACGAAGCGCCCTCGGCCGTCTCCAACCCCTTCGTAATCGTCTCCGCCGAATCGATAGCGCGGTTGCGAAACAGGTCCACCGCCTTGTACAAGCGCCGCGAATCCTCCCGGATCAGCGCCAGGTTGATGCCCAACGAATGGATATTTTCGTAGTGCAGCGCACTGGCGGCCGCGCTCACATCGTAGGCCACCTTCGTGCACCGTTCGATCAGCTTATCGAACTCGTTGATGTCCGGCTTCGGCGCTCGTTTCACCGCTTTGAACAAGCCAACCACCGCATCCGTCGCCGCCGCAAACCCGGCCGTCGTGTTCGCCACCGCACTCTCAATAAAGCCATCCGGGTCCGCCCATTCCTGGTAGATCTTCCGGTTATCCTTGATGTCGTTATACAGCAGCAGCGATTCGTCGCGCAGGATCTTATGGTAATCCTTCGCCTTCAGCACGAACTCATCCGGGGTCACCAGGTGAATCTTGCTGTAGAAGATGATCTCTAGCAGAATCGTCGGCCGACAAACCTGCTCGATCGCGGTGGAAACCAACGCCTGCTGCTGCGGCGCCACCGGAGACCGAAAGCGCTCCCCATAGGCCCCCTGCTCCATGCGTAACTGGTCCGCCTGGGCCGGTTCAAAGTGGTAATCCTTGGGGTGGGCGTTGAGCAATGGACTATTTGGCATGGTTTAACTCCGGTGCTTGGCTTCCAGCCGTTGGCGCAATTCGTCGTTGATCTCATCCCCTTCCGGCAGCTCCTCGGCCAAGCGGAAGGCGCGCACCGCTTCTTTCAATAGGTCGTTGACCTCTCCGTCAATCGGTCCGTCATACAGGCCCAGGTTCCGCAGTCTGGCCTGCACCCCGGTCATCGTCGCCAACGGATCCAGATGCCCAAAGTTCAAGTCGCACGCCGCTAGGCTGCCATGCTCCCCCACCTCAATCCGCCCCGAACAAATATCCGGTCGCACGAATACGCGCAGCCAGCCATCCCCGTCCAGGTTGCCAGTCGTCGCCGTGCCATCCAAAGTCAGCACGTACGGAGCGTCAGCCAACGGCTTGTTATCGTAGTCGAGGAACTGCAAGTTGAACTTCTCCGGAATCCCCTTCCGCACGAACTTGTGCGTCTGGTCGGTGGCCTTGGAGACCTCGCGAACCCGGATGGCCGGAATAAACAGCACATCGCCGGGCAACAGAACGTTGTGATGCTTGCGCAGTTGTCGAAGCTGCGCATTGCTACTGTGCTGCCACACCGTCGACCAGTAGTGGCCGGCTTCGAGCGCGAGCTGGACGGTGGTTTCGCCTTGGGCAACTTCGTGATGACGATCCTCAGTGTGAGCCATGGGGTCTGATTCAACCTCTTTCTCTGCAAACAATCCTGACACCCCGCTGCAATCGAGCCGTAATGGCCGCCAAGTAAAATAACGGAGATCTCAACATGACGCGCAAAAACGTACCCTGGTGGCTCAAAATTTTTTACTCGGCCTTCTGCGCCGTGCTCATCCCGATCTACTACCAGGACTACGGGCCAACCACGTTCCTCTACTTCTGCGACGTCGCCGTCTTGATGACCCTCGTCGCCGTCTGGCTGGAAAGCCCGCTCCTGATCTCCCTACCCGCCGTCGGCATCCTGCTCCCGCAAACCCTCTGGGTCGTCGACCTCTCCCTTACCGCCGCCGGACTCCCTTCCACCGGCACCACATCCTACATGTTCGCCGAATCGATTCCCCTCTTCACCCGGATGCTGTCCTTCTACCACGCCTGGTTGCCGATCGTGATCGCCTGCCTCGTCTGGCGCCTTGGCTACGACAAACGCGCCTTCGCCCTCTGGACCGGAATCGCCTGGAGCCTCTTGCTCTATTGCTACCTGTTCACCCCGGCCCCCCCGGCCCCCGTGAACAATCCCAACCTGCCGGTCAATATCAATTTCGTCAACGGCATGGGCGATAAGGTCGTCCAGACCTGGATGCCCCCCTTGGCCTGGCCCGCCCTC
>JAPKZA010000434.1 GCA_026394015.1 Acidobacteriota bacterium
TATTCGAGGGTTAGACGGTTGGTGACTTTGAAGGAGTCTTGGGAGAAGAAGCCGATTTCGGTAGCGTTTTGGCGGCGATTGGCGATGGGGTTGGTGCGGGAGGAGGAGCGGGGGAAGCCGAGGAGGAAGTCGGCGTAGGGGGCTCCGGAGAGGGTGCCATCGAAGGAGACGGAGCCGTAGTTGGGGATTTCGCCGGCGAAGAGGCGCTGCCATTGGACGGTGGCACCGGACTTCCAGACGTGTTTGCCGGCGGTTTTGGTGATGGATTGGTTGATGGTGTAAGCGCTGTTATCGTTGACGACGCCGCCGGGCTGGAGGGAGAGGCCGGTGAGGCCGGTGACAGAGATGGTGGGGAAGCCCTGACCTTTGAAGCCGGAGGGGTTGGAGCCAAGGAGGCCGATTTCGGTGAGGACCTGGGAGCCGTCCAGGGGCGTGCGGCCGGAGACGGTGTCGCCGTCGATGATGAAGTCGGTGGAGAGGCCGAATTGGAGGGTGTTGATGAGTGAGGGGGAGAAGATATGAGTGTCGGAGGCGACCCATTGTTGGTGGTCGCGTTTCCGGGTCCAGAACTGGCCGGGGAGGCCGCTGCTGAGGACGTAGGGGGTTTTGCGTTGGGTCCAGCGGACGTCGGCGCTGTTTTTGGAGGAGAAGTTGTGATCGAGGCGCCAGAAGAGCCAGTCGCCGCGGAAGAGGTCGGCTGGGAAAGGGACTTCGAAGGCGAGGTTGTTGGCGGCGGCGAGGGAGGTGGGGAGGGGGAGATATTTGTCCTGAATTTTGGCGGAGACGGGGCTGACGCGGGAGGCGGGGATTTGGTTGCCGGGGAAGGGTTGGTTGGTTTGGGGGTCGCGGATGGCGTTGGCGAACGTGCCGTTACGAAAGGCCGCGGTGGGGACGGTGGCGGTGGAGAAGGAGCCAAGGGGGATGCGTTGGGAGAACCAACTGGCGTAGAAGAAGGTTTTGTTTTTGATGATGGCGCCGCCGAGTTCGAGGTCCCATTCGTGTTGGAGATAAGGGGTGCGGCGCGGGGCGAAGAAGCTGCGGGCGTTGAAGGCGGAGCTGAAGAATTTGTAGTATGCGATGCCGTGGAAGGCGTTGGCGCCGCGTTTGGTGATGAGTTGGACGCTGGCGATGCGGGAGGATTCGGCGGGGGCGTTGACGACGGTGGCGTTGACCTCTTCGTACTGTTCGGAGTTGACGACTTGGCCGGCGGTGTCGTTGTTGATGCCGTCGATGGCGACGATGATTTGTCCGAGGCCCTGGCCGTTGGCGCGGACGCCGCCGAGGCCTCCGGAGCCGCCCTGGAAGCCGGGGATAACGGTGAGCATGGCACTGGGGGAGGGGTAGGCATCGACGAGGGGGACGTCGGCGTGTTTTTTGGCGTCGTAGGAGCCGGAGATGGCGCCGGTTTCGGTGTTGATGAGGGCGACGCCGGCGGTGACGTTGACGGTTTGGGTGGAATCGGCGACGGAGAGTTGGACATCGAGGCGGCGGAGTTGGCCGCTGGCGAGGGCGATTTGGTTGGCAGTAAAGAGGGAAAAGCCGGGGGCGGAGCAGGTGAGGGCGTAAGTTCCAGCGCGGAGGCCGGGGATTTCGTAGGCACCTTGGGCGTCGGCGGGTATTTCGCGGACGAGGACGCCGGTGGCGGGTTCCTTGAGGGTTATCTTGGCGGCGGGGACGACGGCACCGGTGGAATCGGTGACGAGGCCGCGGAGGGTGCTGAAGGAGCCTTGGGCGAAGGCGGAGGAGAGGGAAAGAGCGAAGAGGAGAAGGACTCTCATTTGGGTAACAGGATAGCGGATAGAAATGAACTTTAGATTACACTAATCGTTGTGAACGTGACTCGTCGAACTTTTTTCGCACTCTCCGGGGCCGCTTTGGCGGCGCCTAACGATCGCATCAACGTCGGTTTTATCGGCGTGGGGAATATGGGTACGAGCAGGCTGCGCGGCTTTCTGAAGAATTCGGATATGCATGTCGCCGCGCTGTGCGACCTGGATGACAACTACCTTTCCCGGGCGATGGGAATCGTTAAAGAGAGCCGGGGAACGGAGCCGAAGACTTACAAAGATTTTCGTAAGTTGCTGGAGGACAAGTCGATCGACGCGGTGTGCATTGCGACTCCGGACCATTGGCATGCGATGCCGACGGTGCAGGCATGCGCGGCGGGTAAGGACGTGTTTGTTGAGAAGCCGCTGAGTTACTCGATCGGGGAGGGTCGGGCGATGGTGACGGCGGCGCGGAAGCACCAGCGGGTGACGCAGATGGGAAATCATATTCACAACGACTTGCCGAATTATCGGCGGGCGGTGGAGTTGATTCGGTCCGGGGTGATCGGGAAAGTTCAGCACGTCAACATCTGGAAAACGTCGGAGACGAAGGGGCTGGGGACGCCGGCGGATGCGGCTCCGCCGGCGGGATTTGACTATGCGACGTGGCTGGGGCCGGCGCCGAAGCGGGCGTACAATTCGAATCGGGCGCACTTCAACTATCGCTACTTCTGGGACTACTCAGGGGGCATGTTTATTGATTTTTGGTGCCATATTACGGATGTGGCGTACTGGGCGCTGGATTTGACGGCGCCGAAATCGGTGGTGGCGACGGGCCGGCGGGAGATCACGGACGACAACGCGGAGACGCCGAATTTTCTGGATTTGGTGTATGAGTATCCGGGGATGAATTTGACCTGGAGCTTGAACCCGATGGCTCCGGCGGGGTTTGAGGATAAGGGGATTGGGTGCGTGTTTCAGGGGTCGGCGGGGAGCCTTTTCGTCGATTATGCGACGCATCAGGTATTCGTGAAGGGTAAGCCGGTGTTGGATTTCAAGCGGCCGGCGCCGACGATTCCGGATTCGCCGGGGCATATTCGGGAGTTCCTGGATTCCGTGAAGTCGCGTAAGTTGACGACTTGCGATATTGAGTATGGCCATAAGTTGACTAAGGCCGGGCTGCTGGGGAACATTGCTTATCGGACGGGTCGCCGGATTACTTGGGATGATGCGAAGGAACAGATTGTGGGGGATGCAAAGGCGAATCAAATGGTGACGCGGAAGTATCGGAAGCCCTGGAAGCTGGCATGATTTTACTTACTGCGCTGGCTTTGAACAGTATTTTGCTTCCGGGGGACGTCGCGATTTATTCGGGGACGGCGGCGCATTTGCTGGTGACTTCGACTCGTCGGGATGTGCTGCCGGCGGGAGGGGCGTTGATTGTTCCGGCGGGGGAGGCGGCGGCGCTGGAGGACCCGGCGAAGTTTTGGCGGCTGTTTTCGCAGCTTCGATTTCATGATTACGCGCAGAAATCGACGAAGGTGGCGGTAGGGCCGCGGGCGATTGAGCGGACGGTGCAGGGGGGCGACTTGTTGGAGTTTGGGGGGACGAAGATCCGGGTGTTGGCGACGCCGGGGTATTCACCGGGGGCGGTTTCCTACGTGTTTGAGCAGGGCGGGAAGCGGGTGATTGCGACGGGGGATTTGATTTATTCCGGAGGGCGGCTGTTGGATCTTTACAGCTTGCAGAGTGAGGTGCCGGAGACGAAGACCCGCGGCTATCATGGGTTCGCGGCGCGGGCCGGGCAACTGATTGCGAGTTTGCGGTTGGTGGCGGGGGAGAAGCCGGATCGGTTGATTCCGAACCGGGGGCCGGCGATTGAGGAGCCGCAGAAGGAGATCGCGCTGCTGATTGATCGGCTGCAGCGGCTGCTGGATAGCCATTTTTCGACGGACGCGCTGCGGTGGTATTGGGGGGAGGAGAGTTGGCAGACGCGGGCGAAGTTGGCGATGGGGCGGGCGCCTTCGGTACCGATGCCGATGTCCGAGGAACGGGACCTGCCGGGTTGGATAATCGCGATTGGGAACTCAAGGTTGCTCGTGTCGCCGACGGGGGCGGCGTTTTTGCTCGACGCGGGGTATCCGCTGATTGTGGAGAAGCTCGAGGAGTTGCAGGCGGCGGGGCGGTTTAAGAATTTAGAAGGGCTGTGGATTACGCATTATCATGACGACCATACGGATTTTGCGAGTAAGGTGGCCAAGCGGTTTGGGGCGAAAGTGATCTATAGCAGTAAGATTCAGGATATTGTGGAGCACCCAGACCGGTATCGGATGCCTTGTTTGACGACGAACCCGATAACGGGGGAGACGAAGGGCGAGGCGGAGAGTTGGGAGTGGCGGGAGTTCAAGATGGCGAGTTACTTTTTCCCGGGGCAGACGCTGTATCATGGCGGGCTATCGATTGAGCGGGAATCGGGGGAGAAGATCTTCTTTGTGGGGGATTCGTTTACGCCTTCGGGGACGGATGATTACTGTTTGCAGAATCGGAATTTTGTAGGGGAGGACGAGGGATATTTGTATTGTTTGAAGTTGCTGGAGAAGTTGGGCGGGGACCATTGGCTGATTAATCAGCATGTGTTGCCGATGTTTCGGTACGACGGGGCGCGGATGGAGAGAATGCGGACGGAGTTGCGGCGCCGGGCGGCTTTGTTGGGGGAGTTGACTCCCCTGCCCCACGCTAACTATGCGGTGGATGAGAGTTGGGCTCGCATTTATCCGTATGCGACGGCGGAGGGGACGGTGGCGTTGCGGCTGATGAACCATACGGCGGTGGCGCAGACGTTCGAGGTGAAGTGGAATGTTCCGACGGGATGGGCGGTGCGGGAGGCGGTGACGAAGGTGGTGGTGCCGGGCCGGAGTGAGGGGGAGGCGGTTTTGCGGTTGACTAAGCTGGCGCCGAAGGAGTTGGGGGTGCTGACGGCGGACGTTCGGTTTGCGGGGTTTGAGTTCTTGAGTTGGACGGAGGCGTTGTTGATAAACTAATGGGCGCAGGGGCGTAATGGAACTTACGTTGCGGGATATTCCGAAAGAGTTGGCGGAGGCGCTGAGAAAGGAGAGTGAGTTGCGTCATGCCACGTTGGATGAGACGGTGATTGCGATTTTGCGGGAACAGTTGACTCCGGCGGTGCCTTTCTCGAATGGACTGGCGGCGAAATATGGCGGCGATTGGACCGAAGAACAGGTTGAAGAGTTCGAGCGGAACACCGCCCCGTTTCGGGAGATCGAACCCGAAATGTGGTGAAACGGCCATGGTTGAAACTGGATTTGTGAGCGGACGCGATGTTGATAAACTAGGGGACATGACGGACACAATCGAACTTACGCTGCAGAATGTTCCGCGGGAGTTGGCGGAAGCGCTGGCGAAAGAGAGCGAGTTGCGTCATGCCACGTTGGATGAGACGGTGATTGCGATTTTGCGCGAGCAGTTGACTCCGGCGGTGCCGTTTTCGAATGGACTGGCGGCGAAATATGGCGGGACGTGGACGGAAGAGGAGTTCCAGGAATTCGAACGGAATACGGAGGACTTCCGCCGGATTGACCCGGAGATGTGGAAGTGAGCGAATACTGCCTGGATACGAACGCGTATTCGGCGTTCGCCAGGGGCCACCAGGGGATGCTGAGTCTGGTGGATTCTTCAAAATGGATTGGGTTACCGGTGGTAGTTCTGGGTGAGTTGGAGGGAGGATTCGGGCATGGGGCGAAGACGGCACTGAATCGAGCTCTGCTGGACGCGTTTGAGCAAGAGCGTTTCGTCCATACGCTTCCGGTGAATCAGATCGTCGCCAAAATTTACGGCGAAATCTATGTGGAGCTTCGTAAGAGTGGACGGCCGATTCCGCAGAATGACATGTGGATTGCTGCGATTGCGGCGCGGGTTCCGCTCGTTACTTATGATCGGCGCTTTGATCGGATCCCGAACTTGAAGACGCTGGCCCCGAGCTGATCTTTACTGGCTGGACAGTTTTTCCATCCATAGATCCAGGTCGCCAAGATAGGCTGCCAGGAAGCCGTGGGTCTCGCGGTACCTCGCTCAATCCACCTCCATGCCGGTGACTTCGATATTCATGGGGCCTTGCCGATTGGCGCCGCCAAGTTGGTGAAGGGCCGATAGGTGCGCTTGGCCCACACCTAGATGTTCCCCGTGCCGACGCTGTCGACGTTGACGAGTGCTTTTTGTAACTCTCGTAGAGGCTGGGGAGCAGCGAAGCGCCGGTCATGTTGGGCAGTTTAAAGCCCTTGGTGCGGCGTTCGACTCCGTCGCTGTCGGTGCAGCCGGCGGAGCGAAACGATCCGGCCAGCGAGGCCAAGCACGCTGGGTTTTTCTTTTGGACCGCTTCCAATCGCTGGTCCAAAACCGAGTCGGGGACCCTGTCGAAGGCGACCTTTTCCGCAAACAGCATGGAAATGGCCGCCCAAATGACAGGGAGACGACGCATCGGTTTTTACAGCAGGTCGGAGTGGGTGAAGAAGAAGACGGTCTCGAGGGCGGCCGTTTCCGGGGCGTCGGAGCCGTGGGAAGCATTGCGTTCAATCGATTCGGCGAACATCTTCCGGATCGTGCCTTCGGCGGCGTTGGCGGGGTTGGTCGCGCCCATGAGGTCGCGCCATGCCTTAATCGCCCCTTGCTTTTCGAGGACGAGGAGCACCGAGGGGCCAGAGGTCATGAACGAAACGAGCGAACCAAAGAAGCCGCGTTCTTTGTGCACGCCGTAGAAACCTTCGGCTTCCTTCTGGGTGATCGTGTGCTTTTTCATGGCCACGATGTTGAACCCGTTCTGTTCGATCACGCTCAAAATCGCGCCCGTCTTTCCGGTCGCTACAGCGTCCGGCTTAATCATTGCAAAAGTACGTTCCATTACAGTCCTAATCTTTCCTTTACTTTTTGTCCAATCTCAGCGGGCGAGGCGCAGACGGTGATACCCGCCGCTTCCATCGCTGCCATTTTGTCCGACGCTTTGCCCGAACCGCCTTCGGCGATGGCTCCGGCGTGGCCCATGCGGCGGCCTTCCGGCGCCGTCTGGCCGGCGATGAAGCCGATGACCGGCTTGGTGACGTTGTCCTTAATCCAAGCCGCGGCGATCTCTTCGTTGTTGCCGCCGATCTCGCCGACCATGATGATGGCGTGGGTGTCGGGGTCAGCGTTGAGAAGCTGAATCGCGTCGAGATGCGTCGTGCCGATGATGGGGTCGCCACCGATGCCGATGCAGGTGGACTGGCCGATGCCGAGGACGGAAAGCTGACCGACGGCTTCGTAGGTCAAGGTTCCGGAGCGGCTGACGACACCGACGTTGCCGGGCTTAAAGATATGCCCGGGCATGATGCCGATGCGGCACTCGTTCGGGGTGATGATGCCGGGGCAGTTGGGCCCGATCAGACGCACGTTGCGCCCTTTCAGGAATTGGCGGACGGCGATCATGTCACGGACGGGGATGCCTTCGGTGATGCAGACGATGAGGGCGACGCCGGCGTCGGCGGCTTCCATGATCGAGTCTGCCGCGAAGGGCGGGGGGACGAAGATGACGCTGGCGTTGGCTCCGGTCTCTTTAACGCAATCGGCGACGGTGTTGAAGACCGGGCGCTCCAAGTGCACCGAACCGCCCTTACCGGGGGTGACGCCACCGACGACGGTGGTTCCGTAGTTGATGGACTGCGTCGCGTGAAAGGTGCCCTGGGCACCGGTGTAACCCTGCACGAGCAGGCGAGTATTTTTATTAACTAGTACGCTCATTGTGCCGCCTTCACAGCCTGTTCGGCGCCGTCTTTCATGCCGTCGGCGACGGCGAAGTTGAAGCCGGATTCGGCTAGGATTTTCTTGCCTTCGGCGACGTTCGTGCCTTCCATACGTATGACGATGGGGACGCTGATGCCGAGTTCGCGAGCCGCGTTGACGACGCCGGTGGCGAGGACGTCGCAGCGGAGAATGCCGCCGAAGATGTTGATGAAGACGGCCTTGACGGCCGAGTCGCTCAACAGGATGCGGAGGGCGTTTTTGATTTGCTCTTCGTTGGCGCCGCCGCCGACGTCGAGGAAGTTGGCGGGCTCACCGCCGGCGTACTTGATGATGTCCATCGTGCCCATGGCGAGGCCGGCGCCGTTGACCATGCAGGCGATGTTGCCATCGAGTTTGATGTAGTTCAGGCTGAATTTCGAGGCTTCGACTTCGAGCGGATCTTCCTCGGCGAGGTCGCGGAGGTCGACGAATTCGGGGTGCCGGAACATGGCGTTGTCGTCGATGTTGAGCTTGGCGTCGAGGGCCATAACGCGACCATCCTTGAGCAGGATGAACGGATTAATTTCGGCGAGGGAGCAGTCGATTTCGTCGTAGGCCTTGGCGAGGGCCATCATCGATTTGGCGGCGGCGTTGACGCTGGCGGCGGGGACGCCGATGCCGAAGGCGAGTTTACGGGCTTGGTAGGCGGAGAGGCCGATGCCGGGTTCGATAACTTCCTTGAGGATCTTCTCGGGCGAGTGATGGGCGACCTCTTCGATCTCCATGCCGCCTTCGCTGGAGGCCATGAAGACGTTCTTGCCGCTGGCGCGATCAAGGGTGATGCCGAGGTAGAGCTCCTTTTCAATCGGGAGAGCCTCCTCGATGAGAAGGCGACCGACCTTCTGGCCTTGCGGACCAGTTTGGTGGGTGACCAACTGCATGCCCAGAATCTTGCGTGCGGCGGTGACGGCGTCTTCGACAGTCTTGACGACCTTCACGCCGCCGCCCTTGCCGCGACCTCCCGCGTGGATCTCTCTTCTACAGAGAATGCCACTTTGCCTTTCGGCACGGGCACTCCGTAGCGGGCGAGTATGGCTTTGCCTTGATACTCGTGAATTTTCATACGCTAAACTCTAAAGTTTACCATGTCGTTTTTGCCTCTCCTGCATAAAGTCACTGAATCGAAACCATTAAGCGAATCCGAGGCTGAAATGGCGATGGATCTGATCCTGTCTGGTGGGGTCGCGCCGGTTCCGTTGGCGGCGTTTTTGGCGGCTTATCGGATTGTGGGGTTGTCGCCGGCCGATATGACGGGGTTTGCGCGAGGGCTGCGGGCGAAGCTGACGCCGGTGCCGGTTCGACTGGGACCGGGGGAGGTTTTGCTGGATACGTGCGGGACGGGCGGGGACGGGGCGAATACGTTCAACATTTCGACGGTGACGGCGTTCGTAGTGGCGGGGGCGGGGGTAAAAGTTGGTAAGCATGGCAACCGGAGCGTGTCGTCTTTGTGTGGGTCGGCGGACATTTTGGAGGCGCTGGGGGTGCCGATTCATACCGATCCGGCTTTGATGGCGGCGGACATTGAGCGGGCGGGATTTGCGTTTTTGTTTGCGGCGGTGTTGCATCCGGGGATGAAGCATGTGGCGCCGGTGCGGGCGGAGTTAAAGATGCGAACGCTTTTTAATTTATTGGGGCCGTTGGCGAATCCGGCTTCGGCTTCGGTGCAGTTGGTGGGGGCTCCGTCGGTGGGGGATGCGGCGAATATGGCGGCGGCGTTGCACGGGCTGGGGAACCGGTGCGCGTTGGTGGTGCACGGGTCGGACGGGCTGGACGAGATTACGACGACGGGGGCGACGACGGTCTTTCGGGTGGGGGAGAGGGTGCGGGAGGAGGTTTGGTACCCGGGTGATTTCGGGATTGCTCGGGCATCGTTGGCGGACTTGGTGGGGGGAGGCCGGGAGGAGAACGCGGCGATTGCGCGGGCGATTTTGTCGAATGTGGACCGGGGGCCGAAGCGGGATATTGTGTTGCTGAACGCGGCGGCGGCGCTGGTGATGGCGCGGAATTTGACGCCTGGAGACGCGTTGGCGGCGGCGCGGGCTGCGCTTGAGTCCGGGGCTGCCGGGGCCGTTTTGGAACGCTTGCAGCATCGCGGGTAGGCGGTCGCTGAAGGCGCGGCGGGCCATGACGGCGCCGCAGCGAGCGGCGGTGGTGATGGCGCAGGATTTGGCGACGGGGGCGCGGGGGCGCTCGTTGGAGGGCGTTGAGGCGGTGCTGGGGCGGGCGGTTGGGGGTAGGGCGGCTATTGGGCGGGGGCGTTTTGGAACGCTTGCAGAATCGCGGGTAGGCGGTCGCTGAAGCTGCTGCGGGCCATGACGGTTCCACAACCGGCGTCGGCGGCGGCTTGGCGGAGTTCGGTTTGGACGTGGGAGACGAAGCCGATTACTCGCTCGCCGGGGAGTTTGGGCAGGAGGGTCAAGACGTCGAGGCCCTTGCAGTTGAGGTCGAGGAGAATGAGTTCGGCGTCCGGGGCGGCGGCGAGGGCGGCTTGTTCGGTCTTCACAAACCGCAGGTGGGCACCGGCCGCTTTGGCGGCTCCTTCGATTTTCACGGCGAAGAAAAGATCTTCCACGATTGCCAGTATCTGTTTCGTCACAACTTGAGGATAGCCCGCAATGGTATTTTTAAGGTCATGGCCGAAGCCAATCCTTTCCAGGACCCGCAGCGTTTCGAACGCCGTGTCCCCCCCTGCGCCGTAGTTATTTTCGGCGCGAACGGCGACTTGACCAAGCGGAAGCTGCTGCCTTCCCTTTATCGGCTCGCGATTGAACGTCGGCTTCCGCAGGGTTTCGCGATGGTGGGCACCTCGCGTACCGCGATGTCGGATGAAGCGTTTCGCGAGAAGATGGAGGCGTCGGTTCGCGAATTTCTCGAGAACTCCGAGTTCGACCCG
>JAPKZA010000503.1 GCA_026394015.1 Acidobacteriota bacterium
CAGCATTTTGGCGCTTGCGGGAACCATCTGGCTGATCTGGAAAATCCTGATTCTCTATACGGGGGAAACGCTTTGCGCTTGGACGGGCGTGGCGTTAGCCGGTATGACGCAATTGCTGCTGGGGTGGGGGATCGTAGGGCAATCGGACCTGTTGGCGGTGGCGCTTACGTTGGGCGCGTTCTATCAGTATTCCCGGTATCGGGTGCTGGGAGAAGAGACCTTGGACCGGGCGGCCGTGTTCGCGGTAGCCGGCCTTTTCACGAAGCAGACGGTGGTCGCGGCGCCGGCCGCGATTCTGATCCTGCTCGCCATCGAGAGTCCCAAAAGGGCCTTGCGGTTCGCCGGGATCGTTGGAGGAATTGGCGGAGCGATGGCTTTGGGCTTGAATGCCCTGATGGAGGGGCGTTTTTTCGCCAATACGGTATTCGCCAATTTGAATCCCTTTGCCCTGCATAAATGGGAGCAGCACCTGGGGTACATCTGGGTAGGGCTTTCGCCTCTGATCCTGGTGGTGGCGGTGGGGGTAAAGAAGGCGGCAGGGACGCGGATGGCGGGGGTTTTCTTCTACCTAAGTATTGCCGTGCTGGTGCTTTTGGCGACGGCCGGCAAGATCGGGTCCGATACCAACTACCAGATTGAGTTTGCGGTGTTGCTCGTCGTGTGCAGTTGCCTTTCGTTGCATGCGCTGGATGTTTTCCCGCTTTATTTCCGATCGAGCAAGAGTTTGGTGACGTTGTTGCTGCTTCCACTGGCGCTGTACGGCGCGCAAAATATGCGAATCGCGATTGCCGGGCTGACGGCGCGCATCCAGGGCGAGCAACAGTTCCGGGCGCAGGTTCAGGCGCTGGATCCGTACTTGCGCGGGAAGGGGCCGGTGCTGTCGGTCGATTCCAACCCGATGATGCGCTCACGCCGACGTTACGAAGTAGAGCCGCTGATTTACCGACTGCTGGTGGAGGCTGGACGTGTGGATGGGACGCAGGTGCTCCAGGATGTGCGGGAAGGGAAATTTCAAACCGTGCTTCTGTATGAGGATCTTGCCGCGATAGCGGATCCCGATCCGGAAATTCCGCGCCTGACGGTCGCGCAGATGGACGCGGTGAGGAAGCGGTACCGCTTGGTGAAGCATTTACCGGGGCCCTACATGGCCGGCCTATACGTGTACGAACCGATGCCGGGGGGGCCCTACTAATCATGATGGAAACAACGCTTGGGGCGGCACTGGCCACCTATCACGAAATTCGATTTCCTTACGACCCACGGCGGGCCAAGGTCTGGAAGGCGCTGGCCGGCTACTTGCAGAAGTGGGTGGATCCGCTGGGTGGATTGCTGGAACTGGGGGCCGGGTACGGAGAGTTTTCACGCGAAATCTCGGCGGGTGAAAAGTGGGCGATCGATAGGAATCCTGCGCTTGTGGAGTATTGGGGCAAGGACGTGAAGCCTCTGATTCAGTCGGCGCTGGATCCGTTGCCGATTGAGAGCGGGAGCCTAGCGACGGTGTTTGCCTCGAATTTCTTTGAGCATTTTACGCTGGAGCAGGGCGCGGAGATTCTGGCCGAGACGCGGCGAGTTTTGCGCCCCGGCGGTCGGCTGGTGGCGGTGCAGCCGAATTTCCGGCTGGAGCCCGGTCGCTATTTCGACGACTACACGCATCGCACGGCTTATACGGACAACGGATTCAGCGACTTCCTGCGAGCATCCGGGTACCGAGTCGTGCATTCGGAGCCCCGTTTTACGCCGTTCAGCATGAAGTCGCGGTTGCCGGTAGCGGGTTGGCTAGTTCGCCTCTATCTGGCGCTGCCATGGCGGCCGCTGGCCGGACAGTTTCTGGTTGTGGCCGAGAAGGAAAGGGAGAAATAAGGACCAATGTGGCGTGGCAAAACTGTAGCGGTGATTTTTCCCACCTATAACGAAAAAGATTCGATTCGCGCGGCGACATTCGGTTATCTCGCCACGGGTCTCGCCGATGAAGTGATCGTGGTGAATAACAACGCGGCTCCGGGAACTTCGGAGCAAGTGGCGGGCACGGGTGCGCGAGAGATTTTCGAAACGAAGCAGGGCTACGGGAACGCGCTGCTTTGCGGCATCGATAACTGCCGAGCCGACCTGATCGTACTTTCTGAGCCCGACGGTACGTTTAATCCCAGCGACCTGATCAAGCTCCTGGCCTATTCCGACGACGTGCCGGTTGTCTTCGGGACACGGACGAGCCGGGAGTTTATCTGGGCCGGGGCCAATATGGGAAAATTCCTGCGCTGGGGCAACTGGGCGGTGGCCAAGATGACTGAGTTGCTGTTTAACACGACGATCCTGACGGACATGGGTTGCACGCTGCGCATATTCGACGCGCGTGCGCTGTTGCGGATCCGTCCGCATCTGACCATTGGCGGGTCGCACTTCGGGCCGCAGTTGCTGATGGAGGTGGTCGCCCATGGAATTCCGTTCGTTGAGATCCCGGTGAATTACCGGAGCCGAGTGGGGGAGTCGTCGGTGACGGGCAGCTTTTGGAAAGCGTTCAAGCTGGGGATCCAGATGATCCTTCTGGTCTGGCAATACCGACTGGGGATGGTGAAACGGGACCGGAGGCAGTGGATGACGGAGGAGAGCCGCACGCCGCAGGAGCGGGAGCCGCCCACCGACGCCTCGCTGGTCAATTTGGCGCGCCAGTTAGCTGTGCCGGTGCGGCAGGAAGAGCCGGTCCAGGCGACGGGACAATTCACCCGGCGAATCGACTGATCGAGCGCCTCAGCTGGTTGCGGCGCGGGACAAGCCGGAAGCAAGGTTCGCGCTGGATGAAACATCAAAATGCCAGAATGTTTGGGCCGTTAATAGGGAAAAGGGTTTCACGGCAGCGGTTTTCAAAACTCCGTTGTTCGGCTGAAATCAGCCCCGAAAAGGCGTTGCACGGCGAAAGTCGGGCTAGCCTGGTAGCGGCTGCTGCTGGGTCATGCAATGAAGCGTGCCGAGACCGAGGACGAGGTCACTGCAATCGATGCCAGTGACTTCGCGGCGGGGGAAGAGTTCGGCCAGGGTGTTCAGGGCGACGCGGTCGAGGGGATCGTTGAAGGTGGGGACGAGCACCTGCTGGTTGGCGATGTAGAAGTTGGCGTAGCTGGCGGGGAGCCGCTGACCGGCGAAGTATACGGGGGCGGGCATCGGTAGGGTGACGATGCGGAGGGGTTGGCCGTCCTGATCGGTCATGGATTGAAGCCGACGGAGGTTGTCGGCGAGCGGTTCGTGGTTGGGGTCGGCGGGGTCGGGTTCGATGACGGTGACGATGGTGTGGGCGTCCGTGAAGCGGGCGAGGTCGTCGACGTGGCCGTGGGTATCGTCGCCGGTGATGCCCTTGTCGAGCCATAGGATCTTGGTCAGGCCGAGATGCTGGCAGAGCACCTTTTCGATCTCGGCCTGCGTGAGATGGGGGTTCCGAGCCTGGATGGGGCTGAGGAGACACTCCTCGGTCGTCAGCAGCGTACCGAGGCCGTTGACGTCGATGGAACCGCCTTCGAGGACGAAAGGCTTGCGCTTGGCGGTGGGGGTGACGATCGGCAGTTTCAGTTTGGCGGCGACATAGCCGGGGAGGGCGTCGTCGTTTTGCCAGTTGTCGTATTTGGCCCAGCCGTTGAAGTGCCAATCGGTGATTTTGAGTTTGCCGGTGTTGGACTTGACGAAAATGGGGGCGGTGTCGCGGAGCCAACTGCGGTCGGTGGGGGCGAGGTGGATATCGAGCGCGGCGAGGTTGGCGTGCTCCTGCTGAGCGGCCTTGATGGCGGCCTTGGCGGCGCGTTCATCGGCGCAGATCAAGTGGACGATCTCGTGCCGGGTCAGCTTGGCGATCAGCTTGCCGTAGAAGTGGGGGATGGGGCCGAACTTGCCGGGCCAATCCGATTTTTCATGGGGCCAAGCGAGCCAGGTGCCTTCGTGGGGCTCCCATTCGGCGGGCATTCTCCAAGTTGTCGCCATTAGTCGAGGAACCTTTTCGTGATGTCGCCGTAGGCGTCGATGCGGCGGTCGCGGAGGAAGGGCCAGTTGCGGCGAACTTCGTCCTGGAGCTTGGGATCGCACTCGTAGACGAGGATCTCTTCCTGGTCGCTCGATGCCTCGGTAAGGACCCGGCCGAAGGGGTCGGCGAGGAACGAGTGGCCCCAGAATTCGAGGCCGGCGTCGGTAGGCCCTTTTTCGAAGCCGATGCGGTTGACGGCGGCGACGTAGATGCCGTTGGCGATGGCGTGGCTGCGCTGGATGGTCTGCCAGGCGTCGAGTTGGGCGGGGCCGTACTCTTCTTTTTCAGCTGGATGCCAGCCGATGGCGGTGGGGTAGAAGAGAATGCTGGCGCCTTGGAGGGCGGTGAGGCGGGCGGCTTCCGGGTACCACTGATCCCAGCAGACGAGGACGCCGATGCGCGCGAACTTCGTATCGAAATTTTTGAAGCCGAGGTCGCCGGGGGTGAAGTAGAACTTCTCATAGAACAGCGGGTCGTCCGGGATATGCATCTTCCGGAACATGCCGAGCATTTCGCCACCGGCGTCGTGGACGGTGGCGGTGTTGTGATAGAGCCCCTGGGCTCGTTTTTCGAAGAGCGAACTGATGATGGCGACGTCGAGTTCCTTGGCCAACTGGCCCATCACTTTCGTGGCGGGGCCGGGGATGGTTTCGGCGAGATCGAACAGGTCCGCCTTCTCTTCGCGGCAGAAATACTGCGAGCGGAAGAGTTCCTGGAGGCAGATGACCTGCGCGCCGCGGGCGGCGGCTTCACGCACTTTGACGGCGGCTTTTTCGAGGTTTTCGTCCGGAGAAGTCGAGCAGGACATCTGCACGAGACCAACACGGAAGCGTTGGTCAGAGGCGATAGGCATCCTTCAATTCTACATATACATGCCGCCGTTCACGTCGAGAACGTGGCCGGTGATGTAGCTGGCGTTGTCGCCGGCCAGGAACTCGACGGCGGCGGCGATGTCTTCGGACTGGCCGAAGCGGGCGAGCGGAATGATCGCCTTCATGGCGGCTTTTTGCTCGTCGGTGAGGACGGCGGTCATGTCGGTTTCAATGAAGCCTGGGGCGACGGCGTTGACGGTGATGTTCCGGCTGGCCAGTTCGCGGGCGAGCGATTTTGTCAGGCCGATCAGGCCCGCCTTGGAGGCGACATAGTTGGCCTGCCCCGCGTTGCCCATTTCGCCGACGACGGAGACGATGTTGATCATCCGTCCCCAGCGCTCCTTCATCATCCCCTGCATGACGGCCTGCATCGCGAAGAAAGAGCCGCTCAGGTTCGTCTGCAGGACGCTGTTCCAATCGTCCTCCTTCATCCGCAACGCCAGGCCGTCTTTGGTGATTCCGGCGTTGTTGACGAGGATGCTGATGGGTCCAAAATCTTTTGCCGCCTGAGAGAAGGCGGCTTGAATCGATTGTTTAGACGACATGTCGACGGCAATCGCCAGCGCCTCTTTTCCGGTGGCGCGAATTTCAGCGGCGACGGCCTCGCACTTTTCAATATTTCTCGCTGCGACGATCACGCGGGCCCCGGCGGCGGCCAAGCGGAGGGCGCAAACCCGGCCGATGCCGCGGTTGCCTCCAGTGATCAGAGCGTTCCGATTTACCATGGACTTATCATATGGCATATAGCGATTTGCGCGAATTCATTGCGGCCCTCGAAAAGGCTGGCGAACTCAAGCGCATTCCTTTTGAAGTAGACCCGAAGCTGGAGATGACCGAGTTCGCCGACCGATCGGTGAAGACGGGAGGCCCGGCGTTGCTGTTCGAAAAGCCCAAGGGCTCCAGCGTGCCGGTGCTGATCAACAGCCTGGCGAGCGAGAAGCGGATGCAGATTGCGCTGCAGGTGGACCGGTTCCAGGACATCGCCGATCGGATCTCTGACTACTTGCAGATGCAGATGCCGCAGGGGCTGTTGGGCAAGCTTTCCATGCTGCCGAAGCTGGCGGAGATGGGTTCGTTTTTCCCGAAGAAGGTGAGTTCGGGGCCGTGCCAGGAGGTGGTTCTGAAGGGCGACCAGATCGACCTGCGGAAGCTGCCGGTGTTGACGTGTTGGCCGCAGGACGGCGGGCCGTACATCACGCTGCCGATGGTGTTTACGAAGAACCCGGAAACGGGCAAGCGGAACTGCGGGATGTACCGGATGCAGGTGTACGATGAGCGGACGACCGGCATGCACTGGCAGACGCATAAGCAGGGGGCCGAGCACTATCGGCGGCGGTTCAAAGCCGGCGAGACGCGGATGGACGTGGCGGTGGCGATCGGGGCGGATCCGACGGTGATGTACGCGGCGATTCTGCCGCTGCCGCCGGACTTGGACGAGATGATGATCGCGGGCTTTCTGCGCAAGAAGCCGGTCGAGATGGTGCAGTGCTTGACGGTGGACTTGGACGTGCCGGCTAACGCCGAGTTCATTCTCGAGGGCTACGTGGAGCTGGGCGAGAAGCGGACGGAAGGGCCGTTTGGCGACCATACGGGCTACTATTCGCTGGAAGACGAGTATCCGGTGTTTCACTTGACGTGCCTGACGCATCGCAAAAACCCGATCTATGCGACGACGATCGTCGGCCCGCCGCCGATGGAAGACTACTACATGGGCAAGGCGATCGAGCGGACGTTTCTGCCGTTGATGAAGATGCAGATTCCCGAAATTCTGGACATGTGCATGCCGGCCGAAGGCATTTTTCACAACCTGATGCTCGTGAAGATTCGGAAGAGCTATCCGATGCAGGCACGGAAGGTGATGCACGCGGTGTGGGGTTTGGGACAGGCAATGTTCACGAAATGCATTATCGTGGTGGACGAAGAATGCGACGTGCAGAACTACAGCGAAGTGGCTTGGAAGACGCTGAATAACATCGATCCGCAGCGGGATATTGAGTTTGTGCTGGGGCCGATTGATTCGCTCGACCATTCGAGCCGGATGGTGAATTGGGGGTCAAAGATGGGGATTGACGCGACGCGGAAGTGGCCGGAAGAGGGCTTTACGCGGCGGTGGCCGGATGTGCTGACCTTGCCGGCCGATGTAAAGGAGCGGGTGGCGGAGATGTGGAAGAAGGCGGGTTTGTAGTTTTGTCGTAACTTTGATTTGGTAGGCTCATGCAGAGGTTATATGCGAGCTTACTTGATGATTCTGCTGACGGCGGCTGCCGGTTGGGCGCAGACCGCCACGGGGACAATTACCGGTACGGTGACCGATAGTAGCGGGGCCGTCGTAGCGGGGGCGAAGGTGGCGGTGACCAACGTGGGCACCAGTTTGAAGGTGGAAGTGGTGACGAACGAGGCGGGGAACTATACGGCACCGCTGCTGCCGCTGGGGGCTTACGGAGTTGGGGTGAGCGCCGCGGGATTCAAGGGGTTCAACCAGACGGGTATTCGCTTGAGCGTGCAGCAACAGGCTCGCGTGGACGTGGTTTTGCAGGTGGGCGGAGTGAACGAGTCGATCTCGGTGCAGGGCGACGCGGCGGTGGTGGAGGCGACGAGTTCGTCGATCGGCAAGGTGGTGGATAACAAGCGGATTTTGGAGTTGCCGTTGAATACGCGCAACGTTTATGGGCTCGTGAATCTGACGCCGGGGGTGACGGGCGGGATTGGTAATGCGCATAACCAAGTCAGTTACAGCGTGAACGGAGCACGGGGCGGGACTTTTGACGTGCTCGTCGATGGTTCGAGCGCGGCGTTTCCGACCGTGAACGGGTTCGCCGGGTTGTCGGTTTTTCCGTCGGTCGACGCGGTGGCGGAGTTCAAGATGCAGGCGCAGAACTTCAGCGCGGAGTTCGGCCGGAGCATCACGAGCGTGTTGAATTTGGTTTATAAATCGGGCACGAATCAGTTCCACGGCAGCGCGTACGAGTTTCTACGGAACTCCGTGCTGGATTCGAACAACTTCTTTGCGAACTCGCGCGGGGCGGCGCTGGGGAGCTTTAAGCGCAACCAGTTCGGCGGCATGGCGAGCGGGCCGGTGATTAAGAATAAGACGTTTTTTATGGGTTCGTTTGAAGGGCTGCGTGAGCGGAGTTTTGCCGAGCGGTTGACGACCGTGCCGACCGACCGGGAGCGGGCGGGCGACTTCACCAATACGCGGGCGAGCGCGACGCAGGTGATCAACATTTTCGATCCGTCGACGACGCGGCCGAACCCGAACGGGGCGGGGTCGATTCGCGATCTTTTTCCGGGGAACGTGATTCCGGCCAACCGGTTTGACCCGGTGGCGCGGAACACGATGGCCTATTTTCCGCGGGCGAACCAGGTCGGCGACCCGGGCACATTTCGGAATAATTTTTACAACAACGGGGCGGCCAAAATCGACACGAACAACTTCGATATTCGGATGGACCACAACCTGTCGGATCGGCAGCGGCTGTTCGGGCGGTTCTCGACGCGGCGGTCGTTCAACGGGCCTCCGCAGCTGTTTCCGGGGGATTTAGGGATTGCCGAAGGCCGCGTGAACAACAACGATTTCGGACGGAACGCGGTGGTGGATTACACGAACACGCTGAGCCCGACGACGCTTTTGAACGTTCGGCTGTCGTTTGCGCGGAACCGGTTCCTTTTCGACAATCAGGGGCTGGGCTTTGTCCCGTCGAGTTTGGGGCTGCCGAAGGCGCTCGACACGGCGGTGGATCGGTTTATGTTTCCGCGTTTTGACGTGGCGGGGCAGACGTCGCTGGGCGGCAGCGACCATCGCCAGAGCGGCTTCAATAACTACGGTTTGGCGGGGAGTTTGAGCAAGCTGGTCGGCAAGCATTCGTTGAAGTTTGGTTATGAAGGGCGGATGCTGCGGATCAACGTTTGGGAGGCGCGGGCGGCGGGTACGTTCGGCTTTACGACGGCGATGACGCAGGGGCCGAACCCGACGGCGGCGAGCGCCACCGCGGGCAGTGGATTGGCTTCGTTCCTGCTGGGAACGGGCGCGAGCGGAAACTTCTTTCAGAACTGGAAGAACGTCGCTTCGCAGAGTTTCTACCAGGCGTTCTACATCCAGGACGATTGGCGGATTACGCGGAAACTAACTCTGAACATTGGCATTCGGTATGACTTCGATACGCCGCGGACGGAGCGGTATGACCGCTTAAGCTGGTTCGATCCAACGCTGGCTTCGCCGCTGGCGAAGACGGTTTCGGCGTTTCCGAATCTGACAGGCGGGTTGCGGTTTGTCGGCGTTGACGGCAACGACCGGACGCAGTTCAACGGCGATTGGAACAACATTGCGCCGCGGTTGGGCTTCGCGTATCAGGTGGATAGCAAGACGGCGATTCGCGGCGCGTTTGCGCAACTGTTTGGGCCGAGCACGCTGTCGGCGCAGGGGACGGTGGGTCCGTACGGTTTCCGGGTGGAGACGCCGTGGGTGGCGACGCTCGACGGGATCACACCCTTGAACCGATTGCAGAATCCGTTTCCGGCTGGCTTCCAGCCCGTGCCAGGCTCGTCGCAAGGCGCGTTGACGGCGATTGGGAGTAACTTGGACGCTCCGCTGAGCAACACGAATACGCCCTACACGCTGCAGTACAACTTGACCGTGCAGCGGGAGTTACCCGGGGCGGTGCTGTTCGAAGCCGCGTTTGTCGGCAACCGAGGCCGGCAGCTATCGCGCGGCGGCGAGGGCGGCTTTACGCTGAATCAAGTCGACCCGCGATTCCTGGCGCTGGGGAACCAGTTGAACCAGTTGGTGGACAACCCGTTCTTCGGCCAGGGCGGCGGCGTGCTGGCGAACCGGCAGGTTTCCAGGGCGCAACTACTGCGGCCGTATCCGCAGTTTGGGGCAATTTATCCGCTGTTCTCGCAGGGCGCGACATCGGACTATACGTCGCTGCAGACGACCTTCAGCAAGCGGTTTGCGAAAGGAATGGTGTTTGAAGGCAGCTACGTTTGGGCCAAGGCGATGGACGATGGGACGAGCCATCAGGACAGCACGAACTACAAAGCAAGTCGGGCCGTGTCCAGCGTCGATGTGCCGCATCGGCTGATTTTTAGCGGCGTGTATGAATTGCCGGTAGGTCGCGGCCGGCAGTTTGGCAGCGGCATGTCCCGGTGGGTGGACGCGCTGGTTGGCGGCTGGCAGTTGAATGGCATCGTGAATATTCAATCGGGTTCGGCGTTGGGCATCGGCGCCAACAACACGGCCGGGCTGTTTACCGAAGCGATTCGCGCGAACAACAACGGGACCAGCGCGACCTTGAACGTGGACGCTCATCAGCGGCTGGACCGGTGGTTCGATACGAGCGTGTTCAGCCAGCCGGCGCCGTTTACGCTGGGTAACATGAGTCCGCTGGTTAGTAACTTGCGGAATCATCATATTAACAACGTGGATGTGTCGGTGTTCAAGCAGTTCCAGATTCTCGAGAAGCTGAAATTGCAGTTCCGGGCCGAGGCTTTTAACGCGATGAACCGGGTTCGTTTTGGGAGCCCGAATACGGGGGTAACGGCCGGGGCTAACTTTGGCCGGGTGACCACGCAATCGAACGACCCGCGGCAGATGCAGTTTGGGTTGAAGCTCATTTGGTAAAAACGATGCCGATACTGGCTTGTACATTGTGTTGCAGGCCAGTGAGCGGGGTGTTGTAGCGCGGCGAGGGGGTCATGAAGTCGCGAACCTCGCCGCGGACGGAAAGGTGCTTGACGAGGCGGACGTCGACTCCGCCGCCGACGTTGCCGCCGAAGGTATGTTGGCGGTCGCGGAGGGGGTTGCGGCTCGCGTTTTGGAGGAGCTCGCTCGATTGATATTGGGCGTAGCCAAAGCCACCGGTGATATAGGGCGACACGCGGGAGGCGGGGCGCATTTTCAGGCGTAGACCGGGCATGAGGTAGAGGGAGGCGAAGTCGCGAACGGCGGTGGGGGTTTTGGTTTCGACGTTGCGGAGCGGAGAGGCGAGCAGGTGGACTTCGCCGAGCAGAGCGAGATTTGCGTTCTGCCAGACGCGCTGGCCGTAGTTGGCGTTCAGCGTAAGGCCGGGGCGGAGGTCGAGCAGGCTACGCTGCTGCGGAAACACGGTACCGATCGTCAGTCCGAGTTCCTTGGACTGTCCGAACAACCTGCCGGCCGTCAGGGCGAGAAGAAGAATCTTTGTCATGCCGAAGGGTTCGGCAGCGGGGCGCAGAAAGTTACGCGGCTATTCCCAGGGGCGCTTGGCGACGATTTGATCGCGGTCTTTGACGCGGTCATAAACGTGGCCGCTGCAGGTGCTGCCGAGCGACGTGTTGTAGAGGCTGGTGGCGCCGAGCGCTTCGGTGAGATCTTCCTTGAACGCATGGGCGGCTTTTTTGAAGTCAAACTTTAGGAAATAGTTAGTCCAGAGCCCCGAACACCCGAAATAGTCAGTGAAGCTGATGGGCTATGCCATGGACTGGATAGGGTCAGGCGTCGATCAATAAAAAATGGGGTGTCAAGGTCGATCAAGTCGAAGCCCCCCAGGCCGGCCGCCATGTGAAGAGAAAATCCCATAGCGATCTCCGTTTCAAGCATCCCTCCAATCATTAATCCCATGCCAAGTGCCTTGGCGGCGGTAATCATGCGAAGGGACTCGATGACGCCGGACTTGGTGATCTTGATGTTAATCATGGAGCCAGCCCCGGCACTGTGGGCGCGCAAGACTTCGTCCACCGAGGTAACGGATTCATCAAGTAAAATTGGTACGGATGTTGACTGAGAGAGTTTCGCCAGGCCACGGAGATCGTTTTTAATTAACGGCTGCTCAAAACAAAGCGGAATAATATCGAGATTCGCCAAATTCAAAAGAAGTCGTTTGGCACGTTCGAAATCAAAACCCTGATTGCCATCAAGAATTATGTGAGCTAGCCGATTTTTCTTTTTTGCCCAACTGATCACTTGTCGAACCGATTCCGTATCTGCATCGACCCTTCCCGAAACCTTAACCTTAAAAGTGTGGAATCCGTGGCCCGAAAACTTATCCAAAAATGCTGGAACCTTTTCTGGCGGCATGACGGTTACGG
>JAPKZA010000363.1:0-14780 GCA_026394015.1 Acidobacteriota bacterium
GCGGGTCCGTTGTGCGCGTGTTCCTCAAAGTAACCGAACCCATCCCCCATGAAAGCCACTTTGCAAGCCCTTGTCATTTCGTTGTGTTTCCTCTGTACCGGCCTGGTGCTCAGCCAGACGGTCCAGGTCCCTTCTCCGAAGCAGGGGCGAGCCGGGGAGATCCTGCCCACGACGCGGTTTCGGCCGCGCACGGAACCCTATTCACCGACCGCGGCGGAAAAGCAACAAATGCAAACGAAAATGGCGGCGCTGGACGCCGAGATCAGCGGCCTTCGGGCTCGCGGCGTAAGCGACCAAATACTGGTCGACGTCGAGATCTTCGCCGAGGCGGCGCGATGGATTCTGACGTTCCCGGAGGAGTTCTTCCGCCCCGAGTCCGTCGCGTCAACGTTGAGCGTGTTGGAAATGGGAATGGACCGCGCGGCGCTGCTGCGCAAGGGCGAATCGCCCTGGACCTCGCAAAAAGGGCGGTTGATTCGCGGATACCGTTCGGCGGTGGATGGATCCGTGCAGCCGTACCGGTTGACCGTGCCGGAGGAATACGACGGACTAAGGCCGCTCCCGCTCGACGTCATCGAACACGGGCGTTACGTCTCGCGGTACGAAGTCGAGTTCATCAGCGCCTTTGCCAAGCGGGGCCCCGACCGGCCGCACCTGCCGGGCACGATTCAGATTGAACTGTTCGGTCGAGGCAACAACGCCTTTCATTGGCCCGGCGAGACGGATATTTTCGAAGGCATCGCGGCCGTCTCGAAAGCTTACAAAGTGGACAAAGACCGTGTCGCCCTCCGCGGGTTCTCCATGGGAGGTGCCGGGGTGTGGCATTCGGCCCTGCATTTCCCGGGGGAATGGGCGTCGGTCGAGGCCGGGGCCGGGGACAACGAGTCCCATCGGATGCGGCTGGTGACGGACTTGGCACCGCATCAGCAGGCAATGTGCCGAATTTTCGACAACACCTACGAATGGATGTTGAACGCGTTCAACATGCCGTTCATTGGGTATGTGGGTGAAATCGACGGGACCTTCTCCAAACACGTCGCAGCGCGGCAGCAGTTGATGCGGGAGGGTTTCCACCTGGAGGGGGAGTCGTTCACGACCGGCTTACGGGTGAAGGAGGTGCCCTCCATTGTGTTCCTGGTCGCTCCGAATACGCCCCATGCCACCGATCCGGAGTTTCGCAAACGGATGGACGCGATGCATCTGGAGAACCTCAAGCGGGGCCGCGTCTCGCCGGACCACTTGCGCTTCTTGACCTATACGACACGCTACAACCGGAGCCACTGGGCAACCCTGGACGGCCTTGAAAAACACTACGAACGGGCCGAAATTGACGCCAAACGGCTCGGAAATCGCAGCCGGTACGAGATCAAAACGAAGAACCTGAACCGGCTCACGCTGCGGGAAACTCAGCGGGCGGCAACGGTGGTCATCGACGGCCAGCAACTGACGGTAACCGGAGCTCCTGAGTTGGTTTTCGCAAAATCAGCCGGAAAGTGGCAGCCGACGACGAGGATCGAACCCGCCGGTTTGCGGAAACGGCATCGGCTGCAAGGGCCGATTGACGATGCGTTTCTCGAACCGTTCCTCATCGTCAAGCCGACCGGGGTGCCCTGGAACGCCGCCGCCCACGAGCAGGCGCTGGCGATCCTGGCCCGCTTCGATCGCCAGTATCAGTTGGCCTACCGCGGGCATCTGCGCGTGAAGGACGACAAGGACGTCACGGCGGCCGACTTGGAAAACTATCACATCGTCCTGTTTGGGGACCCGGGCAGTAACCGAATGATGGAGAAGGTCGCCGGGAAACTGCCGTTGACCTGGGGCCGGGAAACGGTCACCATGGGTGGCCAGCGGTTTGCGGCGGGCGAAGTGTTACCCGCGATGATCTACCTCAATCCGTTAAACCCCAAGCGCTACGTGGTACTCAACAGCGGCTTGACGGCGCTGTGGGAAGACTGGGCCGGCGATTTCCCCACCCCGCAGTACGGCGACTATGCAATTCTGCGAGTCGGCGCAAAAGAACTGCCCGACGTGGCGATGGCCGGGTTGTTTAACGAGTCGTGGCGATTGGGTAGTGAAAGCGAAGCAAAGTAAACGATAATTCTCCCTTGCATCCGCAATCGGTCACGAGTACACTATTCCGAAAGGTTTTTAATTTTTCGCAGGGTCTACTCCACATGACACACCTTCGTCTTGCCGTTTTCGTTGCCCTCCTCCTTTCCGCTGCGCCCTTGGCGTGGTCCCAGGCTTCCAACGCAACGGTGCGGGGGGCCGTCACCGATTCGCAAAACGCCTTGATTCCGAATGCGAAGGTTGCTCTGCGCAACACAGCAACCGGAGTCGTCCGCGAATCCGTATCCAATAGCGCGGGCCTTTATGTGTTTCCCAACACCACCCCCGGCCCCTACCGCCTCCGCGTCGAGATGCCGGGTTTGCAGACGTTCGAAGGTTCGTTGACCGTGCAGGTGCAACAGGATGCGACCGTCGACATCGTGATGCAGGTGGCGACGACGAATACACTCGTCGAGGTACAGGACGTCACACCGCTGCTCAAGGTGGACTCGCCGTCTCTGGGAGCGTCCCTGGATCGGCAGCGCATCGAACAATTGCCCGTCAATGGCCGTGGCTACCAAAATCTGCTCGTGATGGTGCCGGGCATCCAGTGGTCGTCCCACGGCCACGGGATCGGTGGCATGGTGCGCGCGAATGGCCTGCGGAACGGTTCGAACACCTTGGTGGTGGATGGCTCCGCCCAAAATGAAGTGTGGGAAGGGTGGGACGTGGCGAGGACCCCAAGCCTGGACTCGGTCGAAGAGATCCGCGTCGAAGTGAATAACTCCTCGGCGAAGTTCTCGCGGCCTACCTCGGTGATCATGTCGACGCGGTCCGGCACCAATCAGTATCACGGCGTGCTGTTCTATACCAACCGCAACAGCGCTTACGGCGTCGCGCGGCGGCGCGAGGATAATTTCACCAAGGCCCCTTACACGAATCGCAACGAGTTCGGCCTGTCGCTGGGCGGCCCACTGAACATTCCAAAGTTGTACAAGGGCACCAACCGTACGTTTTTCTTCTTCAATTGGGAATCGACGCGCTTCCTCGCCAACACGACCACCCGCATGTCGGTACCGACGGCGGAAATGCGCAATGGCGATTTCCGTGGCCTCGTCGATGCCCAGGGACGCCGGACGACTCTCTATGACCCCCTAACGACCCAAGCGAACTGGTCCCGTCTGCCGATGACCTTCAACGGCGTGACCAACGTGATCAATCCCGCGCGAATAAGCCCGGTCGCGAAGTTCCTTTTCGACCGGACGGCCATGCCGAATCTGCCCAACGTGAATCCGCTCATCGATGCCAACTGGATCGGCGTCTTCCAGCGGCCGCTGTTGCAGGATACGCGGAATATCCGGATCGATCACCGATTCTCCGATCAGAATACGGTCTATTTCCGATACGCCTACAACCAGCACTACGAGCAGTACGGTGCCACCAGCGCGCCCTTCCTACCCGTGAACGATTTCAAGACCATCAATCAGACAACCCGCTGGTGGCCGAACCATGCGCTCTCCGGAACCTGGATTCACACCTTCTCGCCGACATTGACCAACGAGGTTCTGATCTCCGGCATGCGCGACTGGCATAACCGGGGAGCAGGCGACAATAAGACCAATTACACCGGGCTCCTGGGGCTACCGAATCCCTTCGGTGCCGTGAACTTTCCGACCATTGACGGCCTGTCGCTCGGTGTTTCTGGCGCGGACTACGTCATCGGTGGAGAGCAGCCATTCTATCTCGTCAGTAACCTGATCACGGCGCAGAACAACGCTACCAAGGTCGCCGGCAAACACGAATTCAGTTTCGGCTTCCAGTTCCGCTGGGAAGATATTCCGAAATCCATTGTCTCGGCCGCGGGCAACTTCAATACAGGCACCCAGGCGACGTCACTTTACGATCCCACATCAACCCCTCAAAATCCCATCTCGACGCCCTTCACAGGACACCCGATGGCGAACCTGTACATGGGGCAGATGAACTACGCCGCGACATTCCGCCGGCCCTGGGCGTTCCTCCGCCGACAGGAGTATGCCCCTTACATCCAGGACAACTGGAAGATTAACCAGCGCTTAACCCTAAACCTTGGCTTGCGGTACGAATACCGGACCCCATTGAATGATCGAAACGGCTTGTTAACCAGCTTTAGCCCCGAGAAACGGGCCTACGTTGTCGGTTCCAGCGTGGACAACTTCTTGAACCGGCAGGCGACCTTGCCGGCGAACCTGCGGGCGCTCAGCAACTTCGGCGGAAAGATCATCACCGCTCAGGAAGCCGGCCTGTCGAACAGCCTCGTGACCAATAACTGGAGGCAGTTAGGCCCGCGAATCGGGTTTGCGTACAAGGCGCTATCCGGGTCAAAGGCGTTCGTCATCCGCGGCGGCTATCGGATCTCTTACTACACCCAGCCGATCGCCGACTGGTTCGGCAGCCAGCAGAATCAGCAGATTGTGTCGGCCTCATTCCAGAACAGCGTCACGAACACCGCCCTTTCGCCGGACGGATTGCCCAACTATGGGTTACGCACCGTGCCCCAGCTTTTCGCCGGCGTCAACACGTCAGGCAACAACATCATCGATAGCAACGATACCCGGACCATCGCCCGCGGGTTTGCAGCCATTCAGATCGATCCGTTCCTTCTCGACCCGAAGGTTCAAGATATGAATCTGACGGTGGAAAAAGAGATCTTTGACAACATGGTGGTGCGCCTGGCTTATGTCGGAAACCGGACGACCAACATCTTGCAGACGGTGAACCTGAACGAGAGCATTCCTGACTACATCTGGCATGTAACCCGGCGGACTCCCCTGCCCACCGGTGAGTTTTCAGGCGTCGCCCGGCGGCCTTACGATCAGCAGGTCTACGGCAGCGTCAACCGGCTCAGCAGCCCGGGATACGCCAGTTGGAATGGCTTCCAGGCCGAGCTCGAACGACGTTTCAGCAAAGGCTTTGGCTTTCAATTGTTCTGGGTTTCCGGCAACACGCTGGGTACCACCGGTACGATCCAGCAAACCGATAACTTCTTACCGAACGCGATTCCCGTCGGCGAGCGGGAGCGCAACCGATTCCTCAACTTCCAGCGCGATCCGAACACGCCCAAACACCAATTCCGTTGGAATTGGATTGCCGATCTTCCGGTGGGCAAGGGAAAGGCGATCGGCGGTAACCTGCGGGGCTTCGTCGATAAGGTTGTCGGCGGGTGGCAGGTAGCGGGAACCGGTAACTTCCGGTCGAACTACTTTAACCTCCCGACTAACCTCTATCCGACGGGTAACCCGATCGAACAGTACGGCGAGAAGTATCCGATCGAAGACTGCCGCAGCGGGGTCTGTTTCCCCGGGTTCCTGTACTTTAATGGCTATATCCCGGCTAACCAAATCAACAGCGTCAACGCCCAAGGCAAACCGAATGGAGTAATGGGCGTTCCGGCGAACTACAAACCGGCGGCCGCGCCCCTGATCCCGTGGGGATCGACCACGCTTCCCGCCAATGCGCCAGCGAACACCGTGCTCACCCCGTTCTGGGATACGAACAACGTTTGGGTCCCCTTGAATAACAACACCGTGCAGCGGTTGCCGTTCAATGACAATTTAGTCCCTTGGCGCAACCAGTACATGAGCGCACCGAACCAATGGTTTCTCGATGCGTCACTTTTCAAGTTCACCAACCTGACCGAAAAGGTGGCGCTGCGGCTGAACATTGACTTCTTCAACGTGCTCAACAATCCGAACAATCCGATTGCCGTCGCCAACGATGGCATTCTCAGCACGCGGAACTCGGGGAGCGCGGCGCGGGTAGTGCAACTGACGGTTCGGCTACAGTTCTAACACGGCACAATTCCTTTGCTTTCGATTGCTTTGCGATACAATTCAGGGGAACTCGTTATGCTCCGACTTACCGCACTATTCCTTCTGGCGGCAGCCTCCGGCTGGTCCGCCACCGACCGCGAAACGGCCGAATGGGTCATCCGCAGCGGCGGTCAGGTCATGCTGAACGGCCAACGGGCTCCGGTCGGAGAACTGCTCGCCCTGCCGGAGGGCGAGTTCCGCATCACCGGCGTCGATCTACTCGGTAGCCTGATCAACGCAACCGAACTCGAAAAGTTGAGCGGCCTCACGGAGTTGAAAGAGCTCTACCTCCCCGGCCCGATGTTCAACCCGGCGTCCGGAAGTCGGCTCGACGCCAACGCCCAGTTGAAGTTTCTAGGCGGCCTGCAAAAACTGGAGCGGCTTACGTTCGGCCTCCACTTCCTGACCCACGTCAACGTCCAGGACAAGGGCATGGCGCTCCTCACTCGGCTGGCCGCCTTAAAAGAGTTTCGGTGTTCCCAGTGCAAGCTCGAAAAAATGAGCCTCGCCCCGTTCGAAAACCTCCATTCGCTCGACCTGAGCAACGCCGAGTTCACCGACGAGGCGCTAAAGGGCCTGGAACAGGTAAAGGGCCTCCGGCGCCTGAGTCTGCGCGATACCTTAGTCACCGATGAGGGCTTGCGCTCCCTCGCCGGGTTAACTTCCCTCGAGGATTTGGACCTGGGTGGGACCCGCGTTACCGACGCCGGAATGGCGCACTTGAAAAACTTGACCAAAATGCGGAAGCTGAATCTCCTCGGAGCGGCGATCACGGACGAGTCGATCCCGGTCCTCACGGGCATGACGCAAATGACCGAACTCACTCTCTATCGAAGCCGGATTACCAACGCCGGGCTGTCGCGTTTGGGAGCGTTGAAGGGGCTAACCGGGTTGGACTTGCGCTATAGCCGGGTGACGCCAACGGCCCTGCAGGCGTTTCGGACGGCGCTCCCGAACTGTAAAGTCGAGTTTGTGGGAGCCGCCGCGGTCGGCGGCAAACTGACGGTGCCCAAGCCAAACGGCTTCAGTGATAAGGCCCTGGCGGACTGGATCCAGGCGCTGGGCGGCAAGGCCGAGATGCCCGGCGGACGGCTCAAGGTCGTCTCGCTCGCCGCTTCCGCCATTGGCGATGCGCAATTGGCGTACCTGGCTGCGGCCACCGGCATCGAAGAGCTCAACCTCGAAGCCACCGAAGTCGGCGACCTCGGCCTGGCCTCCTTGAAGGGGATGGCCGCCTTGCGTCGGCTAAACCTCAGCCACACCACGATTACCGATAAAGGGTTGGCCCAACTTTCCGGCTTTACCCGGTTGCGTTCCCTCCGGCTCGGCGGCACCCAGATCCGCGGCGAGGGGCTGGCGCCACTGCAAGTCCTGCCAAACCTGACAGAGATCGATTTTACGGGCTCCGTCGTGGGCGACGAGGGTTTGCGCCAACTCGCCGGCATGCCCGCCCTGGAGCGCCTCCTGCTCGCCAATACGGACATTACCAGCGCGGGGTTGGCCGTGCTCGGCAAGATGGCCAAACTCCAAACCCTCGACCTCGCCGGCACCGACGCCGGCGACGACGGACTGAAACATCTCGCCAGCATCGTCAGCCTCCGTGAGTTGAATCTCGACCATAGCCGCGTCACAGAAAAGGGTTTCGAACTCTTGCGGCCCCTCCAGAACCTGGAACGGCTCGGACTAATGCATACCCGAGCCTCGAACCTGAGCATGGCCGCAATCGCCAGCCTACCCAAATTAGCGGTCTTGGGGCTGGACTACACCGCAATCGACGACAAGGGCCTCGCAACCCTCAAAGGGCATCCAACGCTCCGCGAACTGAGCCTCGACTCGACCGGTACCTCCGACGCCGCCCTCGAAACGTTGCGGTCGCTTCCGGCGCTGCGGGTTCTCAACCTCTACCACACCACCGTCACCGAGCCGGGCTTCAACCAACTGAAGAGCGCGCTGCCGCAATGCAAAATCGTCTTCGACCGCGATTCTTCCTTGCCCGTCCGGAGGAAAACGTAAGTGAGGCGTCGATTAGCGTCCATTCTCTTCTCTGCTAGCATCTTGCTCGCGGCCGATCCCACCGACTGGATCACAGCGGCCGGGGGCGTCATGACTCGCGACGCCGCCGGGCGAGTCACCGGGGTCGACCTGCGATCGAGTTGGGTAACCGACGGGGATATGCCACTCCTCGCGAAGCTGCCGCACTTAACCCGGCTGGATCTATCGTTCACGCGCATTACCGACCGGGGCATGCAGCAGTTGAAGGCAGCGCCTGGGATTGTCGAGCTCAACCTCTATTACGCCGAGCAAATCACGGACGAAGGAATGTCGGCGATTAAGGGTTGGAAGCGCCTGAAGCGGCTCAACGTCCGCGGCACGCGCATCACCGATACGACCCTCGAACACGCGGCCTCCGCCCCCGCGCTGGAAGCCCTCGACGTCGGCTACGCGCAGGTGACCGATGTCGGACTCGACCATCTGACGACCCTGACGAATCTGAAAGAACTTTCGATCGGCGGAAACAAAATCACCGACGCCGGGCTCCAGGCCCTCCGCTACCTGACTGGCTTGACCCATCTGGATTTAACCGGCATGCAGCGGACCGACTCCGGCCTCTGGTCGGTCAGCTTGACGGAACTGGGTGTAGGAGCCATCGCAACGTTGAAAGAGCTACGCCAACTGAAGCTGGATGGGCTCCCGGTATCGGGTCGCTGGCTGGAGCGGCTGAAAGGGCTGACCAAGCTGGAAACACTCTCACTCCAGGGATGCACTCGCATCGGCGACGATGCCGCGGCGGCCCTCGTCGCTTGGCCGAAGCTGAAGGCGGTGGATCTGAAGGGCACCGCGATGACGGGCGAGGCACTGGCGAGCATTCGGCAAGCGAAGCCCGGGGTGCGCTTGTTCTCCGGAAAATGGGAGAACCCCGGAACCGGTCGCCCGGTCGAATAGCCCGGATGAGGCCAGCCGAAAATCTATGGGACATACGGACATACGGGACATAACGGGACATACGGGACAGCCTGACCCGTCCCACCACGACCCGAGCGTTCTCACGCTCTTCGCTGGTTTTTCTAAACGTCTACCCCCCTCTCCGGTTGCCACAAAGCAAAAGATCCATCCAAGCTGGGCCCATGAACCGTAAGCTGTTGATTATAAACAGCATTGCCTTGAGCCTGACCGGGGCCTACTTTTCCGCAAAAACGATAAGGGACGGGTGTCCCCGTCCCTTCCTCGGACGTCCTAAGCCAGCACCTGAGTCAGCTTGCGCGTAGCCGTCGGGAACTTACCAATTTGGGCCTGCATCACCTCATCGGCCAGGGTCAGGTAGAGGTCTCCAATCGTGCCGTTCAACTTCGTGTGCATACCCGTCGCCAGGCGGCCCGCGCGGCCGGCCAAAAGTAACGCCATCCCACTGTTCTTATGCGGGCCGGCTTCGGCGTGCTCGTGCGTGTAGACCAAACAAGTATTGTCAAACACCGTGCCATCGCCTTCCGGGATCGACTTCAGCTTTGCCACAAGATACGCAAACTCCTCCACGTGCCACTTGCAGATATCCCGCAGAATACGCTGCCCTTCCACCCCGTCCGAACCCGGCGCCTTGCCGTCGGCGTGCGTGTAGTCGTGATGACGAGCGGCCGTATAGCCCAGCCAGGGGAACCGCGATAGGCCCTGACATTTGGTAAGCATGTAAGACGCCACCCGCGTCTGGCGCGTCGAAAGCGCCGCCGCCAGCAAATCACTTTGCAGCTTGGCAATCCGGGGCCAATCCTTCATGTCGCCGTCAAAGTCCGGAGTGTCCACGCGGCGGTATTCGGGAGGAAGCCCCGCAATAGCACGCTCCAAGTCCCGGATGCCGGACAAATGCTCATCCATGCGGGCCTGGTCGTCCTTCGGAATATGCTTCTTCAGCAGGTTCACGTCGCTCCGCAACGCGTCCAGAATGCTCCGCTTCCGGTTCACCCAACCCTCTTCCCGCTCGCCAAAAAGTCGATCAAAAAGCTTGTGCGGAATCATCTCCGGCGGCAGAGCGCGTTCGTAGCCAGCCCAGCTCATATTGCGCTGAATGCTCTCCCCGAACGACTCCTGGGAAACGCCAATCTGCAACGAACGAAAGCGAGATTCGCCGCCGATCTTGGACGCAATCACCTGATCGATCGAGGCCCCACTCGCCCCGCGACCGCTAAACGGCGTACAGCTCATCAGTCCACTCATCGACTTGTGATGCCCATTGCCGGGCCCGGGGGCGGCGGCCGCCGAGTTGTCGAGGCCGGAGATCACGTGGACGTCTTTGCGATAAGGCGCCAAGGGAGCCAGGCAGGACGTCATCCGGTAGTCGCTACCCTCTTCCGAAGGAATCCAGTAGCGTTCCGGAATCCCGTTGCCATTGAACCAAAGGACGAATCGGGTCTCGATGGGCTTCGCCGCGGCGGCGTAGGCCGTGCCGTGCGAGTTGAACATCGAAACGAGCGGCGGCAAGCCGACCGTGATGCCGGAACCTGCGGTAGTGAAACCTTGCAGCAAAGTGCGGCGGGAAAGCCTAGCGCGCTTGGTTATGATTTGCGACATGGACAGTCTCTCCTGGGCTGAGGAACTCTTTTGACTTGATGAAGGAAACCATCAACTCTTTGAAACGGAACTGCGAGGCACGGAAATCGGACAACACTTTGCGGATCAGCGGACGGTCGCCAGACGTCTCCATTCTCCCGGTAGCATAGCGAAAATACTGCTTCACGACACACTCTTGACACTGGGCGCTTTCAAACAGTACCTTGCCGAGTTCAACCGGTGAGGAGAAGTTGGAATTCGCCACGCCCGCCACGTGGCCCTTAGTGTCGATGGCGAGTTCGACCGTCTTCGGCGGCGTCCGGCGGTTGTACCGGCCACCCGCCGAAAACGAGAGCTTAAAGGTCTCCCGCCGGGCCCCAATCGCGTCAAATTTCTCAAAGCCAAAACCGATCGGATCAATCAAATTGTGGCAGGTAAAGCAACTCGGGTTCGTGACGTGTCCGCCTAGGCGTTCCCGATTCGTTTGCGGCTTGGCTTCGGTCACATCCGGCAAATTCGTATTGATCCCCGGCGGAGGCTCAGCAACGTGCTGGCACAGAAACTGCTCCCGCACGAATAGGCCCCGGGCCGTCGGAGCGGTCTCATCCGGCTTGGCCGTCAGCGCCAGAAACAGCGCCTGGCCAAGCAGTCCGGAACGCTCCGACGTCGCCGGAAACGCAACCCGGGAGAACTCGCGCGCAGGCGCCGGGACACCATAAATTGCCGCCAGTTCGCTGTTCATAAAGCCATAATCGGCGCGCACAAAGTCCATGAAGTTGCGGTCGCTCCAAACGAGGTCCCCAAGAAAGACCCGTGCCTCTTCCGTCATGGCAACAGCGGTTTCCCGGGTGAACTGCGGATAGCGACGGCGATCTTTGCTCGCTGTCAAAATACGGTCGAAACGGATCCATTGAGACACAAACTCATCGAAAGCGTCGCGTGCCTTGGTGTGATCCAGCATCCGTCGCGCGGCCCGCTCTACGGCCTCAGGCGTCGAGAGCTGGTTCTTCGCCGCAGCGTCCATCAGTGCGCTGTCTGGCATGGTATCCCATAGCGTGTAAGACAGACGGGCGGCCGTCGAGTAGCTCTTCCACTTCGGATTAGCCGTCTCCTCCAACCGGAAGAGAAAATGGGGAGATTGCAGCATCGCCTCGACAGCGAGCTGCGCGCCCTTATAAAAATCCGTTCCCTTCCGCATCAGCGCTTCATAGCGCTGCAACTCTTCGAGTTCCAGCGGACGCCGAAAAGCCTTCAGCCCAAATTCGCGAACGAACTGAGTGCGGCAGGCAACCGACGGCTTGCAAGGAACCAGGCCCCGCGTGTCACCCCCGCGAAATGCGTTGCGGGCCAGCTTCTCCGCGGCCGCACCGTAGGATTCGAGCAAAAGAGGCGACAAGTTCTGAGCCTGATATTGATTCTTGAATCCATTAACGAAATCTTCCGGGGGAAACTGGTTCGCGGGAGACGTCTGATCGCCGAGCAAGTCCCGGACCGTATTGTTGTATTGGCTGTGGGTCAACCGCCGGAGAGCAACTTTAGGGGCGGCGTGGCCTTGGCCGACAGCCTCCTCCTCCCTGTACTTTAGGGCTTGTGCAAGCTCGCCACCGGAGAGCTTGGCGAGTCGGTTCACCCAAGCCGCCAGAATCTTTTCGTCGTCGCTACCAGACGCGATCCGCGCCCCGCCGGCGTGAGCGACCTTATTGGTCGGCTTCTTCAGCAGAAGAGAGTCCGCGGGCTGCTGCCGGTCAACCAGCACGACCAGCGCTTTCCCAAACCGGTCGATCTTCTCCGCTGTCGCATCGCCCTCGGGAAAAATCAACCGAGTCACCGACGCTACTCCGTCAGAGTTGTGACACGCACGGCAAGCGGCTTTCTCCAGGACCTGGAAAGCACCCTCCGCAAACGACTTTTCCTGCGCCCAGCCGTGGCGCAAAGAAAACGAAAGCAATGCACAGCATAAGAGAGTACGAATCACATTAGGTATCCTACAGCGTCCAACCAGACCGACGCAAGATGCCTCGCGATTGACGTCCCGGGCTGATACGATGTCGCACATGCGCCTAGGCCTGCTCCTCCTAATTCCAACCCTCCTCCTCGCCCAACCCAAACCCGTCATCGCCATCGGCGGCATCGTCCACGAAACCAACACCTTCAACCCGAAGAAGACCACCCTCGCCGATTTCTCCACCGGCATCGGAGGCGCCGACGGCACCCTCCGTGGCCAGGAACTCATCACCAACTCCATCAAGGCCAACAACACCACCGCCGGCTTCATCCACGGAGCCTCCCAATACGGCCTCACCCTCTACCCCACCCTCGTCGCCGGCCCCCAAACCCTCGGCACCGTCCTCGATTCCGCCTTCGAAACTCTCGCCAAAGAACTCATCGACCGCCTCCGCCAAGCCCCCAAGCTCGATGGCATCCTGCTCTTCCTCCACGGCACCATGGTCACCGAAAGCTATCCTCACGCCGACGCCGAAGTCGTCCGCCGCGTCCGCCAAGCCTTCGGCCCCACCATCCCCATCGTCGTCGTCCACGACTTCCATGCCAACATCTCCGAAGAGATCGTCAAACTTACCACCGTTCTCCTCGCTTACAAAGAGTGTCCCCATCTCGACGCCCGCGACGCCGGTGTCCACGCCGCCCGCATCATGGCCGACATCGTCTCCGGCAAAGTCAAACCCGTCCAGGCGCTCGTCAAGCCGCCCATGCTCTTCAACATCCTCTATCACAACACCTACGCCGCCCCCCTCAAGCCCATCACCGACGCCAGCAAGTTACTCGAGAAACAACCCAAAATCCTCGCCGCCACCGTCGCCGGCGGCTACCAGTACGCCGACATCCCCGCCATGGGCCCCAGCGTCGTCGTGGTAACGGACAACGATCCCGCCCTCGCCAGACGAGAAGCCGAGCGCCTCGGGGCGATGCTCTGGGGCATCCGCGACCAACTCACCTTGAAAGCCCCCAACGCCGCCGAAGCCGTCCGTCTCGCCATGACCAACGGCCAATGGCCCGTCGCTCTGATGGACGCCGGCGATAACATCGGCGGAGGCTCCGCCGGCGATAGCACCTTCCTCCTCGCCGAACTCATGAAGCAAAAGGCCGAAGGCTGGGTCGTCGTCATCTCCGATCCCTCCGCCGTCCAAGCCGCCATCCGTTCCGGCGTCGGCAGCGCCTTTGATATGCCGGTCGGCGGCAAAACCGACAATCTCCACGGCGACTCCCAACGGGTCAAAGGCCGCGTCAAAGGCATCCACGACGGCCGCTTCGTCGAAACCGCCGTCCGCCACGGAGGCGGTCGCTACTGGGACATGGGAGTCTCCGTCGTCATCGAAGTCGAAGGCTCCACCCCCGACCTCCCCAACTTACTTCTGCTCACCCCCAAGCGCATCATCCCCTTCAGTCTTAACCAACTGATCAGCGTCGGCATCTACCCCGAGCGAATGAAGATCCTTGTGGCCAAAGGAACCATCGCCCCCCGCGCCGCCTATGAAGGCGTAGCCGCGAAAATCATCGAGGTCGACTCCGGCGGAGTAACCGCCGTCAACCCCGCCCGCTTCGAATACAAACACATCCGCCCAAACTTATTCGGGGTGAAGTAGAATCTTTTCATGATTTCGCGGTTGCTCCTCTTATTCGTTGCCATTTCCGGTGGCTGCCTCGGCCAGTTAACCACCGAACAGCGCCTCTTTGACTTCGACTATCTCGCCGCCCGCCTCGCGGTCTCCTACGCCCCCTATGAGTGGAAGCGCGAGTTCGCCAAATTCGACCATTACGATACCGCTCCCTGGCGCGAACGAATCCGCAACGCCAAGTCCGATCTCGAATTCTACGAAATCTCCCACGAATACATCGCCTCCCTCCAAGACACCCACACAACCCTGTCCTTCCCTTCCGACTTCTACGCGTTCATTAACCTCTCTGTCGATATCTTCGACGGAAAATATCTCATCGAATCCATCAGTCGAACGAGCTTCCCACTCGCCACCTACCCCTTCGCCATCGGCGACGAAATCGTATCCATCGACGGAAAAACTCCCACCGAGTTGACCGCCTCGATCGGCAAGTTCCTCTCCTCAGGCAACCCGCGAGCCGCCCTGCGGTCCGCCGCCGACTACCTCTTCTACCGCCCTCAATACGACATCCCGCGCGCCCACGAACTCCCCGCCACCGCGTCGGTTCAGATTCGCCGCCGCTCCGGCACCGTCGAAACCTACGACCTCCCCTGGACCAAACGAGGAGTCCCCCTCACCGACGCCAGTCCCCTTCCCCCGCTCCTGCTGTCTCAAAAAAATCCCTCTAAAGCCCTCGCCGCCCCCACCGCCGACCAACTCCTCCGCC
>JAPKZA010000363.1:14814-17290 GCA_026394015.1 Acidobacteriota bacterium
TACCCCAACGCCTCCTCGGCTTCGGCGAACGGAATCCCATCTTCACCCTCCCGACCGGTTTTGTCCGCCGCCTCGGCACCCAAAACTCTCACTTCCACTTCTCCGGAACGTACCAGTCCGGCGGCAAACGCATCGGCTATCTCCGCTTCCCCGATTTCGACCCGCCCTCGTTCGGTGCCTACACCGAACTGGCCAACGAAATAGCCTTCATGAAGGCGAATACCGACGGCCTTGTCATCGACATCACCCGCAACGCCGGCGGCGTCTGCTACGGTCAGGACGCCCTCCAATACGTGATCCCCAAGACCTTCCGCGGAGCCACCGATGAGATCCGCCCCAGCCTCTCCGATCTTCAATACTATGAGTATCTCAAGAGCAATCCGTTTCGCGACCTCGAACCGTGGCAGATCAATCTGCTGAACTCCACCTATCAGCAACTAGCCCAAGCCTACAGCGAAAATCGCGGTCGCACCGGCCCCCTGCCCGTCTGCTCAGAGTCGATCGATGTTGAGCCCCTCCGCAATCGAGATGGCTCCCTCACCGCCTACGACAAACCCATCCTCCTTCTCACCGACGAGTTCACCATCTCCTGGGGCGATACTTTCGCCCAAATCTTTTCCGACGCCAAACGCGGCCCGCTCTTCGGTCTTCGCACCAATGGGGCCGGCGGCTCCGTCCTCTGGGGCGAAGGCGGCCCCTACACCGAAGGATCCCTTAGTTACACCACCTCACTCGGCGTCCGTGCCGCTCCCGTCGCCGCCCCCGGCTACCCCCTCACCGCTTACTACGAAAACGTCGGCATCCATCCGGACATCCCCTACGACATCATGACCGAAGAAAACCTTCGCAACGGCTACCGGCCCTATGTCGAAGCCTTCACCCAAGCCATCCTCGCCGAAATCAACAAGGCGGTGAACTAACATGCGAAATCTCTTCCTCCTCGCCGCCCTCGCCCTGCCGCTCGTCGCCCAATTGACCCCCGACCAACGAGTCTTCGAACTCCAGGCCCTCGCCGCCACGTACGCCCGAAACTACGCCCCCTACGAATGGAAGAAGCAGCTCTATAACTTCGACCTCTTCGACCTCCGCCCCTGGGTCGCCCGCGCCCGCGCCGCCAAAGACGACATCGAGTTCTTCGAAATCGCTTCCGAGTACGTCGCCAGCCTTCGAGACACCCACACCTCCTATGGCCTCCCCTCCACCTTCGTCGCCTCCACGGGCCTCCATGCCGATCTCTATGACGGCAAGGTGATCATCGATAACATCAATCGTACGCTCCTTCCCGCCGCCCGTTTCCCCTTCCAGAACGGTGATGAAATCGTCTCGGTTGACGGCAAACTCGCCGAAGAACTCGTCACTTACTATCGAAAATTCTCCTACTCCGGCAACGAACGTTCCGCCCGTCGCCTCGCCGCCCTCCGACTCGTCTCTCGCTCCCAGTTCGTCATCCCCCGCGCCCCCGAAGTCGGCGAGAACCTCGTTCTGGTCGTCAAGCGCCAATCCCTCGGCACCGAAGAGACGTACACCATTCCCTGGAACAAGTCCGGCCAACCCGTTGGGACACTCGGACCCGTGCCCTCCCCGCGCGCTTCCGAAGCCTTAGCCGACGACACCACGGACTACCTCCTCCCCCTGCACGAACTCGCCAACGAGTCTGTCCCCGCCGATGAAGCCAACGACGTCCTCAACTACGGCTCCTTGGCCCAGGTTTGGGCTTGGCCTGCCGCCTCCCGCTATGTCGCCCGGCCTTCGAACTTCTTCCGCGTCGGCATCTTCCAAGCCGAAAACCTCCGCGTCGGCTACATCCGCATCCCCAACTTCTCCCCCTCCAGCCAAGCCCAAGCCCTCGCCGATCTGGAATCGCACATCCGCTTCTTCAACGACAACACCGACGGCCTCATCATCGATGTCATGCGGAACACCGGCGGCAGCGCCTGTTACAACGAAGAGGTCGTTCGCCGCCTCGTCCCTTACAACTTCCGCGTCCTGGGCCGCGAGATTCGCGCCAACCGAAGCTGGCTGAACAGCTTCTCCAATGCCTACGAATCCGCCCGCTTCAACAACGCCGAAACCTGGGTTATTCAAACCTACGAAGTCCTACTCGCCGAAATGAAACTCGCCTTCTCGGAAAACCGCGCCCGCACCGGCCCCCTCCCCATCTGCTCGCCCAGCCTCGATCGCCTCCCCGCCGCGGTCACCTACAACAAACCGCTCATGCTGATGACCGACGAGTTCTCCACCTCGGCCGCCGACGGCTTCCCCGCCATGCTGCAAGACGCCCGCCGCGGACCCATCTTCGGTTTCCGCACCAATGGCGCCGGCGGTACCGTGCAAAACTTCTCCACCGGTCTCTACTCCGAAGCGACGACCCGCTCAACCATTGCCCTTCAACACCGCCAGCGTCCCATCGTCGTCGAAGGCTATCCTACCTCCAATTATGTCGAAAACGGCGGCGTCCAACCCGACATCCCCTACG
>JAPKZA010000363.1:17301-25185 GCA_026394015.1 Acidobacteriota bacterium
ATGACCCTCGAGAACCTGCTAACTCAAGGCCGCCCCTTTGTTGAAGCCTTCTCGAAAGCCATCGCCGAGCATATCCGGAGTAACCCCTAGCCCGCTTACATTCGAGCAAGCTTTGTGATAGAGTTCCCCCGATCACTCGGTCGAAAGGAAACCCACCATGCTGGTTCGCGTCTACTTACTAGCCCTCTGCGCCCTCACCGCTGCCCTCGCCCAAGACTCGGGCACCCTCACCGGCACCGTCACCGACTCCAGCGGCGCCGTCGTCGTCGGTGCCCAAGTCTCCGCCATCAACGTCGCCAACAACTTCGAGGCCACCACCCTCTCCAACGCCGAAGGCCTCTATCGCCTCCCCTTCCTCCGCCCCGGAACCTACCGCCTCACCTTCACCGCCCCCGGCTTCAAATCCTTCGTCCGCGACGGCGTCGAACTCCGCGTCGGCGCCATCCTCCCCATCAATGCCACCATGCAACTCGGCGCCGTCAGCGAGTCCGTCCAGGTCTCCGCCGCCTCCCCCCTCCTCGAAACCGAAACCTCCTCCACCGGCACCGCCATCACCGGCGAGTTCTTCCAACGCATGCCCCTCTACCAACGCCACGTCCGCGCCGTCCTCTATCTCACCCCCGGCGTCAACACTGGCGGCCTCGCCTACGCCGGCTCCCTCGGCGGCTTCTCCATCAACGGCGGCGCCACCGGCAATATCGGCTACTTCGAAGACGGCATGTACGGCGTCCAGCCCAGCGGCACCAACACCACCGACACCATCCTCAGCACCATCGCCGAAGCCAAGGTCATCACCACCGTCCTCCCCGCCGAATACGGCCACTCCGCCGGCGGGGCCATCGTCATCGTCAAGAAAAGCGGCACCAATCAGCCCCACGGCGGAGCCGGCCTCCTCTTCCGCGAAGGCCCCATGCAACACCGCCGCTTCATGCAACCCGCCCGCTTCGAACAAACCGGCAACAGCCTGCACTTCTACCAGCCAGACTTCAATCTCTCCGGCCCCGTCTTCATCCCCAAACTCTACGACGGCCGCAACAAAAGCTTCTTCATGGTCGCCGGCCAATACCTCAAGGAACGCCAGGGCGAACAGATCTCCTGGAGCGTCCCCACCCCCGAAGAACTCAACGGAAACTTCAACTACGGCGGTCGCCCCGGCGTCAACGCCATCTTCGATCCCCGCACCACTTCCGTCGCCAACGGCGTCTGGTCCCGCACCCCCTTCCCCGGCAACATCATTCCCAAAGCCCAGTGGGACCCCGTCGCCACCAAGTTCCTCAGCCAGAAAATATGGGAACTCCCCAACCTCCCCGGCTCCCCCATCGCCAACGGCGTCACCGGCAATCTCCAACTCCCCCGCCAAAAAACCGTCGACTGGGTCAACTACAGCGTCCGCATGGACCAGCAATTCTCCAGCCGCTTCAAGATGTTCTTCAACTGGAGCTTCAACACCCGCACCTCCTTCACCCCCAATCTCGACGTCGTCGACCCCGTCTACAACGCCTCCCAACGCATCTCCACCGACGCCCAAACCACCAGCGGCATCGGCACCACTTACACCCTCAGCCCCTCCATGATCAGCGAAACCCGCCTCAACTACTACCGCTTTCGCAACGACACCACCTGGCCCGGCTTCGGTGCCGACTTCGGCAAACTCCTCGGCATCCCCAACATCGGCGTCGGCAGTATGCCCGTCATCAACGGCATCCCCAACGTCGCCAACCCCAGTCTCAACGTCGAAGAAACCCTCAACTTCCGCCAGGATTTAAGCAAGCTCTCCGGCAAGCACGCCTTCAAAGTCGGCTACGACCTCATGCGCCTCCGCCGCAATAGCTACAGCACCGACAACAACGCCGGAACCTTCAACCTCGCCGGCACCGGCGGCCTCCTCCCCAACGGCACCGGCATGCCCAACACCGGCGGCAACGCCCTCAGCCAGTTGCTGACTGGCGCCGTCTCCAGCTACGCCATCACCGGCAACCTCCTCAGCAACCTACCCCGCAACTGGATCAACTCTTTCTATTTCCAGGACGATTGGAAAGTAACTTCCAACCTAACCCTGAACCTTGGCGTCCGCTACCAGTTCCAAAGCACCCAGAACAATAAATACAGCCAAATCTCCAGCTTCGACCCCACCGGCCCCGACAACGTCGTCCCCGGCGGCATCGGCGTCATCACCCACCCCACCCAGCTCCATCGCAAGGATTGGAACAACTTCCAGCCCCGCATCGGCCTCGCCTATTCCCTGCCCCGCCGCTTCGTCCTCCGCGCCGGCTTCGCCATCTCCTCCATCGACGAACGCCTCCCCGTCGCCCCCACCGAAGAGTACGGTGCCTCCACGAGTCGGATCGATACTCCCAACGGAGACTTCCGTCCGCGCTTCCAACTCGCCCAGGGCCCCCTCTCCGGCCTCCTCCTCCGACCCGTTCTTCGCTCGGACGGCACCATCCCGTTCGCCGGCACCAACTACGCCGGCCGCGGCGCCAGTTGGGTCGACCCCAGCCGCAAGTCCCCCTACTCCATGAACTGGAACTTCGGCCTCCAACACAGCTTCTCTTCGAACTACTTACTCGAACTCACCTACACCGCCAACGCCTCCGTCAACGGCTTCGAAAACCGCGAAATCAACAACGTTTCCTACGATTGGGCCAACAACCTCCGCCTCTCGAACCCCGCCCAGTTCAGCGCCTTCCAAACCAACTCCCAGCCCTTCCGCCCCTTTCCGAATTTTGGCAGCATTCTCTTTCGAACCAACGGCGCCCGCTCCAACTATCACGCCGGCACCGTCAAACTCGACAAACGCATCTCCCACGGCCTCTCCTTCCTCACCTTCTACACCTACTCCAAAGTCATCGATTCCAGCAGCAGTAACAATCTCCTCTCCCGCGATATGGACCGCGCCGAAAGCGGCAACAATCGCACCCACCAATACACCGGCAGCATGAACTATCAACTCCCCTTCGGCAAAGGCCGCAAGTGGCTCAACTCCGGCCACTGGATCAACGCCATGCTCGGCGGCTTCGACATGGTCTATCTCTATCGCATCCAAAGCGGCGACGCCCTCACCTTCGGCTTCGCCGGCAGCCCCTTCCAGTACATGCCCGGCGTCGTCGCCACCCGCGCCGGTCGACCCAACTCCACCGGCGAACGAGCCATCCTCCGCGACAACTGGCAGGACATCGGCCCCAATCGCTTCGTCCAGGCCGCTCAAAATGGCCTCATCGAGTCGATGAGCTACTTCTCCTACCCCGCCGCCTTCACCCAAGGCAACGTCGGCCGCAACACCTTTGACCGGCAACGCTTCATCGACACCCAATTCTCCGCCTCCAAAGACTGGCAGATCAAGGAACGGCTCACCGCCACCTTCCGCTTCGACTTCCAAAACCCCTTCAAGTGGTACAACCTCTCCGCCCCCAACACAACTGTGAACTTCACCAACCCGGCCGTCTTCGGTAAGGTCTCCACCAGCACCTCCGACGAAGGCACCACCGCCAACGCCGGCGGCCAAGGCCTCATGAACATCACCGTCTCCTTCCGCTTCTAGCCGACTTCCAATTCGTTATATACTTCCGCCATGATTGCGGTATCCAGGAACAACGAATCCATTCCCACGATGGAGGAAAAACGAGCCGCCGTCGACGAGATCGTCTCCAGTCAAACCCTCGGCCGCTCCGACCAACTCAAAGCGTTTCTTCACTTCGTCTGCGAATCCGAAATAAACGGCAGCGGGGCCGAGCTGAATGAATACTTAATCGGCGTGCAAGTTCTTGGTCGCCCAGAGGGCTACTCAACCTCGGACGACGCCACCGTCCGCACTCGCGCCCACGCCCTCCGACGCAAACTACTCGACTACTACCTCCTCGAAAACCCAAACGCCGAAATTCGCGTCGAACTCCCCAAAGGCTCCTACTGCCCCAGCTTCGCCCGTACAGAACCAACTCATTTTCCGCCTCCCGCCGCGGTACCACCCGCCAGACTGCGCCGCGTCGGCCTCGCTCTCGCCACCGCCGCACTCATCTCCTCCGCTGCGTTCTACATCGGCTACCGCACCGCCTCGCCCCCGCTTCCCCAAGTCCTGACGGACGCCTGGGCCCCCTTCCTCGCTTCTGACAGCAACGTTCTCGTCTGCGTCGCGACTCCCTTCCACCTCTTGATTCGTCCAGGGCCTCCAGAGGCCGAAAGTAATTTGTACCGACCCATTCCCGATTCCCCAGAGATCACTGCTTGGTACAAGGAACGACAGCAACTCCTGCCCGGCCAGAAGCTATTCATGAATTTCGGGCACAACTCCCCGATGTATGGCGACGTCGCCGCCCTCCTCATCACCTCCCGCTTGCTCGATCAAGCTCGCGTTCCCTTTGAAGTCCTCCCGGAAAGGGTCGTCACCCCGTTTGAAATGCGAAATCGAAACGTCCTCGTGCTCGGCCGCCCGGAGTACAGCCGCGCCGCCAAACTCGTTCTCGACAAGGCATGGTTCGGCCTCTCCTACAACCGCCTCAACGACGGTATCTCCGTCTGGTATCCCAACCCCACCCCCGACCAACCCTCCTTCCTCCATCATTCAAAACAACGATACGGACTCATTACAGTCATGCCCAGCGATGGAGAAAATGGAGAACGCTATCGCACCATCGTCATCTCCGGAACCAACTCCGCCGCCGCCCACGCCGCCGCCGAGTTCCTCGCTTCCCCAACCCATTTGCAACGTCTCAAAGAACGGTTTCGTGCCGAAGGAGTCACCAACTGGCCGAAAGCTTGGCAAGTAGTCGTACAGTCGGGCTCGGAACAGATGCTCCCCCTGGATGTCGCTTACCATTCCCATCGAATTATCGCCCCGTAACGGCGTTTTGAACAGTTCCCTACAACCTGCAAACCGTTGGAAACAGGGAATTTCCTTGCGCTCTCCGGCTCCTGCGCGCATACTTGTTTCCGGCGTGCCCAACACGCCCCCCGGAGGCCCCCTTGACATCCAAGTACCTGCTCGCCGCCTTCCTAATGGCCGCATTTCCGCTCCCTCTCCACGCCCAGTCCGGACTCGGTAAGATCACCGGTTCCATCGCCGATAGCTCGGGCCTTTCCGTCCCCGGGGCCAAGATCATAGCCAAAGAGTCACGGACCGGTCAAATCTACTCGGTCACTTCGAACGAAACCGGCGTTTACGTCATCACCCCGCTTCCCCTCGGGACCTACGCGCTCGACATCAAGAGAGAAGGCTTCAAAGCCGTAAGCCGCACCAATCTCATGATTGACGTCAATACCGGTCTCACGATCGACGTGGTCTTGGAACCCGGTAGCGTCTCCGAAAAAGTCACGGTCGAAGCCACCGGCGCCGTCATCCAAACCGAAAACGCCACCATCGGAAACTCGCGCTACGAAGTGCAAATCAAGAATCTGCCCGTCATTGTTCGCGAAATTCAAACCCTGGTCGGCCAAACCGCCGGCGTTCCCGCCGGATCCACCGATGTCGTAGGTGGCACCTTCAATCAGGGCGGACGGAGCGCCATGCAGGTAGCCTCTGACGGTGCCCAGGTCAACTCCTTCCAAACCACCGCTTGGCCCGCCATCGACGGCATCGGCCGTCGCGCCGACCTCTCCCTCCCCTCTCTCGACGCCATCGCTGAAGTGAAGTTCATCTCCGGCGGCACCAACGCCGAGTTCTCCCAACCCACACAGGTCATCGTCGCCACCAAAGGCGGCACCAACGATATCCACGGCTCCGCCTATGAGTTTTACCGCTCCGGCGGTATGGGCGCTCGCCGCTGGGAGGACGCCGTCCGCACCTCCTTTGTCCGCCACCAGTTCGGCGGCACCCTCGCCGGCCCCATCAAGAAAGATAAGAGCTTCTTCCTTTTCTCCGCCGACCTTTTCCGCCACACCGCCACCCAAAGCTCGAACGTCCGCTACCCTACGCAAGCCGAACGCTCCGGCGATCTCCGCTCCTTCCAACAGCGCGTCGACGCCGCCGGCCGCCCCGCCGCCGTCACCCCCCTCGATCCCCTCAACGCCGGCCTTCCCTTCCCCAACTCGACCATCCCCACCTCGCGTATCAACCCCGTCTCCCTCGAACTCCTGAAGCTGATCCCCGACGCCCCGGCTCCCAATGGCCAAATCGCCAACTTCAACGCAGTCTATTTCAAACCGCTCAAAGACAACTCCGAAAAGTACGACGTCCGTTGGGATCATAACCTCACGGCCGCGGACCGCTTCTTCGTCAAGGCTACTATCGCCCATCTCGATCAAGCCTCCCGCTACGCCGGCGACGTCCCCGGCTCCCTCGGCGCTTCCGCAAAGAACCAATGGAATCAAACCATCGGTGCCACCTGGACCCGCGTCGTCAACCCCAACTCCGTCCTGAATCTCCAGTTCACCTTCCGCAGCCTCCCCTTCAAGAACGTCCCCAGCGGAGGCGATCAGAAATTCGCCGTTGCCATCAAGGACCTCAACCCGGAAGCGCCTTTCGCCGGACCTCCCGCCATCGCCATCGGTGCCAACGCCGTCGGCATTGGCGTGCTGTTTGACCGACTCCTGTTCAATTACTCCGCCGACTATAACTGGGCCGCCGATCCCACTTACACCCTCAGCTTCGGACGCCATACCATCAAGGCCGGCGCGTCCATTCTGAAAGGCTGGAAGACCACCGAACTCGCCTCCCCGCCCTACGGCCGCTTCACCACGGCCAGCGATTTCAACAATCCCCGCTCGACGTCCTCCGCCTCCGGCGACGCCTTTGCCGACTTCCTCCTCGGCTACCCCAGCTCCACCGACGTTACCATTGGCGAATACGGCGGCTTCCAAACCAAGCGTAACTACAGCCTCTTCTTACAAGACGATTGGAAAGTAACTTCCCGGCTAACTCTGAACTACGGCCTCCGTTACGATAACTACGGTTACTGGAACGAAACCAACGGTCGCGCCGCCGTCGCCGACATGCAAACCGGAAAAATCCTGATCCCGGACGGCAGCACCTCCAAGATCCACCCCGCCTTCCAGCCCTTCGCCAACCGCTACATCGAAGCCAGCGCCCGAGGCCTGCCCAACACCTTCCTCAACCCGAATAAGTTCAACTTCACGCCGAGAGCCGGCTTCGCTTACCGCCTTCGCGACACCTTCGTCCTGCGCGGAGCCTTCGGCATCTACAACGTCGACAACAACGTCAGTGAGTTCCGAGGCCAAGTCAACGTCGCCCCCTTCATCCGTCGCGCCAACCTCACCCGCTCCCTACTCCTGTCCCAAAACGTCAACGTCAACAACGTTTACACCTTCCAGAATCCCGCCGCCGATTCATCCACCGCCGGAGCCGACACCCAGCTCACGACGCTCGATGGATTCGCACCCGACTACCCCACTATGCAGGTAACCGCCTGGAACTTCACCCTCGAGAAGCAGCTCGGTAGTCGCATCGGCCTCCGCGGCACCTACGCCGGAAACCGCGGCGCCCATCTCTCCCGCTCCGTCCGCCTCAACGCCTGCCCCCCCAGCACCATCGAATGCCTCGCCCGAGCCGCCTCCGACCCCACCGGCCGAAAGTGGACCCAATTCAATACCAGTGCCGGACAACGCGCCGGCGATGGCGAATCCAACTACCACGCCATGGAGTTGGAAATCACCCGGCGCTTCGACAAAGGCCTCTTCCTCAACGCAAACTACGCCTTCGCCAAAATCATACGGATGGACCCCATCGCCTCCGACCCCGTCGGTAATCCCTTCAGCCAATATGATTGGGGACCCGTCCCCGGCCAACCGCCCCACGTATTCCATTTCAACTTCGTTTACGATACCCCGTTCGGCCCCGGCCGCCGGTTCCTCGCCACCCCCGGCACCGCGTCTTTTCTACTCCGCGATTGGTCAATTTCAGGCATGGGCACATGGCAGGCAGGCGACTATCCA
>JAPKZA010000030.1 GCA_026394015.1 Acidobacteriota bacterium
CTCGACACGAAGCCCGTAGGCGATCGCCTACGTAGCCTGATCGACCGGATCGAGCCAGCCGTGGACGAAGTGGAGTTCCTTCGTAAGCTCGCTGAAGCGGGATACGACTTCAGCGATACCGGCGATGACGACACTGGCACGCCAAGACGAGAGCCCGCATTCCGCGAGATCGAGACTCTCTGCTTCCGCGTTGATGACACATTCCCGAGCGTCGTTCCAGGCAGTCTCGTCGACGGGATGCTGCCCCCCGCTGTCGATCGCCTCCGGTATATCGTCGAGCTCGACGGCCTTGATGCGCTCGACCGCACATGGCACGAGAATCTCGACGGGGTGATCTGATGGCGCAGCCACTTATCCGCGTCAGCGAGCCAATCGGCCCGTACCTCACGCCAATCCCATCGTTCGAGGCACACGCGAACGCGCTTCGAACCCTCGTGCGCGAGGCGGCTCAGAACTCATGGGATGCGAGAAACCCGGAAGCCGGCGCGCCGCCGCTTTTCCGTATTGATACGAGCGTTCTGGGCGAACCCGAAGCCACGTATCTGCGCGAGCTCCTCGGAGATGACGACGTTCCGGGCCTCCCCGAATTCGATGCGATTGCCGCTGGCACGCCCATCATCGTGGTGCACGACACCTTCACATGCGGCCTCGACGGCGACCTCACCCGCGCAGAAGACGTAGGTGGACGGTGGTGGCGCTTCATCGGTAACTACGGCGACCGAGCCGTTGCCGATGCGGCGGGCAGCCCAACAGAGGCCGCGGGAGGCGGCTCGTTCGGTCTCGGCAAGCTCGCGTACTTCGGAGCAGCGTTGAGTCGACTCGTCGTCATCCACTCGCATGTGCAGGTTGAAGGTGGTGAGATCGAAGCGCGCTTCATCGTTTACGGCATCGGCAACACCATCACGCTCAAGAACTACACCGGCCGCCACTGGTGGGGTCGCACTGGCCATTCTATGGGCCAAGAAATACCGTTCCCGATCGTGGGTAAGGAGGCCGACAAGCACGCGGCCGCACTCGGACTCCCCCGCTTCGACGCAGATGCGACTGGAACAACGTTCGGAATCATTAATGCGGTGGCTCCACCGAGCCGCGAGGGAAATGCCGGAGCGCCGACGCGTGGCGGATTCATTCGAGAGTGCATCCTGTGGAACCTGTGGCCCAAGCAAATCGATGATGAATCAAGGATGGACATCCGTCTCTTCGAAGACGGGCAGGAGATTGAGCTTATAAACGCCTCCGATGACGAGGTGGCCAAGCACTTTGTGCGCGCCTACTCGGCGGCTCTGGAGGATGACATCCCCGCGGGTACTAAATGCGCGACTGTCACGTACAACAAGCGGAAAGCGCTCTCTATCGGCGCGGCGATCGACGCCCACACGTTCCCAACCGAGGAGCGCCGCGCCGGGCTGATCGAAGACGCAGGCGGCCCGTCACTCCCGCTTCGCCACGTCATGCTAACGCGCGACCCCCGCCTCGTGGTCGTATACCACCCGGTGATAAGCGAATCGGCCGCCGACGAGCACCCAATAGCCGCCGCCGCCATACCACCCGAGAATGCATGGGTGACGATTGTCAACATGGGCCAGAGTAAGGTGGACAAGGTTCTCCGCCGGTCGGAACCGGAAGCGCACGATCGATGGGATCCGAAGCGCGCACGCCTCAAGAAACCTGAACAATCGTTCGTTGCCAACATAATGCGGGGGATTGAAGAAGCGGTCAACGCGCTCCACACCGAACCGGTAGCTACACGGAATGGAACGCCCAATATTGGTTTGGGCCGCCGACTCGCCGAACACTTCCTCAGCAGCGGCCGGCTCTACCCGCCGCCCGCCACAACCTCCACCACATCGGACAAGAAGCCCTCTGCAAAACTTGGAGGCGTGACAACTTTTGACCGAAAAGACGGTCGAGTAGTAAGTGAACATGATGTCAACGTGAACTTCGCGTCATACGGCGCAGTGGCGCTGGGTTTGGTGAAGGGGATCATACCTACGCCGGACACAAAGACTTGATGACTCATACAGACTCCAGGTTATTTTTTGCAAGTAGCGAGTAATTAGGTCATTCGACCTATAGCGTGCAAATTATAGGTCAGCCC
>JAPKZA010000343.1 GCA_026394015.1 Acidobacteriota bacterium
TATGGGGGAGTCCGGATTGTCGCAATATCCGGAGCTCACCAATGCGCCCGTCTACATTCGCGAAAGCTTACTGTTTCCCTATTCGCGTGGGTTCGTTTTTAACGCTCAGGTCATCGAAAAGCTCGGCAACGGCGGCTTCAGTGAGGTCTTCCGGCGCCCCCCGTCGACCACCCAACAGATCCTCCACGTCGAAAAATATTTCGAGAAGGTAGAGCCGACTCCCGTCGTTTTAGAACCGAGCCCCAAAACCCACAAGGTGCTCGTCGAAGGAACTTTCGGCGAGTTCGATTGCCTTGTGATGTTCAAGCAATTCGGCGATCCCGCCACCTCGCTCGACCGGGCCGCCAACTGGCGCGGCGGGCAGTTTCGAGTCTCCGAACACAAAAAGACCAAGGAGCCGCTGCTCCAATACACGGTCGTGTTTAACAGCGCGGAGGCGGCGACCGATTTCGCCGCCCTCCAAGCTCAGCAAAAATCCGAGCGACGAAGCGTCGAACAGCGGGCCGAGCGCGTCGTGGTTTCGGTAGGGATGCGTTAATATGTTTTACATGAAGACTTCTTTGTTGTTGCTTGCTCTGGCCTCAGTGCTCTCTGCTGCGGATCCGCGCCCGGCGCCGGAACTCGTCATCAAATCGGCCACCGGCCAGGAGCAGTTGCTCAGCAAATTCCGCGGGAAGGTTGTCGCGGTGGAATTCTTGCTGACCACTTGTCCTCACTGCCAGAAGGCCTCGCAAAACATGCAAAAGCTCTATAAAGAGCTTGGCCCGCAAGGTTTCCAGCCCGTCGGCATCGCCATCAATGACATGGCGAATATGCTGATTGTCGATTACGCCAAACAGTTCAACCTTACCTATCCGATCGGCCACTCCCACCGCGACGCCGCCATGCAGTTCCTCGCCCACCCGGTGATGATGAGCATGTTGATGCCGCAACTGGTCGTCATCGACCGCAAAGGAATTATCCGCCACCAGTACCCAGGCGGCGACAAGTTCTTCGAAAACGAAGAGAAGAACCTGCGTGAAGTGCTCCTTCCGTTGTTGAAGGCCGGTGCCGGCCCCGCCCCGGCCGCACCCACCTCCGCCACCCCGAAGAAGTCCACCGCTACCCCGCCCGCCGCCAAGTCCGCGAAGTAAACCGCGCGCAGCGTAGCGATTCGTTCCTCACCGGAAACGGCCCCGGCCATGTACCGGTGAGGAATACCCTACGAACTCGTGTGGTCGTGAACGATCTTCCAGCCCTGCTTGGTCTTCTTCAACACCAACGTAAACTGACCCGTCGCATCGCCACCACCCGCCGCCGTCCGCGTCAGAAAGAACTTGCCCAACACCATCGCATGGCCCGCCCCGAGCATCCGCGTCTCGAGCAACTCGAACCGCAATTTCCCCATCTTTTCGCTGCTACCGTAGCTCTTCTTATACCGAGCCAGCACCTCACCGTAGCCCCGATTCAAGGTCTTCCCCAGAAACGTAATCTGCGGCGAGTTTTCATAGGTCGCCGTAAAGGCCTCCAGATCGCCCCGATTCCAGGCAGCCGTTTGTTCCGTCAACACCGCCGCGATAGCGGCCTCCTGACCGTACACCGGCAGGGTCAAAAATAAAGCAAGCACCAGACGCATCGTGAGAACAATTATACTGTCAGCTTCAGGATGTTAAATCTCTCCCCCAACTCCCCGGCCGAACTGGCGGACGCTCTGCGGAAAGCGAGTGACAAAAAACAGACGATCGAAACCGGCGGAAACTTCTCCAAGTCCCTCTGGGGTGGCGCCATTCGCGACGCCGACATTCGCCTCTCCACCGCCAAACTCAGTTCGGTCATCCAATACGAACCGCGCGATCTCACCATCTCCGTCGGTGCCGGCATGTCCTATGCCACCCTCACCCGTCTCGTCGGCGGCAACCGGCAGATGATCCCCCTCGACCCGCCCTACGCCCCCAAAGCCACCATCGGCGGCGTCATCGCCACCAACCTCAGCGGCAGCCGTCGACGCCTCTTCGGCTCCGCCCGCGACCTCGTCATCGGCATGCAGTTCGCCACCATGGAAGGCAAGCTCGTCCAGAGCGGCGGCATGGTCGTCAAGAACGTAGCGGGCCTCGACATGGGGAAACTGCTCATCGGCAGCTACGGTACCTTGGGCGTGCTCACCTCGATCAATTTCAAGTTGATCCCGGTTCCCGCGGACCACTGCACCTTCGTCCGCAGTTTCTCCACCGCCGCCGAGGCCGTCGTCGAACGGAATCGGCTCCTCGCCGGCGTCCTCCAACCCGCTGGCATCGATCTGCTGAACCCCGCCGCCGCCGAAATCCTCGGTCACAAAGGTTTCCTGCTCATCCTCCCGGTGGGCGGCAGCAAAGCCGTCCTGGACCGCTACAAGAGCGAGCTCTCAACCTACCACGTGGCCCCTAACGATACCCTCATCGGCCGGGTCGCCGAGTTCTCCGCTGACTTTCTCAACCGCAACGCCAAGGGCGCGGTCGCCCGCGTCTCCACCCGCCTCCAAGGCCTGCTCCCCCTCCTCGAAACCGAAAAACGCCCGCTCGTCGTGCGCGCCGCCAACGGCGTCGCCTACCTCCATCTCGCCAACGCCCGCGAACCCTTCCCCGGGGTCCTCGAAGCCGGTGCCGAACGCCTCGCCGTCGTCCAATGGCCCTCCCCGGGCAACGACTTCCCCGTCATGGAGAAGATCAAGCGCATGATGGACCCCGCGCATCTACTGAACAAGGGACGTCTCTATGGCCGCATCTAACTTGAATAACTCCGAAGCTCCACTCCAGAAAGATCTCGACAAATGCGTCCATTGCGGCCTCTGCCTCAACGCCTGCCCCACCTATCGGGAACTCGGCGTCGAAATGGATTCCCCCCGCGGCCGCATCTACCAGATGGTCCAGATCACCACCGGCCAAGCCGAGATGAGCCAGACCTATGTCGACCACATGGACCTCTGCCTCGCCTGCCGCGGCTGTGAAACGGCCTGTCCCAGCGGCGTCCAATACGGCAAGCTCATCGAAGCCGCCCGCGCCCACATCGAAGACAATCGCCCTCGCCCGCTACCCATTCGCCTCTTCCGCTGGTTCATCTTCGGCCAGCTACTCCAAACTCGTTGGATGCTTGCTCTCGCCGGCGCCGGACTCTATCTCTACCAAGCCTCCGGCCTCCAGAAGTTCGTCCGCGCCAGCGGCATTCTGAAACCGTTCGGCAAACTCGCCGAAATCGAATTGCTCTCCCCCAACGCCGAAGTGCCGTTCTTCTTCAGCCAGATCGGTAAGACATTTCCCGCCGAAGGAACCCGCAAATACAAGGTGGCCTTCCTCGCCGGTTGCATCCAAAACGTCACCTTTTCCCGCCTCAACGAAGCCACCGTTCGCGTCCTCCAAAAGAACGGCTGCGAAGTTCACATTCCCGGAGCCCAAGGCTGCTGCGGCGCGCTCCACGTCCATTCTGGCCGTAAGGAAGACGCCCGCAAACTCGCCCGCAACAACATCGACGCCATCCTCGACGGCGGCTTCGACGCCATCATCAGCAACACCGGCGGCTGCGGCTCGACGCTGAAGGAATATCACGAACTCCTCGAAACCGACGAGAAATATCACGACCGCGCCCACGAGTGGGTCAAAAAAATGCGCGATGTCAACGAGTTCCTCGGCAGCATCGAACTCAATCCCAACATGGGCCCCATGCCCATCACGGTCACCTATCAGGACTCCTGTCACCTCGCCCACGGCCAGAAGGTCCGCGTCGGACCCCGTAAGCTCCTCGCCGCCGTCCCCCAACTGAACTTCAAGGAAATGCCCATGAGCGACCTCTGCTGCGGCAGCGCCGGCATCTACAACGTCGTCCAATCGGAAATGGCCAGCCAGCTGCTCAAAAACAAAATGGGCTACGTCAATGGCACCGGAGCGGACGTCATCGTCGCCTCCAACCCCGGCTGCATGTTGCAGCTCGACGCCGGTGCCCGCCTCCACGGCAAAAACCAACGCGTGATGCACGTCGTCCAAGTCCTTGACGAAGCGTACGCCAACTTCAAATCCTAAGGACGACTCATGTCAATTCGATTCCGTCTCAGCGTCATGATGCTGCTGGAGTATATGGTCTGGGGCGCCTGGTACCCGGACTTCTCGGCCTATCTCGGCTCCGTGCTCAAGCTCTCCGATGGCCAGGTGGGTGCCATCTACGCCCTCCTCCCGGTCGGCTGCATGGTCGCCCCGTTCTTCGCCGGGCAGATGGCCGACCGGTACTTCCCCACCGAAAAACTGCTCGCCGCCCTGCACCTGCTCGGGGCCATCCCGCTCTTCATCATGGCCTCGGCTTCGAACTACGACGGCGTCTGGCTCTGGATGCTCCTCTGGGCCCTCCTCTACGGCCCCACGCTGGCGCTCACGAACTCCATCTGCTTCCACCATATGCCGGAAGCCGAAGGCGAGTTCGGCCTCGTCCGCGTCTGGGGCACCATCGGCTGGATCGCCGTCGGGCTCCTGCTCGGCATCGGCCTGCGCGAAGGCGCGCCCCTGCTGCTCGGCAAGTTCGGCGGCTTCGATGGCATGTGGCTGGCCACCGGCCTATCCATCATCCTGGGCTTCTTCTGCCTGCCGACTCCCCGCTAGCCTTCCTCGCCGCTCTAAAAATGCTGAAGCGGCCCGAATTCGCCGTCTTCCTCGGCATCGCCTTCGTCGTCGCCACCGAGCTGATGTTCTACTTCGTCCTCACCGGCCCGTTCCTCTACGCCGTCGGCATCGCCCCCGGCTCCGCCCCCGCCTGGATGGCCATCGCCCAAGCCGCCGAGATCCTAACCATGATCGGCCTGCCCTGGATGCTCAAACGCTGGGGCATCCGCGGCACCATGATGGTCGGCATTCTCGCTTGGCCCATCCGCTACGCCATCTTCGCCCTCGGTGGACCCCTGTGGCTCATTCTCGCCTCGCTCGCGCTCCACGGGCTCTGCTACGTCTGCTTCTTCACCGCGTCTTATATCTACGTCGACCAAGCTGCCGAACCCGAAATCCGCGCCTCCGCCCAGGGGCTCATCACCTTCGTCCTCCTCGGCGCCGGGCTCGTCGTCGGCAGTTGGTTCGCCGGCTTCGTCAGTGACGCGTTCTCGATCGTCAACGCGAGCGGCATTAAGACCGTCGACTACACGAAGATCTTCCTCGTCCCGCTCGCGCTCACCCTCTTCTGCGCCGCGCTTTTCGTCGTCTTCTTCCGGCCCCGCAAGGCCGCCTAAGCCGTCGGATAGCTCGGCTTCATCATGTAAAACCCAGCGCCGGTCGGGTCATCGATCCGGCAGATCCGTCCCACGCCTGGTGCGTCGAACGCCGGAAAGCAGAGTTTGCCTCCCGCTTCGACGCCCGCAGCCACGGCGGCGTCCACGTCCGCCACCTGCAAGTAAATGCTCCAATGAGAAGGCATCTCGCCCCAGTGTGGCGTCATCTGCAGCAGCCCGCCCCAACCCTTCCCGGCCACCGAGAAGATGAGGTACCCGGAGGGGCTCGCCGGATGTTGCGCCGTCGTCCAACCCAGGATCCCGGAGTAGAACGCCGCCGCCGCTTCGATATCCCGCGCCGCCAACTCCACCCACAGCACGCTACGTTCCTGCATCATCACCCCGGCCCCGGCATGCGTCCCTGGCTGCCATAGCATCGATACGGCCCCTTCCGGATCCGCCACCACCGCCATCCGCCCTCGCGTCGTCACGTCGAACGGGTCCTTCACTACGTTTCCCCCTAATCCCGCCACCTTCGCCGCCGCGGCATCCACATCCTCCACCTCGAAAAGCACACCCCAATGCGGAGGCACATTCGGGATCGTGCTAGCCGCCGCAACGGGCACGCCATCGCGCAAAAACGTCGTGTAGTATTTGTCCCGGCCGATTGGGCGATCCTCCGCCGTCCAGCCAAATAGCGTCGAGTAAAAAGTCTTGGCGGCCGCCTGATTTGGCGTCGCCAACTCAAACCAACAGGGTGCTCCGTGAGGCATTTTAGCGATTTCCTTCGTCTGCCGAGGGTCCATAAATCGACGGCACCGGAATCTCCAGCATCCGCATATACACCGACAATTGCCCCCGATGGTGCACAAAATGGTTCATCACCATCCCGCGCAACACCGCCATCAGCGGCATCGCTACAAACACCGCCCCGCCGGCAACCGCTCCAAACACTTGCGCAGCGAAGCGAACTCAAGATCAAGTTCAGGAAGAAGAGCAACCGAAAGCGACATACTTACAAGGGTTCCCGCAACGATTTTCACTCCAGAACCCCCGTGTTAACCGCTTGGCGATAGACCGAGATATCGGAGCTCCAACTCAGAATCCGGAACCCGATGCCATGCCACTGCCGGGCCTGCTCGCTACTGCCCGGCTGAATCGCCGCCACCTTCCCATGCCGCTCCGCCGCCGCCACCACCGCCGCCAACGCCCCCAAAAACTCCGGATGCTGAAACTGCCCCGGAATCCCCATCGCGCTCGTCAAATCGTAGTGGCCAACCCACAGCACGTCCACCCCCGGAACCGCCGCGATCGCATCCAGATTCGCCAAACCCGCCGGCGATTCAATCATCGTCACCACGGTCGTGTTCTCGTTCGCCCGCGCAAAGTACTCGACCGGATCCGGAATCACATACTCCGAATGCGCCGTGCCCAAAGCAATCCCCCGCTTCCCCATCGGCGCGTATTTGCACGCATCGACAATCGCCTTGGCTTGCTCGGCGTTCTCCACGTTGGCCACCATAATTCCCAGCGCCCCGGCATCTAACGTCCGCGCGCAAAAATGGTACAAATTCTGAGGAATTCGCACGAGCGGCGCAATATCCGTCGCCTTGAACCAAGCGCAAAGATCGGCAATGTGGCCCGTATCAAAGCCCGTATGCTCCATATCGAGCATCACGAAATCCACCGGCGTCGCCGCCAGAATCCTCGCCACGCCTCGCGTGCCGAACTCCATAATCATCGTGCCCACCGCCGAGCCACGCTCGGCCAGGGCTTGCTTCATTCGATTCGGTTTCATTGGTA
>JAPKZA010000286.1 GCA_026394015.1 Acidobacteriota bacterium
GGCGTGCTCTACTTGGTTCGCAACGGCGGCATCCTGCAAACGTTGGACCCATCCACGGGCAAGCTGCTCAAGCAGGGCCGCCTGCCGCAGGCGTTGGATGAATACTACGCCTCTCCGGTCGCCGGCGACGGCAAGGTCTATTTCATCAGCCGCAACGGCAACGTCTCGGTGCTCGAAGCCGGTGCCCAGTGGGGCGTTGCGGCCTCGGCCGACCTCGGCGAAGAGGTCTTCGCCACCCCCGCCATCGCCGATGGCCACCTGTGGGTTCGCACGGCCGGCCATCTCTACAACTTCGCGTTGCCCCGCCCTTAGCGCTTCACGGTTTCGAACTTCCCCGCCTCGATCCGAGCGTTGGGCAGCGCAGCCTTCAACTTGGCCACCCCGGCGTCGGTCAACAGCGTGTTCATCACGTTCAAGTGCTTCAGCCGCTGCAATCCGAAAAGCTGGTCGATGCCGGCATCAGTAATCTTCGCGTTCCGCAGATCCAGCAGCTCCAACTCCTTCATCGTCCCCAAAAGCTCCAGCCCTCGGTCCGTAATCGTCACCTGCCACAAACCCGAGTCCGTCCTCTGCTGCCCGCCCAAGTCGAGCTCGCGCAAAGTGGAAATCAACTTCAACGGGCTCAATCCTACGTCGGTCATCTTGTTGCCGCCATAGGCAATGTGCCGCAGCTTCGGCATGGACGCCAGATACTCGACGCCGTTATCCGTAAACAGCGCGAAGCCCACGTCGATCGAAGTCATCGCCGGGTGCCCGGCCAGATGAGCGACGCCAGTGTCCGTCACCTTCGTGCCGCGCATGTTCAGCGTCTCTAATTTCGGCCAAAGCTTCATCACCGCGCACGAACCATCGCCCACCAACTCCGCGTAGTACAGGTTCATCGAAGTCACGTTTCGCAGCTTTTTCAAATGCACAAAACCCAGGTCCGTCACCCGGGTATGCGAAAGGTCTAAACTCCGCAACTCGGTGAAGGTGCCCACCCGCTGCAGGTCCGAATCATTCACCCAGGTCCGGCTCAGATCAAGCGAAACGATCCGCCCCTGCGCATCCGCCGTCGCCGTCCCGCCCAGCTCTTTTACCCAATCGAGCGGCCCCAGCGCCGCCAGTAATACGATCATCGCCCACATTAGCTTTTCCTCCGACGGGGAATCGAGGACTCCCGGTCAAACACCACTTCTAGCTGCGGCTTGGCTGCCTTTAGCTTGTTGTATCCAGCCTCGGTAATCAGCGTGTGATAAAGATTCACGCTCTTGAGCTTCGGAAATTTCGCCAGTGTCTCCACCGCCGCGTCCGTCAGGTCGGCCGTATCCAGCCGTAACTCTTCCAACTCCGGAAGTTGCAACGCGGCCAAGCCTTTGTCCGACAACCCGGTGTAGTCCAGGTTCAACCGCCGCAGCTTCGCGAAGCCCACCAGGTACGGCACGGCCTTGTCGTCCAGCCGCGTGCGCACCGATTCGAACACCCGAAGATTCGTCAGTCCTTTCAAGTCTGCCAGCCCTTTACTCGTGTGCCGACAGTAGCTCAGCGATAGCTCTTCCAGCGTCGTCATCTTGCCGATGAACACCATCGCCTCATCGCCGATGTCGTTCGAAAGAATGTCCAGCTTTCGCAGCGGCAGCGCGCTCAGCGCCTCTAGGCCAGCCGCTGTAATGTCGGTGTAAGCGAGCCGCAGCGAACGCAACGTCGGCATCTTCGCCAGCGTCGCCGCGCTTCGATCATCAAAAAGTGTATTCGAAATCTCCAGCTCCTCGAGCGGCATCGTCAGTGGCAGGTTTCCCTTGCTCAGCGTATGGTTCAGCGTCAGCCGATGCAGTTCCTTGAGCCCGGAAAGGGCCGCCATGCCCGTGTCAGAGACCATCGCATGCCCTAGGTCCAGATCCTCGAGCGTCTTGATCTTGCCGACGTGGACCATCCCCCCATCGCCCACTTCTGTCGTATTCAGCCGCAGCCGCGTCAGCGCCGTCAGCCCGCTCAAATACCCGAGCTGCGCGTCCGACACCGGGGTCCGCGACAAGTCCACCGACCGAATCTTGCCCCCCTCCAGCGAACTCCGCCCACCCATCTTTTCCACCCATCCAGCAATCGCCGCATCGGTCATCGCCGTCGGCTTCGCGGTCCGCAGCGCCGGGTCCGACGTCTGCGGCGCGGCGTCTTGAAACTCCACCCGCACCCGAGGATTCGCCGCCACCAAATCATCCACTCCGCCTCGCGTCACCCGCGCATACCGCACGTCCAGCGACGTCAGATTCTTCAGTCCCTTCAGCTTGCTCAACCCCGCATTCGTAATCTGCGTCCGATACAGATTCAGCTCGGTCAGCTCTTTCAGCGGCTCCAGCGCCTCCACCCCGGCGTCGGTCAGCGCCGCACCCAGAATGTTCAACCGCTTCAGCTTCGTCAGACCCCGCAAATAGCCCACCCCGCGATCGGTCAGCCGCAGCCCGAACAGGTCCAGCGTCTCCAAGTCTTTCAACTCCGCCAACTGCCGCAGCCCTTCGTCCGTCACGAACGTATCCCGCAAGCTCAGATAGCGGAGCTTCTTCATGCCGGCCACCTGCTTCATCCCGTCATCGGTCATCCGCGTGTTGTTCAGGTCGAGCTTCTCCACGTTGACGAACGAAGCCAGCCCGTCCCCCTTCACCCGGGCCATCGCGATGCGCAGCTCCCGAATCTGCGTCAGGTTGGCAAACTCTTTCAACCCCTTATCCTGCACGTTGATGTTCTCGAGAAAATGCAGCGAAAGGCCGAACTTCTCCAGCTTCGTCAACGGCTGCAAAGCGGCCAGCTCTTTGTTCGCATCCAGGTTGGAGCCCGCCCCCGGATTGAATATCGTTCCCGGCAGAATCAGCTCCCGCAGCTCCGTACAGCTCGAAAGCAGCTTCAAGTCTTTGTGGTCGATGATCGTCCCCGCCAGGTCCACCCCATCCAAACGGAGTGGGCCCACCGGCAGCGCCTGCACGTCGACCAGCCAAGGCGCGCCAGCCAGCCGAACCCGGCCGCCATTGCGGAGAGCCCATTCGGCAGTACTGCGGTCATCTCCCTGCGCCCAAACGGCGCCGGTGGTCAACAGAAAAAGTACAAGTTTTAACACGACAATACCTACCGCTATTGTATTCCTTACTCGTAACGCAAAGCAGTCATCGGATCGATCTTCGCTGCTTTCGCCGCTGGCAAGTATCCGGCCAGCAGCGCCACCGCCGCCAAGGCTACCGTAGCCGCTCCCATTGTCATCGGATCCTGTGGCTGCACGCCGTAAAGCTGGCTCTGCACGTATTGGGAGGCAAACCATGCCAACGGCAGGGCGATCACCAAGCCCAATCCCACCATCGTCACCACCTCCCGCATCACGAGCCACACCACGTTCTCCGTCTCCGCGCCCAGCGCCATGCGAATTCCGATCTCCCGCGTCCGCCTCGCCACGGTGTAGGCCATCACCCCATAAAGCCCGATCAACGCCAGCGCCGTTGCCAACAGCCCGAATAGCGACGACAACATCGCCACGAGCCGCTCATTCGCGAGTGACTGGTCCAACTGCTCCTCCAGCGTTCGCATGTCATAGATCGGCAGCTTCGGATCGAGGTCATGGACGATCGACCGGACGACGTTGAACATCTGCTCCGGCGGCAGCGAGGTCCGAACGTACCCCGCCATATCGGACGCCCAGCCTTCCTGGAAATATCCCCGGTACACGATCCGCGGCGTCTCGTCGCGGAAGCCCTCATACTTCGTGTCCGAGACCACGCCGATAATCTCGATATCGGTTTTCGTCCCCGGATCTCCGCCCCACCCAATATGCCGACCCAACGCATCCCGGCCCGGAAAGTATAACTTCGCCATCTTCTCGTTGATCAGCACTTTCTTGCCCGAAGTCTTCGAATCCCGCTCGTCGAAGTCGCGCCCCGCCAGCAGCTTGATGCCCATCGTATTGAAGTAACCCGGGGCCAGAATATTGACGTGCGGGTTCATATCTTCTCCTTGCTTCGCCTGATGGCCTTCAACCGTCACCGTCGAATCCCACTCCCAACCGCGGAGCACAGGCACCACCGCCAACGATGCGGATTCCACCCCGGGCGTCGCGTTCAGCCGTCGAAACAGATCCCGATAAAACGCTTCGGCACGCTCGTCTTTGTAGCCGCTCAGCCCGGGGTCGATCATGAACGTCACCAGATTCGACACCTTAAACCCGGGATTCAGCGACTTCAGATTCTGCAAGCTCTTCAGGAACAGCCCTGCGCCGATCAGCAGCAGCAGCGACAGCGATACCTGCGTCACCACCAGCGCCTTCCGCAGCCACACTGAGCTACTGGGCTTCAGCGCAAGGGTCTGCCGCGTCGCCTGCAGAGCCGGGACCAACCCGAAGGCCAGCCCCGCCGCGAATGCAATGGCGAAGTTAAACGTCAGGATCCGCCAGTCCGGATCCGCGCTCAGGTTCACCGAATCGCTGCCTTGCGAAGGGAGCATCGCCAGCAATCCCTTCACGCCCCAACGCGCCAGGAAGATACTCAACAGAGCTCCCGCCCCCGCCAGCAACGAGCTCTCCACCAGCAGCAACCGAACGATCCGCCCCCGCGTCGCCCCGATCGATAGCCGGATCGCGATCTCCTTCTCCCGCGCACTCGCCCGCGCAATCAGAAGGTTCGCGAGGTTGGCGCAGGCGATCAGCAACACCAGCCCGACGATGCCCATAAGCACCTGCAACGGCCGCTCCATTTGCCGTCGCAAATTGTTCGCCCCTTGCGCCCCCGGCATCACCCGAATCGTCATCTGCAAGAACTTCTCCCGGGTGAAGTTCGACGCGGTCGCAAACTCTTTCTCGCCGACCTCCATCCCGATCACCTGACGGAAGACCGTCTGCAAGTTCGCCTTCACCTGATCGTTCGTCACCCCGGCCTTCCGCCGCCCGAAGACCTGCACCCAGCGCGACCGCCTCTCTTCCAACTGCCCGCCCCGCGGGTTGATCTCCTTCCGCATCGCGAGCGGCATCCGCAGCTTCGGCAGCACGCCCGGCGACAGCCCCGCGAAGCCCGCGGCGCTCACACCCACCACCGTCATCGGGTAGCTGTTGATCAGGATCTTCTGCCCAACCACCTTCGGGTCGCCGTTGAATCGACTCTGCCAATAGTCGTACGCGAGCACCGCCACGGGATGACCGCCCGGTGTTCGGTCATCCTCCGCCGTCAGCACGCGACCCACCGCCGCGCCCACGCCAAGCACCTGGTAGTAGTTGCCAGATACCATTTCGCCTAGGGCCCGTTCCGACTCGTTCCCCAACGAAACAGTAACCGAGTCCTCGCGCCGCGCCACCATCCCGGAAAGCGTTTCATTCTTATCGCGCAGGTCCCGATACATCGGATACGACAACATATCCCGCCCTTGGTTGTTCCCATAGTGCGACCCGCTCGACGCCACCTGCACGATCTCTTCCGGGTTTTGAATCGGCAGCAGTCGCAGCAGCAACTGATCGAGCAAGGTGAAGATCGCCGTATTCGCGCCAATCCCCAGCGCCAACGACAAGACGGCAATCAGCGTAAACAGCGGACTCCGGCGCAGCGACCGGGCAGAGTATTGAAGGTCTTGCCAAAGGAAGGACATCGTCCCTAATACGGGCGAGTCCCGCGACAGTTACCTAAGCCAACAGCAGATTTCGCAACCGCATCGCGGTAGCTGAAAATGGGTTGGCCCGGGCAAACTCCCGCGCCGCCCGGCCCATCTCGCGCAGCCGCGCCCGATCCCGCACGAGCTCCCGCAGCGCCGGCAGAAACGAATCCGCCGAAGCCATCCGCCCAAACTCGGCCCGCATCAGGCTCTTGGCCCCCGCATGGTCCAACGTCAACGCCGGCAGCCCGGCCTGAAACGCCTCCATCAACGTCAACCCATACGACTCATGGCTCGACGGAAAAACATACAAATCAGCCTCGGCGAATTGCTCCGCCTTCGCCTGCCCCGTCACGTGTCCCGGAAACTCCACCTCGACCTGCCGCAGCCGACCCGCCAGCTGCTTCAGCTTCTCAGCATAAGCCCGGCCCTTCATGAAAGCCGGCTCTCCGCAAAGCCGCAACCGTAACTTCGGCACCTTGCCCTGCTGCTCCCATTGGAGCAGCGCCTCCAACAACACATGTTGATTCTTCTCCGGCGATATCCGGCTCAGCGTCAACAGCGTAGTCCGGTCATCGGCCGGTATTCGCTCGCTCGTGTGCGTCGCGGGAGGCGTTCCCCATGGCAGTACTTCCACTCGCACCGCCGGCCCATAACAGCGATGAATCACGTCCCGCATCTCCGGCGAAGGCACGATGCAGGCCGTGGAATGCCGCACACAGTCGAGCTGCTTTTGAAACACCAACTGCAGCACGTCCGGATAAAACGAACCCAGCCGCCCATGCCACCCCACCAGCGTCTCCGGAGCCACCCAGCCCCGGCCATAGATCGCCGCGACATACGCCACCACGTCCACATGGAAAATCGTGAAGAGGCGATACCCCGCCTTCGCCAGCCGAGCGAAGTCCGGCCCCTCGGAGATATCGTTCACCAGCACGACACACTCGTTGGGTTCGTATCGCAAAATGGCCGCCGTCGACTCCGCCTCGAACCGTCGGCAAAAGGCCGCGTACTCCATCTCCGAATATGAGACGAGCTCCCGACCCGTCACCGACCCGGGCACAATCGGCTCGACCTCTGGCCACGCAGCTCGAAGCAATTCAAACACCGCCGCGCCGCCGCCCAGCGGCACCCGCTCCCGCGCGAAGCCCCCGTGGGCAGCCGTGTAAAGGATCTTCACCGGATGAACTGATCAACGAAATCAGCCCCTAGGCCGACCTCGATATAGTGCTTGCGGCACATGTCGATCTTCGTGAAAACGTCCTCGAAGCCGGTGTGATTGCCGTCGGCGTCCACGTAGTACATGCACCCGGAGATGTTGAAAAACGTGATCATCTCGTCGGCGGAATCTACCGTCAACGTATGCGTCTCCCCCGGCGGCTCGAACACGTAATCGCCCGCATTCGCCACCCAGTCATGCTCCAGGTAATGCCAACTTCCCTTGATCACGTAGCCATGCACCGGCGCCGGATGCCGATGCCGACTCAGCACCCCAGCCTTGCGCACGCGCAGCAGATTGCACCATCCGCCGGTCAGCGTGTTCAACATCAACGGCCGGAACCAAACGTCCTTGGCCTGCGGCACCCAGACGCGTTCATCGTCCGGTACCGCCGTCACGACAATTTCAGGGGGAGATAACGGATGAGTCGACATAAAGTTAAGCGGCCGAGTAACCACCGTCGATCGGGACTACCGCCCCCGTCATAAAGCTGGCCGACTCGGAACATAAGAATAATACCAGCGGAGCCAACTCCTCCGGCTTCCCCCACCGTTTCATCGGCGTCCGATCAATCAATCCCGCCGACCGCGCTGGATCATCCTGCAACGATTGCGTCAACGGCGTTGCGATCCACCCCGGCGCAATGGCGTTCACGCGAATCCCCTCCGCCGCCCATGCCACCGCCAGCGATTTCGTCAACTGCACAATCGCCCCCTTGCTCGCCGCGTACGCCGGAACCCGCGGCCCGCCGAAAAAGCTAAGCATCGAAGCGACGTTCACCACCGCCCCGCCCGACTCCGCCAACTTCGCCTTCGCCGCCATGCAGCAGCGCATCGTCCCCAGCAGATTCACGTCCATCACCTGCGCAAACACCGGCAGTTCGTATTCAGCGTCGCGCCGAATCACCCCCGCCGCGTTCACCAAAAAGTCGACGCGATCCAGCCCCGCGAACAGCGCTTCCACCGCCTCCGAGTCCGTCACGTCCAGTGCCGGCAGACCCGCCGCCACCACCTTCGCCCCCGCCGCGGCGAACGCCGCCCCGATCGCGGCACCGATCCCGCTCGTCCCGCCCGTCACCACCGCAGTTTTTCCGCTGAAATCAAACATGGAAACATCCATTATGGGGTAAGAACATCATGCAAACATCGGACCACATCCAAGGGATTCGCAAGAGCTACGAGACCGGCACCCTCGAGGAGCAGGACCTGCAACCCGATCCCATCCACCTCTTCCGCGCGTGGATGGATACCGCTGTCCAGGCCCAACTCGAAGAACCCAACGCGATGACCCTCTGCACCGCCTCCGCCGACGGACTGCCCGATGGCCGCATCGTTCTTCTCCGTGGCTTCGACGAACGCGGCTTCGTGTTCTTCACGAACTACGAAAGCGCCAAGGGCAACGATCTCCTCGCCAACCCCCGCGCCACGCTCGTCTTCCTCTGGCACGCCCTCGAACGCCAGATCCGCATCCAAGGCACCGTCGCCCGCGTGGGCGCCGAAGAAAGCACCGCCTATTTTCAAACCCGTCCCCGCGGCCACCAACTCGCCGCCTGGACCTCTCCCCAAAGCCGTCCCCTCGGCAATCGCGACGAACTCGCTACCCGCCTGGCCGAGCTCGAAGCCCGCTTCCCAACCGAAGTACCGCTCCCCGATTTCTGGGGCGGCTACCGCCTCGTCCCCCAACGCATGGAGTTTTGGCAGGGACGCAAAAACCGGCTCCACGACCGTTTCGCCTACACCCTCGAGGCCGGCGCGTGGGCCATCAACCGCCTGGCACCCTAGTTCGTCGGCAGGGTCGCCAAAAACGCATCGGCTTCTTTGGTGGACGCCTCGATGTCCGCCACCAACTTCGATACTTCGACGTCCATCTTCAACACGGTCGTCTTCAACGACGTCACCGCCTCCGCGTTCAGGTTGTGCTTGATGAACAGCACCTGATCTTCAAACGCCTTTAGCACCGGCTTCGCTCGCAGTTCCACATCCCGCATCCGCTTAATCAGCGGCGCATAGCGGCTCTTGGCATCCCGCATCAACCCTCGGCTCTTCGCCTTCAAGTCGCGATTCCCCATGCCGTCAATCTCCTGCTGCCATTCGCTGAACATGTCCCCGCTCACCTGTTCAATCGATGCAATCCGGTCGCTCACTTTTTTCGTCCGGCCGGTCGCCTCGTCGAACTCTTTCTTGAGCTTCTTGTAGATCTCCTCCGTCTTCCCACCCTGAAAACCGGTGACCGCCTGAAACGCTTCGAGCGTCGTCTTGTACTGCTCCTTGGCCTGCTCCTGCTCCTTGCGGCCCTTCTTCACGCGATCAATCAGAATGTCGCGCTTCTCGTTGCCCAGCTTCTCCTGCGCCTTGTAGTAGAGGCTCGTGCAGCCCCCCAGCAGGCAGATCAGGGAAAAAAGAAGAAGCGCGCGCATAGGACTCAGGATAGCGCCCCAATCGCCGCCAGGAGTCGCCGACGCGTCAACGGCTTCGTCAGATAGCCCGTAAATCCCGCGTCGAGCCCCTTCTGCGGATCGCCCTCCATCGCGTAGGCCGTGATGGCAAAGATCGGAGTTTCGGCCAGCGCCGGGTGCTGCCGCATGGCAGCCACGGTCGAGTACCCATCCGCGCCGGGCATCTGGATATCGAGCAGCACCAAGTCCGGAGTCCGCTCAACCGCCATCGCCAACGCCTCCAACCCATCCCCGGCCTCCACCACTTCCCACCCCTCGTGCTCCATGATCGTCGCCAGAAACTCGCGGTTGCTCGCGCTGTCGTCCGTCACCAAGACGAGGCTCATCGTCCCGCCCCCACCAGGGCCCGGCGCAGACTCCGCAGCAACAGATCCCTCGCCACAGGCTTGGTTAGCGAAGCAAACGCTCCTTTCTCAATCGCCGTCGCATCCGCTGCCACTGACGTCACGAGCACCGGAATCTGCGCGGTCTCCTTCAGGTTCTTAAACGCCGCCAACGCGTCCCATCCGCTACCCTCGGGCAGATACAGATCCAGCACGAGCGCGTCGGGCCGCAGCTCCAACGCCTTCACGAGACATTCCCGCACCGTCGCCGCCGCCACCAGTTCAAACCCTTCCGGCTCCAGATACTCCCGCAGTAAGTCCAGCGCGGAAGGATCGTCCTCCAGCGCCAGCACCAGCGGGTGGCCGCGCAACGCCAGCGCTGCCTGCTTTGCCCGGGGAAGCGTGAAGGCAAACCGGCTCCCGCCGCCCGGAGCCGTCTCCACCCATATGCTCCCGCCCTGCCCTTCTACTAAACGCCGCGCGATAGCCAACCCCAATCCCGTCCCTCCACTCGTCGCCGGGCCTTGATAAAAAACGTCGAAAATCGTCTCCCGCAGCGCCACCGGCACTCCCCTCCCGTTATCCACCACTGCTATCGATCCAAACCCGTTCTGCGGCTCCGCCTCCACCTGCACCCGCCCACCTTCTCCCGTAAACTTCACCGCGTTCGTCAACAGGTTCAACAACACCTGCTTCGAGCGCAGCCGGTCCGCCTCCACCTGCAAATGGGGATCCGCCAGATTCGCCAGCGTAATGTTCTTCGCATCCGCCTGCGGCCGCACCATCGCCAATGCCTCGTCCACCAGATCCCGCACACCGAAGACCTCGGTCCGCAGATCAATCCTCCCGGCTTCAATCTTGCTCAAATCCAAAATGTCGTTGATCAACGAGAGCAGATGCTGCGAATCCCGCTGGATATGGGCCGCAAACCGCTTCTGTTTCTCGTTCAACGGCCCCTCCAACTCATCCACCAGAAGCTCGGTAAAGCCGATGATCGTATGCAACGGCGATCGAAGCTCGTGGCTCATGTTGGCCAGGAATTCGCTCTTCGCCTGGCTCGCCCGCTCCGCCCGTAGTCGGGCTTCTTCAATTGCTTCCTGCGCCCGTCGTTGCTCCGTCACATTCTGCGCCACCATCAATCGCGCCGACCGCTCCTGATAACGCAACTCGTGCGAACGAATCTCAAAGTCGAGCAATTGACCATCGCCGCGCCGCAGTCTCACCGGGCCACTGCTTTCGTTCTCCGCCAGCAGGTCGCCGACCGGCATCGCCAGGAATTCGGCCTCTCCGTATCCCAAATCCCGCAGCGCTTCTTCATTCACAGCGAGAAACCGCTGCGTCAATGGATCCAACACCCAGGCCGCCACTGGGCTCTTTTCAAACAGTAACCGCGATTGCTCCGCACTCTCCGTCACCGCTCGCGAAAGCCGCTCCCGCTCGGTCACGTCCCTTACCACCGCCGCCGTATGCATCGCCGGCCCCACCCGCAACGGGCTCAACGTTATCTCCACCGGAAACACGGTCCCGTCCTTCCGCAGTGCGCTCAAAGGCAGTCCCGCACTCATCGGACGGATCACCGGGTCTTCCGCATACCGCTCCCGCAGCCGCTCGTGCCCCGGTCGGGCTGCCCCGGGCATCAGCATCTCCACCGGCCGTCCCAACAGTTCGCTGCGCTCGTAACCAAACATCCGTTCACAGCTCTGGTTGACCAGCACCATCAACCCGCCCGGATCCACCTCAATCACGGCGTCCGCGGCCGCCTCCAGCAAGGCGACCTCCTTCCGCGAGCTCTCCACCTCCGCTTGCGCCGTGATCAGGCTGGCCGATTGGTCAAACCGATTCGTCACGTCGGCGATCACCAGCACCGACCCCGCCCGGCTGCCCCCGTTGTCCAGCAACGGCGCTGACCGCACCCGCGCCACATACGGCGAAGCGTCCTGTCGTCGCCACCCGAACTCCGCCTCGTTGAACTCTCGCTGCGCTAGATCCTGGCCCAGAAAGCGGAACTCCAAGGCGCTTACCCCCGGCATCCGCCGCCCCATCACCGCCTCTTCCTCCCAACCCGTAATTCTCGCCGCCGCGGCCGACCAGAACATCACCCGCTCTCCCGGGTCCAGCGCCACAATCCCATAGGGGCACCCCTGCAGCACCGCGCGAAACACCTGGATCGTCTCCACCAAATCCGGCTCTCGCTGTCGTCGCAGTTCGTTCTGTCGGCGTCGATACAACGCGTGATAACTCGCCGCCGTCAGCTTCTCGCTCTCCTTGCTGAACAGGCAGTCGAGCGCGCCGTCCCGGATCCACCGGGTGGCCAGCGTCAAATCCTCCGGACCGTCGCTGAACGCCATCACCGGAACCTCCGGCGCACAACGGGTCAAGACCTCCAAGGCCCCCAGCCAGTTCACATCGGCCAAAGCCAGATCGAACCCAGCGCCCGCCAACTCCCGCGCCGCGCCTACGGCGTCCAGCACCTCCACCGTATCCACCGCAAAGCCGGAGGCGGCAAACGCCGCCGTGAACGCCGCGCCGTCGCCCGGTCGCACCGCGAAAACCAGAACGCGCAAGGGAGACAACATAGCAACTGTCATTCTACCGGAACCCCCGGAGTACAATGACAGACAGAATGACTGGGGTCAGACCAATCTCCGTGGCGATAATCGACGATCGTCCGGCCAGCTTGGAGCTGCTGGCAGCCGCTCTGCGCCGCGACGATCTGCAACTGCACTGCTTCGCCGATCCGGAGCTCGGCCTCGAATTCATCCTCGACCGCCAGCCGCAAGTCGTGCTCACCGATATCGTCATGCCCGGGCTCTCCGGCATGGAGCTGCTCGAACGCGTCGTCGAGTTCGACCCGTCCATCGACGTCGTCCTGATGACCGCGTTCTACTCCACCGAATCCGCCGTCGAGGCCATCCGCAAAGGAGCCGCGGACTACCTCGATAAGCCGATCGCCCCCCACGCCCTGCGGACTCGCCTCGCCCCCCTGTTCAGCCGACATCGCGCCCGTCTGGCGGCTCTGGAACTGGAAAAGCACGTTGCCGAGAATGCGGTCTTCGCCGACATGGTCGGCAATAGCCCGGCAATGTGGCATCTCTACTCCCAAATTCAGCGCATCGCGCCGCACTACCGAGCCATTCTCGTCTCTGGCCAAACCGGCACCGGAAAGGAGCTGATCGCCAAAGCCCTCCACCATTTCGGACCGGGTACCCAAGGTCCACTCGTTCCCTTGAACTGCTCCGCCCTCGTCGAATCGCTGTTTGAAAGCGAGCTCTTCGGCCACGTCAAAGGTGCCTTCACCGGAGCGACACAGGACAAAGTCGGCCTGTTTGAGCACGCCCACAACGGCACTCTCTTTCTCGACGAAATCGGCGACATGCCGCTGGCGACGCAAGGCAAGCTGCTCCGCGCCCTGCAGGATCAGGAAATTCAACGCCTCGGTTCGCTGCAATCCCGCAAGGTCAACGTCCGCGTCATCGCCGCCACCCATCGTAATCTCCGCGCGATGATCGCCGCCCAGCAGTTTCGCGAAGATCTGTTCTATCGCCTTTCGATGATCGAGCTCAAGGCCCCCAGCCTGCTGGAACGCGATGGAGACCTGCCGCTGCTCACCCGCCATTTCGTGGCCCGCTTTGCCAGCCAGTTCGGCAAGTCGATTACCGGCCTCACCTATCGGGCGCAGTTGCTGCTCCGCCAGCACGACTGGCCCGGCAACGTCCGGGAACTCGAAAACGTCATCGGCCACGCGTGCATCATGGTCATGGGGTCGCTGATCGACATCGGCGATCTCCCCGAATTCATTCGCGGGAAACAGGGCCAATTCCCGGTTGCTGACCAGCCTCCGCCCCCCGAATTCGGCTCGCTCGAGAAACACGAACGGCGCCTGCTCGCCGAGGCCCTGGCCAAGGTGAACGGCAATCAATCCGGTGCCGCCCGGCTCCTCCGCATCAGCCGCGACACCCTCCGCTACCGCATGAAAAAGCATGGCCTGTCGTCCTAGCGGCCCATACGAAACCCGACCGTGACCTGCTGTACGCCAAACGCTTCGAACGCATAGAGCGACTGCCCCATCGACACCTGCCGCCACTCGCCCAGAAACTGCACCTGCTTCCGAATCGGCACGAGCACCCGCACGAGCGGCTGGTAGTAGCGCGTCGGCCGCGATCCAGCCGACCGGAACAAGCTTCCCCCCAACGTCAGCACCGCCCGGTTCCGCGGCAACCGCCAATCCGCCGCCAAGCTCGCCGTATGCGCGTTGTCGCGATAGAAGCTCAGCAGCGAACCGTAGGTGACCGGATCCACAAATCGCAGATCATTCCATAGCGTCGACCGCGTGTAATCCGCCGTCACCGACACCGCCTGCCGCGTCCACTCCACCGAAGCACCCGCCTGCTGCGCCGAGAAGCTCAGGTTCACCCCGGGCGTCGGATTCGAGTTGTTCGTCCGCCCGTAGCGGGCGCTCATCTGCCAGGCGTCCGAGAGCCGATACCGAGCCCGCACGCGAAGCTGCTCGTAGTTCTGCAGGCTCGTCCGGAAGTACGTCTGGTCGCCCCGGCCGACCTCCGCGTTCGCGTTGATCGTCAGCTTCGCTATGGGCCGCAAAACGAACCCGGCCAAACCCACGTGGCGACGCAACAAACCCGCCTCCTGCGCCGTGCCGGTCGACAAGGTTCCCCGCCGCACCAGCGCATGGCCCCACACATACCGATGCCCGCCCTGCAGCGTAAGAAATTTCGTCACGTCCAAAAACGCCTGCACCTGCTGCTCGCTCTGATTCCACACCAGCCGATCCGCTGCCCGGTTCAGAGTCGTTAACGACGCCACCGAGCCCGGGTTGTGGGTCCGCTCCGTCTGCCACGATTCAAGCACCCGGAGTCGCGCAAACGGCCGGACCTCAACGTTGAACGCACCGGAAGTCCGCGGCTGGTTCGCGTACCCTGAAATGATCGACTGCTGCCCGTTCACAAACCGCAACGTCTCCAGCCAGATCAGCGTCCCTTGCGCGCTCTCGTTGAATCGAACATCGCTCTTGGGCTGCGAGAAGAAGAACTGCCCCGTTAGATCCACCCACTGCCAAGGCGAGAACGTCACCTCGGCCGACGAGTAGAGATTCTCGCCGGTCACCGCATAGGCCTGCGTCGCCTTATCCAGCGCCAGTTGACGACCCAGATACGGCAACATTCGATTGCCTAGATTTCTGGCATCCAGGCTCAAACTCGTGTCGTCATGGAAGCGCCCGCCACCCTGTTCGAGCGTCACGTGCCACCGTTCGGCCGCGTTAAAGTGTACGCCTCCCCGGTACTGCATGTAGCCATAGTCGATCCCCGAGGCCGCCGGGTAGCTGTTTTCGTCTACCACGATCGGGCTCACACCCAACCCATTGCCGGACTGCCGCGCCACGCTGAAAAACGGCTGCAACCGCTTGCCGGGCCGCAGGTCCAAGTCCGCGTTCCAGATCCGCTGCCGCGTGTCGAACGACCGTTGGTTGAACGTGTTCAACGGATTCGCAAACGAAGGCAGAGCGTTGAAATACGCCATGTTGCGATAGGAGAACGTGAACCGATAAAGCTCCGCTTTGTCCATCGTGAGATGGACCGAGTTCATCGGATCGCCCCAGTTGGCTCCGTTCAGCCGCAGCGCGTCGAGCCACCGACTCGCCTTCGGTAGCAGCGCGCTCCTGAACTGCAGCAGCCGCGGCCCCTCCGCCAGATTGTCCACGCTCCGATAAGTCCTCCAATCACCCCGCGTCGATGGCAGAAAGCGATAGCCTACGTCCGCCGAAACCTCCGGCGTTTGCCCCCCAGCCAGCAGCGGTACCGCTAACAGTAGCAAGCGTCTCATCGTAGGAAATCCCGGTTGACGTGCGACCCATGAATCCGGGTATGGCACGTCGTACAGTTCCGATAGATCGGTAAGCGCAGATCATGGAATCCAGTCGCGACCGAACCCAGCGTCCCCGTCTTGTTCGCCGGCGCCGGCAGGTTCGAGTGGCATTCCAGGCAAAGGTTCTTCACCTCGGCTCGATTGAGCATCCGAGGATTCGCCGAACCATGCGATTCGTGACAGCTCCCGCAGCCTTCCAGCCGCATCGGCGCGTGCTCAAACGCAAACGGCCCGCGCTTATCGGCATGGCAGTTCAAGCAGCCCGGCTCGTTGTTCCGCGTTCGCGCTGTGCCCCGTAGCCCTGCGTTGCGCAACGTTCCGTGGGGATTGTGGCAATCCACACACTGCACCGCACCCTTCGTCAAAGCGTGCGTATGCGGGCGCAGAAACTGCGCCGTCACGTCCCGATGGCACGTCGCACACAGCGCGTTCGCCGCTTTCGGTGTCGTCTCCGCATGGTGCACCGAATGGCAACTCGTACACCCCACTTGGCCCGCACTATGCGATCCGTGCAGCCGACCCGCGTGGGTCGCCTGATTCTTGTGGCACGTCAGGCACGAAGTATCCACTTCCCGCGGCGACGCCTTCGCATGGTTCAGAATGAACTTCGCCTCAGCCGCCTCGCCATGCTGCTGCCCTGGGCCGTGACACCGTTCACAGGACTGCCCTCTCTGTTTTTCGATAGATCCATGCCGCGTCTTCAGGAACGCCTTGCCCATGTCCTCATGGCACACGAGGCACGCCTCCGTCCCGACATACTCCACCTTCTTGGCCGGGGCCCCCGCCGCCAGTCCGGCAAGCAACGCAAATAGTATCAAACTCCGCATACTACTGCGCGTGAACCTTGCTCACGGCAAACTCCGAGTTCGGCCCGTGACAAACATTGCAGCTTTCTCCCAACGGAGCCGTGTTCAACTGCACATGCGCCGCCGCGTCCTTCGACGAATGGCAAGACAGGCAGGCAGCCCCCGCCGGTCCGGGATTCGTCAGCCAGCCCCGTGGGTCGGTCACCGGCAACAGATTTGGAGCCATTGGCAGCCGCTCCGTGTTGTTCACATGGCAAGCCGAACAGTTCCGGGCGTCGGTAGGCAGCGCGACATCGCTAAAGTCGTTCGCCGTATTCCCAAAGCCATAGATCACGTATGGCCGACCCTGCTCCTTCGCCGTATGCAGCCGATGAATCATCGTCGAGAAGTTCACGCTCTCGGCCGGCAAGGCGGCCGCTGGTCGCCGCGCTACGTCCGTCACCGTCGGGTTGTGGCATTCCACGCAGTGTTCAATCTGGTTCCGATTGCGTCCATGTGCTTCCAGGTTCGTATGGCAGGTGTTGCATTTGGCCAGACTCACAATCGCCCGCCGCTTCTGTGCCGCCTTGCCGTCAACGCTGAAAGTGGTCGTAACGTTCTTTAGCGCATCCCGCACCGTCACCGGTTGCCGACCCGGCCCGTCAAACGTCACGTTCCGGTAGCCCTCCGCCGAAATCGAAAACGAACCCGTCGCCCCCGCCGGAATCGCCCGCGCAAACCGGTGCGTCGCCGTCCCTCCGGGGTTCGGAGGATCCGTCCGCGCCGCTTCCGACCAATACGCGTTGTAGTCCGCCGTCGGCCCAGCCAGCACGAACGAAAGCGACGTCAGCTCCAGCGGCGTCAAGGCGTTCCCCTTCCCATCCTTCAGCCGATACGTGATGGCCGGTTGTTGACCCGGATTCGTATCCCGAACCTCCACCACTTCAATCGAGATCCCCGTCAGGTTCCGCGAGTTCTCCGGCCGCGTATGCGCCCCCGCAACGGACAGGTCGAACTCGCGCTCTCCCTCCGGCCGGTGACACTGCGAACAACGCGAATCGTCCAGTTGGACCAGATGGCCTCTTCCGGTCGCGAAGTCCACGCCATCGTGGCAGGATCCGCACGCCGCTCGCGAAGGTCGATACACAGCCATTGCCTGCGAAGCCGCGTTCGGCCCTTCCTGCACGTGACACGCCGCGCAGTTGCGCGTATTGGCCGGAAACCCAACTTTCGAAAAGTCGGTCTCTCGCTGCCCGTTGCCGATGATCGAATACTTACCGCCCGCGATCACGCTCGGCAACTCCTTGCCCATGTGAATCTTGTGTGTCATCACGGTCATGTCCACCGTGTTGCCCGTATCCGGGTCCATCGTCTGCGGCGTATGGCACAGCACGCACATCTCCAGTCCCCGCCGAGACCCGCCGTGCGCGCTGATCTGCGTATGGCAGCCATTGCAACTCGCCGTCTTGATCACGTCCCGCACCTGCGTCACGGCTCCTCCGCCGGGCACGAAGTCGAACGTCGCGCTGGCGTAGCTGACGCCTAGTTCGAACTCGTTCAAATTCCGATTCGAGTACACCCCGATCGTGTGCGTCGCCGCCGGATCAAAGCCGGTCGTAGCTTTCGTCCGAAACGTGTATCGATACTCGCCGTCCGCCGTCTTCGTGAACGTTCCGCCCGCGTCGGCGCCAGCCTGCGTTGCCGATACCTTCGTGATCGGGCTCGTCTGAACCCGCGTCGTGTACGACGTGTACACGGTCTCCCCTCGGGGAATGTACGCCGCCACAAAACTCAACGCCACCACCCCGGGCGTAGTCAGCCCCTCCCGATCGAGCGGCTGCCCCACCGGATCCGTAACCCGCACCGTCACGCTGATCTTGCCGTCTGCCGCCACACCCGCCGACAGGACCTTCAACGCCAACCCCGGCCGCACAAAGTTCAACGTCCGTTCGCTCGCATAGAAGGCCTTGTCGCCCGGAGTAAAGCCAAACTTTCGCACGCCACCCGCGATGCCCACCACCGCCATCACGGCGCCCACCAACCAGATTGAAACCTTTCGACTCATCAGTTACCTCCCAGTTCCTTCAACGCGGCAATCTCTTTTTCTTCCACACCCAGCACCTTATGGCAGCTTTCACAGTCCTGCGAGATCGTCTTTCCCGCCTTGGACTTCAGTTCTTCGCCATGGCACCGGAAGCATCCCGGCGAATCGGTATGACCCAAATGCAATGGATAGTTGCCCCAGCCCAACTTCATCTCCGGATAAACATTTTTTTCATAGAGCGTCCGCAGCATCGGTCCCGCACGCTCCAGTTCCGCCCGATTGGCCGCCAGCGCCTCCGGCTTCTTCTCGCCGTAGAATGCGATCAGCGCTCCCGGTATCTGCGCCGCCGCCTCGGCCCGACTCGTATAGGGCTTCGTCAACACCGCCAACGCCGCCTTCCGAAACAGCGGCAGCTTCTGCGGCAGCACCCCCGCGGTCATCTCGCGATCCACCGCCCGCTCCGCCGTCTCAAACGTGTGTGCCGGCCGATTGTGGCAATCCAGGCAATTCATCTCGCGCTCAAACACGACCTTCCCCGTCCCCGTCCCTGCCCCTGCGTACTCCACGGCGTCGGTGCCCTTCAAAACGTTCACGCTCAGAATGGTCTTCCGCTGCGCGTCCGCTGCCCCGTAGCGAATACTCACGCCCTTGCCCATATGCGCACCGTGAATGCGGCCCACCTTCATCAGCAGCGCCGTATCCAACTTGTCCCCGGCATCGTCAAACTTGCTCCGCCGCCACAGGACGTTCCCAAAGTCATGCCCCCGGTTGTGGCAGTTCTCGCAGGTCTCCGCCGAAGTCTTCAACGCATGAGGCGGCGAAGGAATCGGCCGACTGTACTGATTCGTCATCAGCAGATAAAGCTGCCGCGTCCCGTTCAGCTTCGCCTGCACCGCCGCCCCAGCCCCTTCTCCCACGTGGCAATCCACGCAACGCACCTGAGCATGAGACCCCGCAATGTGGGCCGCATACTCCGGTCCCATCACCTGATGACACGCCGTCCCACAGAAGTTCGTCGTCTCCATGTAGTGCACCGTCCGATACGTCAGCGCCCCTCCGATGATCAAATTGAACCCTGTCGCAATTCCCACGAAAAGGAGCAGTCGCCGAATTTTAGGATTCGCCAGATCAATTTTTTCCGGCAAGTGAAGATGGTGGTCCGGTGCCTCCCGCTTCCGCTGCAAACTGATCCCAATAGGGATCAGCACCAAGCCGGCAAAAAACGCCACCGGCAACGCCACGAATTGCAGAATGCCCAGGTAACCGGACGCCGCACTAGCCCCGGTCAAAAAAATGAACAGCACAACGGCCGACAGCACAAGCCACAACCCCGCCCGACTGATCCAGTTGTCGGTCAGGTAGAGGACTGGAAGGATCCACCGCCGGGTCAGGTTTCCGATCACATTCGGCCTATGACTTCAGGGTCCGCAGGAACGCCACGATGTTGGCCGCCTCGGCGTCCGATATCGCGATCGCCTTCATCTTGCCCACGCCTTCCAAAGTCTCCTTCTTCAGCACGGCGTCGCTCTTGCCCTGAACTTCCTTCGAGCTCAGCGCCTTCATCTCCACTTTCATCATCTTGGCGATCGTCGGATTCGGCGTCCCGTCGCCCCCGTGGCACTTCTTGCAGGATTTTTCGTAAGCGGCTTTCCCCGCCGCGACATCGGCAGCGTTGGCCGTACAACTCAGCACAAGAGCAATAAAAATAATTTGAGTCAGTTTCATGGCACGGTTATCCACTGCAATCGAATGCCCACCCGCCAACCTGTTGAAAACGGTTGCCGCTTGCCCCAAGTTGGGTCAAATCACCCAGTCCAAGTGGGGCATATCCCCCACTCAACCGATCTATAATTACGGGCAATGATCCTGCTCCACGGCGGCACCCTCATCGACGGCTCCGGCTCTCCCGCCTACAAGGGCGACCTCCTCCTCGACGACGACTCCATCCGCGCCGTCGGAGCCATTCCCGCGCCCACCGACTGCCTCAAACTCGACTGCGCCGGCCTCGTCATCGCTCCCGGCTTCATCGACCTCCACAGCCACTCCGACCTCCAAGTCCTCGCTCGCCACCGCGCCAAAACAGATCAGGGCGTCACCACCGAAGTCGTCGGAAACTGCGGCTTTTCTGCCTATCCCTGTGGAACCCACCGCCACGAAGTCCAGGAATTCGCCAACGGTATTCTCTTCGGCTACGACCGCGATTGGGCCTGGCGCAACGCCCAGGAGTATCTCGCCGAAGCCGAAGCCCAGGCCGAACTCGTCACCGTCCGCTCCCTCGTCGGCCATGGCACGCTTCGCGTCGCCACCATGGGCCCCCGCCAAGGCCCAGCCACCCCAGCCGAGCTGGACGCCATGGAACAAAGCCTCGCCGAGTGCCTCGCCGGAGGCGCCGCCGGCTTCTCCACCGGCCTCATGTACGCCCCCGGCTCCACCGCCCCCACCGACGAACTCATCGCCCTCTGTCGCGTCACCGCCCGCGCCGGCAAGGTCTACGCCACACACATGCGTAGCTACGGCGATGACCTCCTGAGCTCACTCGACGAGCAGTTTGACCTCGCGCGCGCAACCGGTTGCCGTCTGCAAATCTCGCATCTCCAGGCCGTCGGCCGCCGCAACTGGGCCAAGCAAGCCGAGGCTCTCGAAAAACTCGAAGCCGCCCGCCACGAAGGCATCGACGTCGCCTTCGATAGCTACCCCTACCTCGCCGGCAGCACCGTCCTGACCCAACTCCTCCCCGCCTGGGCCCTCGATGGCGGCACCCCCGCTCTTCTCGCCCGCCTCGCCGACCCCGATCTATGCCGTGACATGAAGGCCACCATGATCGAACAGGTCCCCCAGCAATGGAGCGATATCTTCATCACCGCCGTCGGCTCCACCGTCAGCGAACACTTCGTCGGCTCCGACCTCGCTTCCATCGGCGAGACCCTCGCCGAACACCCCGTCGACGCCATCTTTTCCCTCCTCCGCGCCGAACACGGCAACGTCAATATTCTCGCCTTCAACCAGTGCGATGAGAACCTCCAGAAGCTCCTCACCCACCCCCTCTGCTCCGTCATCAGCGACGGCTTTTACGTCAAAGGCAAGCCCCATCCCCGCCTCTACGGCACCTTCCCGTTCCTGCTCGGCGAGATCGTCCGCGAACGCCGCTGGATGTCCCTCGAACAAGCCATCCACAAGATCACCGCCCAACCGGCCGCCCGCTTTTCGATGGCCCGCCAAGGCGTTCTCACCCCGGGCTACTTCGCCGACATCACCGTCTTCGATCCCGTCCAGATCGCGGCCGGGGCGACCTACGCCGCCCCGGAAACCGCCCCCACCGGCATTGTCCACTGCTTTCGCCGTGGCGAACTACTTTCCGGCACTCATGTACTTCATCAGCACCGCGGCTAATCCATCGAGCGACGAAGCGTTCCCGCCTGTCACCAGGATGTTCGGCACGATCGGCATTCCGCTCTTGGCAATGGCATCGATGCCGTTCACAATCGCCGTCGCATTCGCGCCAAACGCCTTCACCTGCGCTTCGTAAGCCTCCGCTTTCGCCAGGCCGATCGCCCGCACTTCGGCACCTTTCGCCGTGCCGGTCTGTTCAATGTAGAACGCTTCGCCATCGGCTTCCGCCTTCCGCGCATTCGAGTTGTTGGTCTTGATCGTCACCCCAACCTTCGACTTCGCCAGCTCCGCTTGCATGTCTGCCGTGCCCCGCGCTTGTTCGGTCTCAATCCGCTGCATTTGTGCCTGCTTCTGCTGCTCGAACGTCGCAATCTCCTGCTTGGCAATCTCCCGCTCGGTCAGCACCTTCACCAGATCCTGCGGCAGAATCACGTCCTGGATGTAGACCCCGCGCGTCTCCACAAAATACGATTCAATCTGCTCGCTGATCCGCGCAAACGCCTCCCGCTGCACCTGCTGCCGCGTTTCGACAAACCGCACCGCCGGCATCGATTGCAACGTGTCGCGGAAATGGTTCCCGACCGCCGCCTGCAACACCTCGTCCACCAGATTCCGAATCGAACCCACGGTGGATATCACCCGCGGTGCCCGCGTATCCGGAATATGAATCTGCACCTGCAAGTCCATCTTGAACACGAAGCCTTCCGAGCTTTTGGCCACAATCTGTTCGAGCTTTGAATCCAAATTGTGCGCCGCCGAAACCCGGTCCGCCCAGTTCAGCGTCAGGATCGCCGTCGGCACCAATTCCGCCTTGTAGCAATAAGGGTTGATCGGGTACTTGCCCGTCCGTAGCGGCTCCTGCCAAATGCCTCGATGCCCCGGCCGCACCAGCATGCCGAATTTGAAATCAGCGCCCGAAGTGTCCGACGGCACCAGGCCCACATAGGCCTTCACCACCGCCACCTGGCCCTGCTCCACAACGAGCATTGGAACCTTCTCCACCCGAACCAAAAACGGATTCAGGATGTAGGCACCATACAGCAACGGGTCATGTTGCAACCCGATCCGCCCGCCGTGGTCGAGAAAACCCTGGAAGTCCTGGTAATTGTTGTGCAGCTCGTTCTTGTTGCTGAATAGGCGTTCAATCATCTCGGCGTCACTGGCCGCGCCGTCCCGCTCCATTTCGGCAATATCTTCGAACTGGCCCAGCCGATTGGCAATGTCACCCGACGAAAGCGGATTGCCCTCCAGCGTCGAAACAATGCCCACCATGTCCGCCTGCGAGTTCGCATCCCGCGCAATCCGAACCACCTCCAGGTCGGCATGCGTCAACCCGAAGGACATCGGCGTCAACGGCTGTTGCCGCAATAACTCTTCCGATACGGGCCGACCGAAAACACGGTCCCGCGTAATCACCAAAAAAGCGATCGGATGCAGCGGCAACGTCGTGCCCGGTCCCAATACAGGACGCTGCACACCCTTCTGACCGCCGCCATTCACAAACGCGTCGAGCTCTGAAAACTGCCCAAAGGCCGGTTTGTAAATCGCGCTCTTCGCGCCCGTCGGCAACGGCTCGCCCACCTGCGCAATCACCACGCCAAGTTGACCCGCTGGCACCTGCACCCACGGATATTTATCCACCGCATAAACCAGCCAAAGCTTAAACCGCAGCCCCGGCATCAACAGCTCCGACTGATATCCCGCCTCGCCCGCAAACGCGATCGCGTTGTCGTTATCCAATTTCTTCGCGGAAAACCTCCGCGTCACCAGACCCACTTCCGTAGGTCCAATCCGATGCAGCGAAAGCAACAAAACCACAGCCGCCGCCGCGGTCGCTACGAAGAGCGACAGCAAAAAAGCAATCAACATAGAGGGCTCCTATGGATCGTTGCCGCCCTGTCCTCCCCGGCGGCGCCGTACATTCCGAGCCCCAGTAATTGCTCGATCCACTTGCGATATTACGCCTGTTTCAATCGTTCGCAACAGAAATCGGAAGCCGATTCACCGATTTTATGGCAGGATCTGCGAGACTCGAACTAGACTTATGGCGCTTCTTCCCCGTACCCCGGCCCACCCTCTCCGCACCGCCGGCAAGGTCATGCTCTTCAGTGGCGTCTTCTTTGTGGGCGTCGCCATGCTCGGCGCCTGGAAGCCGTACTACCAACTCCAGCAGGCTCCCCGCGTCCGCGCCAAAGTGCTCAAGAACGACATCGGCTACAAAACCGCCACCGGCTGGGCCTTCCAACTCCAGCTCAGTTACCTCTCCGACATCGGCGAACAACGTACCCAGCTCACGACGCCCGTCCCCGCCGCCACCGAAGACGAAGCCCGCCGCAAGTATCGCGGCGCCGCTATCGTCGTCGGTCAAGAGTACGACTTCCCCGTCGACCCCGATGACCCCACCCGCGTCCTCCCCTTCCTCGGCTACAACTGGCGCACCTTCGGGCAGTACCTCATCAGCGCCATCGGCGGGTTCATCGCCTTCGGCCTCGGCATGTACTTAGCCAAACAGGGCCAGGCCCTCCAGAAGAAGCCCCAGATCTAGCGACCCGAACTCCCGAAGCCACCCTCGCCCCGTACGGTCTCGCTCAAGTCCGTCTCCACCAACTCCACGCCCTCGTATCGAGCAATCACCATCTGCGCAATCCGGTCGCCCTTGGCAATCGCGTACGCCGCCTTCCCCAAGTTCAACAAAATCACCTTCACCTCGCCCCGATACCCCGGATCAATCGTCCCCGGGCTATTCGGTACCGTAATAGCGTGCTTAAACGCCAGGCCGCTCCGCGGCCGCACCTGCGCCTCATACCCTGGCGGCAGCTCGATCGATAGCCCGGTCGCCACCGCCTGCGGAACCCCCGGCTCCAGCACCGCATCGACTACCGAGCACAAATCCATCCCCGCGTCCTCCAGGGGACCATGGGCATAAGCGGGCAGAACCGCATCGGGAACAAGTCGTCGAACCTTAAGTTGCATCATAATGAAGTATTCAGTATGCCAGCCCCTCCCCCGGAACGCCGCATTCTTTCCGTCGCGCCCCTCGCCCCGGAAAAGAGCGCGTACGCCCTCGCCCGCTACAGCCGCTCGGCTGACTCCATCGTCGACTCCCTCGCCTGGGTGAAAACGCACGACTCCTCCAAGTTCCTCGAAAGCTTCTATTTCCAATACGGCCACGCCTCCATCGCCGACCTCGGCCATCTCACCTTCTGCCTGGAAGGCATCTCCGAACTCGCCGCCGCCGAAGTGGAAGACGAACAGCTCTGGGACGGCCAAGCCAAATCCTCCCGCTATCAGGACTTCGGCAAAACCGGCTTTGTCGTCCCCCCCGAATGCAACGACGTCCAGCGAACCCAATTCCTCGCCGCCGGCGAGACCCTCCTCGCCGCCTACCGCCTCGTTCACGACGCCGCCTTCGCCCATCTCGCCGCCCAACTCCCCCGCCCGGAGGAGATGAAGCCCGACGCCTACCAACGCAACATCGCCGCCCGCGCCTTCGACGTCGCTCGCTACCTCCTCTTCTGGGCCGTCCCCACCAACGTCGGCCAAGTCACCAGCATCCGCACCCTCGAAAAGCAGATCCGCCGCCTGAAGGCCTCGCCCTACGCCGAACTCCGCGCCATCGGGGCCGAAATCGCCGCCGCCTGCGCCGCCCCCCCCGCCTGCCGCTGGGACGACTCCCAAACCGAGCCCCTAGCCCCCACCCTCGCCAAATACTGCGATCGGACCTCCGCCTCTGGGCGCAGCAGAACCTCCCCCCCGCCCGGTCTTCGGAAGTCCCCGACGTCGATCTCTTCAAACCCTCCGAAACCGCCGCCGAAATCGCCGCCACCCTTCTCTACCCCGTCACCAACTGGCCCTTCCGCACCCTCTACGAATGGGCCGTCGACCATCCCGCCCTCCGCCAGGAAGTCATCGATACCGCCGTCCGCTCCCGCACGAAACACGACGACCTTCTCCGTGGCTTCCGCGGTGGCCTCTACTGCTACGACCTCGTCATGGATGTCGGTGCCTACCGCGACTTCCATCGCCACCGCCGCTGCCAGCAGTTCCGCCAGGACTACAGCGGCCAACTGGGCTACGAAACCCCGCAAGTCATCACCCAGGCCGGCCTCACCGTCGAATACGCCGCGGCCATGGACCATGCCCTCGCCACCATGCAACTCCTCCCGAGCCCGGCGAACGAATACCTCCTCCCCTTCGGAGCCCGCAGCCGGTTCCTCTTCAAAATGGATTTCGCCGAAGCGGAATACATCTGCCGCGTCCGCAGCGGCGTCAAAGGCCACTTCAGCTACCGTTCCATCGCCTGGCAGATGAAAGAAGCCATGGAGCGCCTTGAACCCGAACTCGGCCGTCTCCTTTCCGGCACCCCCCCATGGATCGAAGACCCCCTCAAGCGCTAGCCCTTCTCCTGCTGGCTTTTCCCATTCTCGCCCGCGACGAGAAGGCCCTCCACGCCCAATGGGTCTTCCATTCCGACGCCATCAACTGCGCCGACCCCGCCCGCGCCGACAAACGTTGGAGCCCCACGGCCATCCCGGACACGTCCCCCGGCTGCTACCGCAAACGCTTCACCGTCACAGACGGAAGCCGCTTCACACTCGAGTTCGACGGCACCCCGCCCGCCGAGGTCTTCGTGAACGGCCAACTCCTAGCCCCGCCCTACGACCTCCCCATCAAGCTTAACCAGGAAGTCCTCCTCGCCATCATCGCGCCCACCGGCCTCTCCACCCCCATCCGCCTCGTCAAAGATTCGCCCCCCGCCGCGGCCGTCACTTTCAAAGCCGGCACCCTCCGCCTCACCGTGCCGCCCGGCCCCTTCCCCGCCGACCGCACCGGCTTCGCCGTCGTCTCCGCCAACCGCAACGTACCCCTCACCTGGTCCGTCCGCGGCCAAGCCCGTCTCGTCGGCCCCACCGCCTTCGGTTCCGTCAACATGGTCCGCTCCAATGGCAACGCCGGCAAAATCACCGTCACCGCCACCACCGCCGACGGCGAATCCGCCTCTCTCGATCTCTGGTCGACCGCCGTGCCTCTCGGCAATAGTTGGCTCCGTGAACCTTCCCGCTAAAAAGTACTTGACAGTCCTGCGTTATCGGCTATCCTGAAGAAGGCGAAGAAAGGGCGAAACAAATATGTTTGCAAAAAAAACGGCTGTGAGTAGCGAAAGTTCCCTCGTTGGGGACACTATGGTGAAGGGCTCCCATTCGAGCCTGCGACAGGAAAACCTCATGCTGGACGATAAAGAAAAAGTACGGGCGCTGCAAGCCACCCTAGCAGCGATCGAGAAACAATTTGGTAAGGGGTCGGTACTCCGGCTCGGCTCGAAGGATTCGATAGCGCCGGTCCAAGTGATCCCCTCGGGCTCCATCTCCCTCGATCACGCCCTTGGAGTTGGCGGATTCCCCCGCGGCCGCATCATCGAAGTCTTTGGCCCGGAATCGTCCGGCAAGACCACCATCGCACTCCAAGTAATCGCCGAGGCGCAGAAGGCCGGTGGCGTCGCCGCCTTCGTCGACGTTGAACACGCCCTCGACCCCGGCTACGCCCGCAAACTCGGCGTCGATATCGACAATCTGCTGGTTTCACAGCCCGACTTTGCCGAACAAGCGCTCGAGATCACAAACACCTTGATCCAGTCCGGCTCCATTGACGTGCTCGTCGTCGACTCCGTCGCCGCGCTCGTCCCCAAGGCCGAACTCGATGGCGAAATGGGCGACTCCTTCGTCGGTGTCCACGCTCGGCTCATGAGCCAGGCGATGCGCAAGCTCACCGGCGTCGTCTCCAAATCGAATACCTGTTTGATCTTCATCAACCAGATCCGCGAAAAGATCGGCGTCATGTTCGGCAGCCCGGAAACCACCACCGGCGGTCGCGCCCTCAAGTTTTATTCCAGCGTCCGCCTCGACATCCGTCGAATCGGCGCCCTCAAGGAAGGCGAAGAAGTCATCGGCAACCGGACCAAGGTTAAAGTCGTGAAGAACAAGTGCGCCCCGCCGTTCCGGGAAGCCGAGTTCGACATCATCTACGGCCAAGGCATCTCGCGCGAAGGCGACCTCATCGATCTGGCCGTGACGAACACGGTCGTCGAAAAGTCCGGCTCCTGGTACAGCTACAAGGGCGACCGCATCGGCCAAGGCCGCGACAATGCCCGCCAGTTCATCAAAGACAACCCGGACTTCTTCCGTCGAATCGATATCGAGCTCCGTGACAAGTTGGGCTTAGCTCGAGTCCCCGTCGGCGCGGGAGAACCCGAAAAGGCCGCGGCAGCCACCGGCAAGAAGTAACAAAGTGTGCGGTTTCGAACACTCGGCGTCGGAACCGCACATTCCTCCGGACTCGTGCAAAGGGCTCGGCGACGCATTTTCAACAACTTAGAAAGTGGAACCGGGAGTGCATCCTCCTAACGCATGCAGTCCCCGAAACCACTCTCTTTTTACTTGCTGATCGTTTTCACCATCACGATGGGGTTCTCATTTCTGCACCACCTCAGTCTTGGCCAAGTCCGCCTGGACAATCCGAACTACAGTTTCCAGCAAAGCCGCCCGCGGGTACCGAGTTTTGTCCATATTGTTCCGGATCGTGGAATCCGGCGATTTATCGAACGGCAGAGCCACCGCGAAATGGTCCCCTTTCGCTACACCCAGATACTTGCTGCCGGGAATGATCGCATCCTGGCGCGTAAGCTGACCGTCATGGAACGGATCGAACGCATTCATCAGCATCCAGGTTTGCAACAGGGCCTTCGACGTATTCTCCTTCGCGCTCGCGGCGACCACGGAATACGTCGGGACGAAGGGATTGGGGAATGAAGCCAGGAAAGCTTGGCGAACCGCCTTCGCCAGGCTCTTGAACCCCGTCGACATATCCCCTTTGCAAGTCTTGAACTTGAACTGCTGAATCCACCGGTCAGCCTGCCCCGGCATCGCGTCCGCTATCGGCGACCCCCCGCTGGCCCCCGCCACGCTCACAAACGCCGCCACCTTGTCCCCTAGCTTCTCCCGCGCCAAAGCCTCTTGAATGTCCGGTGTCCCCTTGCTGTACCCCACCAAAATCCATTTCCGCTGGTCGGTCTTCCAACTGTCCTCGATGTACTGCGCAATCACTTTGGCGTTCACTTCGGCGGCATCATTGCCCACCTGCAGCACCTCCGCCGTCATTCCATACTGCTTCCGCAACGCTTGAATCCCCTCGTCAAACGCCGGGCTCTCCGCAAAGCAAGAGCTCATAAACCCCGGTACCACCAGCACCCGGTATTCCTTCGTCACCGGACCCAACTTCACATCCGTCTTTCCCGGCCTATCGATCCAGTCCTTGCATCCGCCCCAGCTCCCGGTGTCTGGATTGTTCTGCGTCAATACGCTACAAAACGTGTCGCTGAACACCTCCGTCGCATCCTGGTCATCGTTCTGCATATAGATCACCAGCGTCCGACCGTCGGAGAAGAACTCTTCGCCATGCGCCGTCTTGGCCGTCAGCAGCGGGGTCTTCACGGTCATGTACTCCCGAGTCGCCACCTGACCCGTATCTGCCAAGCTCTGCCCAATGAACTCTCGCTCTTTGTCCGTCTCCGGATCAATCTTGTGCGTGAGCTTACCATTCCGCTGGTCTTTATCAAATCCAATATCGTGCGTCCCCGCCCCCGCCCAAACCGTCCGGCCCCCCACCGTAAACGGTGCCTTCCAAATCCGAAAGTGGTGCCTCGCCGCCACCACCTTCAATGGATCCGCATGCGCCCATCCGTAATCCTGCGGCCGCTCAAACAAATACAATTCACTCATCGGAATCGTTAGATACGCCTGCTTCGAAAAGCTAGCCAACGCCCCCCGCAGAATCGTGTCCTTAATCGTCCGATCCACCGTCACCCAATCCCCCGCCTGCAGCGCCGCCACCACCTGCACCTCACTCCCCACAATCACGAAGTTCACCCGGTCCCCCGGCGTCCCCTCTTTATCGCCTACCCGAATCGGCATCGAGTTCAATTGTTCATCCGTCAACTTCACTACGGGCAGGGAAGCCCGCTGCTTCGTCGGATCCGCCGCCACGCGCTCTACCTTCACCACAAACGATCCATCCGCCCCGTCCGTCGCCGCGTGGTTGATTCCCAGAAACAACCGTCCCTTCACCACCACCCGCCGTTCCGCCTGCGGCCCAATCAAAAACGCCCGGTTCGTCTCGTTCGACCCCACCCGGCCCACGAGCGCCCCTCGCTTCCCGTCCGCCACCGGAAACGCCTTGATCATGTCCATCCAGGTCCGCGCCGTCCCGTCCGGAGGAACCGCCTTTCCGTTCCAGCTCAGCGAACCCGTCGCCGTGAAACGCAGCGTCTCCCCAGCCTCAACGTCCAATCCCGTATCCGTCCACTGCTTCGCGCCGGAAACGGTGAATTCCACCGAGCCACCAGGCTTGGCGGCCGGCGCCGGCGCGGTCACCGGCTTCACCGCATCGTAGCGGCTAGCGGGCGCTTGCGCCGTCCCCACCGCGGAGATCACAAAGAACAAGCCCAAGGTCCACTTCATCGAACAGACTCCAAAATAGCGTTAGCCAACTCCGGCGGCGCCAGTATCAATCCTTTAATCGCCGTCCACAAAACCGGATCGGCCTCCATTCTGGCATGACCGCCCCCAAAAATGCGACGCATGCTCAGCTCCGGCAGGGGATAAGGAACCCAGACCGGGTAGCGAAACCGAACATTGCCCAGAATCTTCGTCCGCCCAGAATCAACCGCTTGAATATAGTCCTGCCCCCGAACCGTTAAGATCTCCCGCTGGTAGAAGTTCGCCGCCCGCTTCACGTTCGGCGGAATCCACCCGTCCCGCAGCGAAACACTATCCACCTGAACCGTCAAATCCACCGGCACCCCCATCTTCCGTAGCTCCCGCGCCAGCCGCACCACCTCTCCCCCACCCATGCTCTGCCCGTAGAGCACAATCTTCACCCGCTCCCGCTCCTCAGGATCGATCTTCCGATTCTTATTCGCATCCAAAGCCAACACCACCAGCCGCTTCGCTTCCCGATGCCGGTAATGCGCCAAGGTCTCCACATGCACGTTAGGAAGCTTCATCCGCCGAATCTCCAACGCGACCCTCCGCACTCCCCGCTCCGGATCGTCCCAATGGTCGAACGCGCCCGTAAACCCCAATATCAACGTCCCGCGTTCCGGCATCGGAGCCGGCACGGAAAAATCCCCCATCGATTGCGCCGCCGCGCCACCGCACCAAACGACCAGACAGAGAACGACCTTCAGTGACATCCGTGTCTCATAGATGTCGCAAACAATCCCAGCGTTTCTCCTAACTGGCGATCACGGCCGTCCCCGACACCGAAACCATCAGCATCCCCCCGCCCGAGCCCATCTGGATCGTCTCGTAATCGAGATCAATCCCAATCACCGCGTTTGCCCCTATCTGTCTGGCCTGTTCGCTCATCTCCCCCATTGCGATGTCTTTCGCCTTCCGCAACTCCCCCTCATAAGCCCCCGATCGTCCCCCCACTACGTCCGTGATCTTGGCAAAAAAATCCCGAAAGATATTCGCGCCCAGAATCGCCTCCCCCGTCACAATCCCCAGATATTGAATCTTTCGTCCTTCCAGCGTCGATGTCGTAGAAAGCAGAATAACTCTAATTTTTCCTCAATAACGGTTCTAACACAGGCAACACCACTCGGTTCGCCACCATCTTGCATCCCTCGGCCGTCGGGTGAATCTGGTCTTGTTGCATCAGCGCCGGCACCGTCGCCACCCCTTCCAGAAAGAACTTAATGCGCGGAATCTTGTATTTCGTCGCCAAGGTCGGATACATCTGCTCAAAGTCACGAATATAGTCCGGCCCGTAGTTCCGCGGCAGCGTGATCCCAGCCAGGATCACCTGCGCCCCGGCCGCCTTGAACTCCTGAATCATCCGATCCATGTTCTGCTTGCTCATCGCCACCGGCAGCCCGCGCAACCCGTCATTCCCGCCTAACTCCAAAATAACAATCGCCGGCTTCTCCGCCAACGCCAACGGGATCCGCTCCACCCCGCCGCTCGTCGTGTCCCCGCTTATCCCCTGGTTCACCACCCGATACCGGTACCCCTTTGCATCCAGCGCCTTTTGCAGGTAGTCCGGATACGCCTCCCCGGCCTCCAACCCGTAGCCCGCGCTCAAGCTGTCCCCAAATGCCACAATCACCGGCCGATCATCTCGCTTGGCCTCCTTCTTCGGAACCGGAGCCTCCACCGGAGCAGGCGTCTGCACAGGCTCCGGCGGCTTACTACAACCGGCCAACATCACCACAAGCGTTACAAGATAAAAGCGCATCTAATGCCATAATAAGGCTTGGCGACCACAGAAGCTCTCCCCGATTCGCCCGCCATTCGTGTGCGCGGCCTCACTAAGTCCATTACCACCCCTTCCCACCGGGTCGATATTCTCCGCGGACTGGATTTCGACGTTCCCCGTGGCCAGTTCATCGCCATCATGGGACCCTCCGGCAGCGGCAAGAGTACCCTCCTCGGCCTCCTGGCCGGGCTCGATAACCCCACCGCCGGCAGCATTCTCCTCGACGGAGAAGAAATCGTCGGCCTCTCCGAAGACTCGCTCGCTCTCCTCCGCGGTCGTAAACTCGGCTTCGTCTTCCAAAGCTATCAGCTCATTCCCACCCTCACCGCCGAGGAAAACGTCCTCCTCCCCGCCGAACTCTCCGGCGCCACCGGCAATCCCGAGCGCCGGGCAAAAGAGCTCCTGGATAGCGTCGGCCTCGCCGAACGCCGCGATCACTACCCCGTCCAACTCTCCGGCGGCGAGCAACAGCGCGTCGCCCTCGCCCGCGCGTTCATGCTCGCTCCCCCCATCCTCATGGCCGACGAGCCCACCGGCAATCTCGACTCGACCAACGGCCAACACGTCCTCGAACTCCTCCTCACCATGAACCGCCAGGAGAAAACCACCCTCGTCCTCGTCACCCACGACACCCAACTCGCCGCCCGCGCCGACCGCCGCCTCATCCTCCGCGATGGCGTCATTGTCACCGACGAACTAGGCAGCACGCATGACTAGCGGCCTCTCCTACTCCACCGCCCTCAAAATCGCCTGGCGCGAATCCCGCTCCTCCGCCTCCCGCTTCCTCTTCGTCATCCTCGCCGTCGCCATCGGCACCGGATCCCTCACCGGCGTCCGCGGCTTCTCCCGCTCCTTCCGGTCCATGCTCCTGAAGGACGCCCGCACCCTCATGGCCGCCGACCTCTCCGTCCGCGTCTTCGAACTCCCCACCGACCCCCAACTCGCCGCCTTCCAGAAGTGGGAAAGCCAGGGCCTGGAACGTACCTGGATCACCGAAACCGTCTCCATGCTCTCCGGGGCCAACGTCGCCGTGCCCCAGTTGATCGCCGTCAAAGCCATCAATCCCGCGCAGTATCCCTTCTACGGGGCCGTCACCACCGTCTCCGGCATGTCTCTCACCGACACCCTGGCCGGCGATGGCGTCGGCGTCTCCGACGATCTCCTCACCCGCACCGGCCTCCAACTCGGCGCCGTCGTCCGCGTCGGCTCCCAGGACTTTCATATCCGCGCCGTCCTCGCCCAGGAGCCAGACCGCATGAGCGGCTCCATCAACGTCGGCCCCCGCGTGATGATGTCCCGCGAAAATCTCGAAAAAACCGGCCTCACCCAACTCGGCAGCCGCGCCAGCCAACGCCATCTCTTCCGCATCCCCGCCGTCAAAGCCGACGCCATGATCCAACTCGTCCGCGACGATCTCAAAATCGCCTTCCCCGACGCCGTCATCGCCGACTACCGCGAAACCCACCCCCTCATCACCCGCGGCCTCAACAACGCGACCACCTTCCTCAGCCTCGTCTCCCTCATCGCCCTCGTCGTCGGCGCCCTCGGCGTCGCCATGGCCATGCAGTCCCACCTCCAAACCAAGCTCGATTCCATCGCCATCATCAAAGCCCTCGGCGGCCGCTCCTCCCATATTCTCCGCATCTACCTCTCCCAAACCCTCGTCCTCGCACTCGCCGGCGGTGCCATCGGCCTCGTCATCGGCATCTTTGTCCAATTCCTCTTCCCCATCCTCATCTCCAAATTCTTCCCGGTCACCCCGGTCATGGACTTCGATTGGTTCTCCATCCTCGAAGGCCTCGGCCTGGCTCTGCTCTCGACCCTCCTGTTCACCCTGCCCACTCTCCTCGGCATTCGCCAGATTCGCCCCATCGTCATCCTTCGCCGCGACATGGAAGGCGAACCCCCACCCGCCGGCCAACGCTGGAAGCAATGGCGCGCCTCCGCCGGCGCCGGCCTGTTCATCCTGGTAGGCATGATCGGCATGGCCACCGTCCTCATCGACGCCAGTTGGAAAGACGCCTTCAAGGTCTCCGCCTGGTTCGTCGGCGGTCTCGCGGTCGCCCTGTTGCTCCTCTCCGGCCTCAGTTGGGTTCTCCTCCGCGGTCTGCGCCTGCTCCTTCGCGCCCCCGGCCGCAAAGTTCCCGCCGCCCTCCGCCACGGCCTCGCCAACCTCTACCGCCCCGGCAACCATGCCGAAGCCGTCCTCGTCGCTCTCGGTGTCGGCGTCATGTTCACCCTCACCGTCTACCTTCTCCAAAACTCCCTCCTCGGCCAGATCGCCGCCAGCGCCCCACCCGGCATGCCCAACGTCTTCCTGATCAACATCACCGATCGCGACCGTCTCGCCGTCAAATCCTTCCTCGACAAAGGCCCCGGCGTCGAAGGCGACGTAATCGTCTCCGCCACCGCCTCCGGCCGCATCAAGCTCATCGACGGCCGCCCCATCGAAGACATCGCCAAGGAAGGACCCGTCAAACGGTACCTCCGCGCCCGCAGCCTCACCTGGAATGCCGAACTGCCCAAACAGACCGAAGTCGTCCAGGGTGCCTGGTGGAAGACCTGGTCCCCCGATCGGCCCGAAATCGCCGTCATCGCCGAAACAGCTCGGCTCCTGGGTCTCAAGATCGGATCCGTCATCGACTGGGAACTCGCCGGTCGCCGCATCCCCATGCGCGTCGTCGCCATCTATCGCAACGAAGCCGTGGGTCCCGGCTCCGGCACCGAGTTCATCACGAGCCCCGAAACCCTGCGCCAGGTGCCCATGCTCTACTTCGGTGCCGCCCGCGTGCGCCCCACCCTCATCGCCGAACTCCAAAAGCAGTCGTTCGCTAAGTTCCCCGCCATCACCGTCATCAACCTCGCCGACGTCCTCGAACGCGTTCAGGAAGTCATCGACCAGGTCGCCCTCGTCGTCCGCTCCATCTCGGCGTTCTCCATCCTCGCCGGCATGATCATCCTCGCCTCCAGCGTCGCCGGCTCCCGCGTCAGAAGAGTTCGCGAAGTCGTCATTCTGAAAACGCTCGGAGCCACCCGCCGCCGCATCGCCCGGACGTTCACCGTCGAGTTCTTCCTCCTCGGTGCCGTCGCCGGGCTCATGGGGAGCCTCCTGGCGAGCGCCTTTGCCAATCTCTTGCTCACCCGCCTCCTCGACGCGAAGTTCGTCTTCTCGCCCTGGCCCAACTTGTTCGCCGTGGTCGCCAGCGCCCTCATCGCCGTCGTCGCCGGCTGGCTGGCCAGTTTTCGGATTTTGGGCCAGAAACCATTAGAAATTCTGCGAAATGAGTAGCTGGGGCCTATGGTAAGATTCGAATTAAGTTGCCAGCAATGACCTACGACATCACCCACATCTTGCCGGCCTACAACGAATCGAAGCGCATCCGCGAAACGGTCACCCAAGCCGTCGAATACTTCGCGCGCAAAGGGTGGACCGCCCAGATTATCGTCTCCGCTGACGGCAACGATGGCACCCGGGAGATCGTTCGGGAAATGGCCCAGTCCAATCCCCATCTCCTGTGTATCGGCGAAGACACCCGCCGAGGCAAGGGCCGAGGCATCCGCGAAGCGGTCGCACTCGCCGCCGGGCGTTACATCGGCTTTGCCGATGCCGACAACAAAGTGCCCATCGAAGATTTCGATACCATTTTCCCGTGGCTGGAAAAGGGAATTGAGGTCGTCATCGGTTCGCGAGCACTGGCCAAGTCGAGCATCGAAAAAAGCCAACCGCTCTACCGTCAGCTCGGTGGGAAAACCTTCGGCTACGTAATGCGCTCGCTCACCGGCCTCTCAGTCGGCGATACCCAATGTGGTTTTAAATTTTTCCCCCATCACGTCGCGAAGGCTCTTTTTTCTCTGCAATTGGTCGATGGGTATATGTACGATGTGGAGATTTTGGTCATCGCAACCCGTCTCGGTTACCGGATCCAGGAAGTCCCGGTACGTTGGCGAGATGACGGCGATAGCCGCCTCGACTTAATCAGTGGAAACATACGAAACATGCGGGATATTCTTCGCACTTCACGATCTCACCGCCACCTCAGCCCTGCCTCGGCACCGAAGGCAGCGACAACAGCCGCGCACTTGCGATAATCAGGGATGGTAACTCTTTGCGATTTTTAGTCACTGGAGCCGCCGGGTTCATCGGCAGCAACGTCGTCGACCGTCTGCTCGCAGACGGACACGAAGTGGTCGGTTTCGATAGCTATGTCACCGGCCAACGGGAATTCCTCGCCGGAGCTTTCGCCTCCCCCAAGTTCCAATTGATCGAAGGCGACCTATTCGACCTCACGAGCGTCGTCGAGGCCTGTGTCGGCATCGACGTCGTCATCCACTTCGCCGCCAATGCCGACGTCCGCTTCGGCACCGAGCACCCTCGCCGCGACCTCGACCAGAACGTGATCGTCACCTGGAATGTCCTCGAAGGCATGCGCCGCAATGGCGTCAAAACCATCGCCTTCTCCAGCACCGGCTCCGTCTACGGCGTCGCCCCCCGCATCCCGACCCCCGAAGACTGCCCCCTCCCCATCCAAACATCCCTCTACGGCGCCTCCAAACTTGCTGCCGAAGGCTTCATCTCCGCCTACGCCGAAGGCTTTGGGGTCCGCGCCATCATCTTTCGCTTCGTCTCCATTCTCGGTGAACGCTACACCCACGGCCACGTCTTCGATTTTTACAAACAACTCCTCGAACACCCCGACTACCTCCGAAAAGTCGGCATCTTCAACCTCGGCGTCCCCGGCTATTGCCAACTCACCGACTCCATCGGCTGGATCTCCAACCATCTCGGGCTCAACCCCCGCCTCGAATATACCGGCGGCAAGCAGGGCTGGATCGGCGATAACCCCTTTATATTCCTCGATTGCTGGAAAATGTGCAGCCTCGGCTGGCAGCCCAAACTCTCCATCGAAGCCGCCGTCCGCCGTACCGTGGACTACCTACAAGCGAACAAGTGGGTTCTCGAGCAGCGCCGGTAACATCGATATCAGCATGACCCCGGACCAACGGGACCGCTATTCCCGGCAAATCCTCTTCTCCCCCATCGGTGAAGCCGGCCAGGAACGCCTCCTCGCCTCTCGCGTCGCCATCGTCGGCTGCGGAGCACTCGGCTCCTTCCACGCCGCCGCCCTCGCTCGCGCCGGCGTCGGCACCCTCCGCCTTATCGATCGCGACTACGTCGAACCCTCCAACCTCCAGCGCCAGTGGCTCTACGACGAAGCCGATGCCGCCGAGGCCCTCCCCAAGGCCGCCGCCGCCGCCCGCGCCATCGCCCGCTTTAACTCCTCCATCACCGTCGAACCCCTCGTCGCGGACCTCACCCCCGCCACCGCCGACGATCTGCTCGCCGACGTCGACCTCATCCTCGACGGCACCGACAACTTCGAAACCCGCTATCTCATCAACGATTTCGCCCTCAGCCACCAAGTCCCCTGGATCTACGGCGCCGCCGTCGGCAGCTACGGGCTCACCATGCCCATCCTCCCCGGCCAAACCTGCTGCCTGCAGTGCGTCTATCCCGCCCCGCCCACCGGCGCCCAACCGACCTGTGAAACCGACGGCGTCTTAAGCTCGGTCACCACCGCCATCGGCGCTCTCCAGGTCGGTATGGCCATCAAACTTCTCACCGGCTCCACCCCCGCTTTTAAGATCACCACCCTCGACGTCTGGAACACCGCCCTCCGCCAAATCGACCAACCCCCGCCCGATCCGGACTGCCCCGCCTGCGGCCGCCGCGAATTCATCTATCTCGATGGCGAACGCCGCGCCCCCATCAGCCTCTGCGGACGCAACGCCGTCCAAATCCACGAACGCAACCGCCCCCTCAACCTCCCCGAACTCGCCGCCCGCCTCGAACGCCTCGGCACCGTCCGCCAAAACGATTTCGCCCTCCGCTTCTTCCTCCCTCCCTACGAACTCACCATCTTCGCCGACGGCCGCGCCATCATAAAAGGAACCCAGGACGTCGGCGTCGCCCGCAGCCTCTATGCCCGCTATATCGGCACCTAGGATACTCCTGATAGCGGCCTAAGTACCCGAACCCACAAGATTTTGTAGTTTTCCACAGCCTCCCCACAGCAGTCCATGTTATCCTCGACTCTGAAACGTGGCTACTCAGCAGTCTTGGACCCGCGACCAGGTCCGACGCGTATTGTCGGTAACGGAGCGTCATCTCCGCTCTTGGGAACACCAAGGCCTCATCCCCCAACAGGATCGGTACGGCCTCGGCGACCTCATCGCCCTGCGCGCCCTCAACACCCTGCGCGAAAAGAAAGTTCCCGTCGGACGCATCAAGCGCAGCTTCCAGTCCCTCCGCGACCGCCTCCAACACATCGCCAACCCCTTCATCGAACTTAAAATCTTCACCGACGGCAAACGCATCGGCGTCCATCTCGCCGGCCAGAAGATGGACTCCATCTCCGGCCAACTCCTCCTCGATTTCGACTCGACAGCGTTCGAAAAACTCCGCTCTTTCCCCCGCCACGAAGGCCGATCGATCGAAGATCTCCGGAAGAAGCGAGCGGAAGCCGACGAATGGTTCCAACGCGGACTCGACCTCGAACAAAGCGGCGCACCCGTCGCCGACGCCGTTGCCGCCTACGAAAAAGCGGTCTCCTTGAACCCCCAAGCCGCCGGAGCCCTCGTCAATCTCGGCACCATCTGCTTTCACCAGCGCCAATGGGCCCGCGCCGAAGAGCACTACCGCAAGGCCGTCGAAGCCGACCCCGACTACGCCCTCGCCCAGTTCAACCTCGGCAACCTCTACGACGAGCGCGGCGACCGCCTTCGCGCCCTCTCCCACTATCACAACGCTCTCCGCCTCAACCCCCAATACGCCGACGCCTACTACAACCTTGCGCTGCTCCACCAGTCCTCCGGCGATATCATGCAAGCCTTGCAACACTGGAGCATCTACCTCAAGCTCGACCCCTCAAGCCAATGGGCCCGCATCGCCCGCCGCGAACTCACCAAGTTAAAAGAAGCCACCCTCATCAACGGCTCCAAAGCCATTCCCCACCACGCCTAGCCCCGCAGCGCCACCCCAATCGTAACTTCCAAGCCCGGTTCCACGTTCCGAGCCACAATCTCCCCGTTGTGCAGGTGCACCGCCCGTCGCGCAATCGCCAAGCCTAAACCCACTCCCCCGCTCACCCGTGCCCGGTCATCCTCCACCCGAAAAAACGGACGGAAAATCGCCTCCCGCATCTCCTCCGGCACCCCGGGCCCAAAGTCCCGCACCACAATCACCGCCCGATCCCCATCCCGACTCATCCGCACTCGTACCTCACCATCCACCGGCGAATACCGAATCGCGTTTCGCACCACATTCTCCACCGCCCGCCGCAGCAACTCCGCGTCCCCCTGCACCACCATCGCCCCGGCCATCTCGCGCTCAATCCGAATCCCCTTCGTGTCCGCCTCGATCAACAAATCGTCCAACAAATCCTCCACCAAGTCCTTCAGATCCACCGGAGCCACCGTACGCTCCGCCGGATCCCCCTCCGCCCGCGTCATCTGAATCAACTCCCCCACCAGCATCGAAATCCGCTGCGACTCTTTCTTGATCCGGTCCAACCCCCCGTTCCGGTCCGCACTCGTCCGCGCCAACTCCACCGCCACACTCAGCCGCGCCAGCGGGCTCCGCAGCTCATGCGAAATGTCTTGCAACAGCCGCCGCTCGGCCGTCAATAACGTCTGCATCCGTTCCGCCATGTCGTCGAAGGAACGCGCCACATCGCCGAACTCATCCCGACGCTTCGATCCCGTCCGCGCCTCCAACTCCCCCGCCCCAAACCGCATCACGGTCTCCCGCAACTGCCGCAACGGTCGCCCCAGGTAGTGGGCCAGTAGATAGATCCCCAACACAAAAACGAGGAGAATCGGCAAATAGTACGGCGCGTAGTTCGGCGATTCGAACCGCGGATCCTCGCTCTGCGCATACAGCACATACTTTCCGTCCCCGCTCCGATGCGCCATGTTGCCCCGCCTCGGCGGCCCAAAAAACGGAAAACGCAGCGGAGGACGACCGAAAACAATCCCGGACATGTCCACCGTCTCACCGGTCAACACATCTCTCCCACTCGCCTCCAACAGCGCATGCTGCCCCGGAAAGCGCTGATCCAGTCGCTGCAGCTCCGCCGCCAACGCCGTCCCTCCCCCCGTCTCCCAAGCCTTCCGCGTATCCTCCAATTGCGCATCCAGCACCTGCCGCATGAAGTTGTTCACCGGCGGATCACGGCGGAATAGGTAAATCGAAGTCCACACGAACGCCACACTCGACACCACAAACAGCAGCGCCGTCGACAAAAGAATCCGCACGAAAATCGAATTCATCTACCCCTCGCTCTGCGGCGCGCTCAGCTGATAACCCACCCCGCGCACCGTCAAAATCTTCGCGCTCAGCCCTTCCAGCTTTTTCCGAATGTGGCTCACATGCACATCAATCGCCCGGTCAAATGCCGTCGCGTCCCGTTGATAGAGCCGCTGCGCCAACTCGTCCCGCGACACCACCCGACCGGCCCCCGCATGCAGCACTTCCACAATCTCGAACTCCACCGACGTCAGCTCCAAGCGGTTTCCGTCCGCCGTTACCGTCCGCGTACCCGGGTCCACCCGCAAGCCGTACTGCTCGGCCGGTCCACTCTGCACCCCGCTCCGCCGCAGGATCGCCCGCACCCGCGCCAGCAGCTCCATCGGCTCAAACGGCTTGGGCAAATAGTCGTCCGCCCCGCCCTCCAAACCCCGAATCCGGCTCGAAGATTCCAGGCGCGCCGTCAACATCAACACCGGTACCTGGCTCTTCTTCCGCAGCCGCGCCAGCACCGCGAACCCGTCCAGCCGCGGCATCATCACGTCCAAAAGCACCAAGTCGTACCGATTCTCCGCTAACTTCGCCAGGCCGCTCTCTCCGTCATGGCAAAGCTCGAGCGTCACACCCTGCGTCGCGAAAAACTCCTGCATCAACATCCCCAGTTCGATGTCGTCGTCGACCATCAGCAAGGTTGGAGTCATCAAACTAGCGTCCGGGCCGGGCCGGTGCCGTCAACTGCGGAATCATCGCATACAAAGTATCGGCTTTCTTTTTCTGCCCGTCGTTCAACATCGCCAGGGCTTCACCGTAGATCTTCGCCTCGGCCGCCACCAGCTCCGCCTGAATAGCACCGAAGGCCTGGAACAAGGGAGTAGCGTCGGTTCCACCCTTCACCGCGTTCCGAATCAGCGCCCGCGCCTTGTTCGAATCCTGATGAAACGGCAACACCGTCTCCTTGCCCTTATCCAGAATCCCCTTGAACTGCTTCTTCTGGTCTTTCTTCAAATCGAGCTGATCGCAGACCATATCGAACATCATCCGTTCGCGTTCGGCCGGGCTCATCGGGCCGCGCATGCCGCCGCCCTCGCCCATCCCTCCCCCGCCGCCCCCGCGGCCACCCCCTCCGCCACCTCCCCCAGGGCCCTGCGCCAGGGCTAGTCCACAAATCAAAAGAGCGGTCGCAATCGTCCTCATGGCTTCCAAGATACTGCTATGCCGCCCCGCTGCATAGCCCTCCATTGCAAAGAATTGTGAATGGCCTGCTCCCCTCGGGGGATTTCGCTCCCTCCTCCGACTCGTATCATGAAGAGACGTTCGCTTGCCGGTTACCCTCCCCACTACGCTCGACTCCGATCTTGCTCTCGCGCAAGCCGTCGTCGCGCGCGACCGCAAGGCCGCCGCCGAGTTCGTCCAAACGCACTCCGACCCGCTCTATCGCTATGTCCGTTCCCGCCTCCAACCCCGTTTTGAGTTCGTCGACGACATCGTCCAGGAAGTCTTCTTAACCGCCTGGAAATCGCTCCCCCGCTACCGTGGCGAGGCTCCCCTTCGCTCCTGGCTCCTCGGCATCGCCCGGCATAAGGTCGAAGACCACTACCGCGAGCGACTCCGCAACCTCCCCCTCCCCGACGACGCCGAAGACACTCTCCCCCTCTCCGGCCCCGACCTCGACGCCACCCTCGACCAAGCCCGCGCCCAGCAGGCCGCCGGTAAAATCTTAACCGCTTTGCCCGAAGTTTACCGACTCGTCCTTCTTTGGCGTTACTGGGAGCACCGCTCGGCCGAAGAGATGGCTGAGCGAACCGGTAAAACGCCGAAAGCAATCGAACGCCTCCTGGCCCGAGCCCGCCAGGAGTTCCGTGTCCTCTGGCTCACCCCATCCGTATGAATGACGACCTTTGGTTGGAACAACTCGCCGATATGCCCCTAGAAGAATCGATCCTCGCCCCCTCGTGCCTCAAATCCCGCGTCTACTCCGCCCTCATCGTCGCCGCCGAAGCCGAAGGCCCCCTGCTGCCCCTTACCGACACCAAACAAGCCGGACGCGGTCTCTGCGTCTTCGAACACCTCGTCCAGATTCTCCCGTCCCCCGACGCTGTCCAGTCGTTTCAGTACTGCAAAATCTGCCACGCCCGCGTCCTCGGCGAACGCGTCGAAAAGGCCCCCATCTTCTGGCCCTGCTGCCCCTACTCCGAATTCCAAAACCGCTAACCCAAGCCTCTTGCGGGCTCTCTCTGGGAATCCATCTCCGACACGGCGACCGGTTAGGGAACTGTTTTATGGTCGGCTTTGCCGTTCATCGTAACCTAATCCTTTCAACTTCCCAGAACGGGACTTCCGGCGCGCTAACTTCCGGATAGCGCGTGATCCGCCCCTGAAGCCATCCGCTTGCTCCGTTGCCTAGTCTTCCCGCGGTCGCGAGGAGCAGCGGTTCAGAGAGACCCATGATCTAATGAGTCTCTGTATTCCACTTTGTCAGTGATCCGCTGGCTTTCCGTTCAGCGGTGCCGGTGTCGCAGCCAGAGGACGATCCGTACGAAACTCTTAAGGAGAAGAAACATATGAGACGGCGCGAGTTGGTTCGGGGAGCGATGGCGGCGGCCGCCAAAAGCTGCTTGGCGGGACAGGCGCCCGCGTCCGGCGCCGCTCGGCTTGACCGATTCGGTGGCTGGACAGGTAGGCGATTCGATGCCAGCGGCTTTTTTCGCATTGAGAAAAACGAGCGATGGTGGCTCGTAACTCCGGAGGGAAACGCCTTCCTGAGTTTTGGGTTCAATCATTTGACCCCCAACTTCTGGCAGCAGCCGTACAATCGCGCTGCATGGAAGCGAGTGCTCCGTCTGACGACCCTCGAAGGTCCCAGCTTTACCGCCGCTCTGAAGTCTTGGGTGCTGAAGACTTGTGGTGAGTACGGTTTCAATACCGTCGGCGTCCACAATGCGCTGGAGGTGATGAATCGCCCCCAAGCGTCGCTACCCTACATGCTGCCGATCACTTTCGTCGACATTCCCCATTGGAAAACCGATGTTCCCGACGAAGACTTCGTGGACGTGTTTTCGCCAGAATTCGCTCGGCACTGCGACCGATTGGGCGCGGAGATGGCCGGTCCCGCAAAGCACGATCCATTCCTGCTCGGCTATACGATGACCGACTGCCCCCTATTTACGGAGGAGGATTGCCGGGAGCGGCCCGACACGATTGGCGGGGCCGAGCGTGGACCGCGGATCGGTTGGCCCCGCCGGCTGCGCAACCTCGGCGCGGAAGCACCTGGAAAGCAGGCGTACACCGTGACAATGCGAGATCTCTATCGCAACGAGATCGCTGATTTCAATCGCACGTATGGCAGCAGCTTTGACTCCTTCAACGCGCTTGCCTCGGCCAAGCGATGGCGACCGCAAACAGATCTTTCCAACGGCAACGAGACCCGTGACAACGTCGAGTTTCTCAAACGCGTCGTCGCACAATACTACCAAACGGCACGCGATGCCATTCGCCGGCACGACCCGAATCACCTGTTCGTCGGTGACAAACTCAACGCGAATACCGACGCCATGGACACCCTCTTGCCGGTCACCAGCCGGTTCACTGACGTCGTCATGTACCAAATGTATGGTCGATACGAGGTGCAAAAGCCCGGGTTGGATCGATGGGCAAACATCGCCAATCGGCCGATCATCAACGGGGACGCGGCATTCACGATGATTTCGGAGCACATGCCGCGGCCCTGGTCCAATTGCGGACAGCTTCACACAACGGGCGGAGTGGACAGAAGAGTTTTTCCGCGCCGCGTTTGCACGTCCAGAGTTTGTGGGCTGGCACTACTGCGGGTTGATCGACGCCCCGAACCTCATCCCGCGAAAGCAGGCCCGCCAGCACTCGGGGCTGATCGACCGGTACGGCGAGCCCTATCCCGCGCTCAAGAAAGTAGTCCAGAAATGCAGCGGGGAGATGTATCAGATTGCGTCAAAGGCCTGATGAGGTGCCGGAACCAACCGTCGGGGACGCTCGAATTCGGCGGCCATCCCCAGGTTGACGGCTGCTTTCACGATGCGGATCGGCGCGGCGCCGCAAAAGGGAACATCGATGCCGCCCTGGTTCGTGAATCGTCCGTGGCGCGTTTCTGTCGAACAGCAGCCGTCGTTCCGGACAAATTCGCCACCATGCGCCGGCATCTCCAGGCTCCGCGGTGGCGGGCCTGGTCCGGATGCGCCGCTGCGGGAGAAAGGGGTTCGAGCCGCCCCCCTCCCGAAGTCACGCGTGCCGCCCGCAATGCCACCGCCTGGCGGGAACACGGGTTAGCCGGGAATCCGGCGGCGCCGTTTTCTCGTGCTCAGGCAAGTTCCTTACGGAAACGGGACAGCGCCGCCTGGTTCGCCCGAGCCATCGCCGCAACGTGCGGTTCCAATCGGTTCTGTGCGTCCCGGAAGCCATAGCGCCGGGTGTTGTTCTTTAAATAGGCCCCGCAGAGGTGATAGCCAACGCAAGCACGCACGTCGAGTAGGCTATTGAGCGTCTCGGCATACACGGCCGTATCATGCGTCCGGTCTTCTCGCGGTGGCCAAGTGGGTGTGAACGGCTTGGCCCAGTGCGCCGCATCAGCCAGCAGCACCGGCTTGCCGGAGAAACTCGCCCAACGCTCCAGCGTGGCGCGAATATCGGCAGGCGGCGAGAAGCATTGGAAGCTCAAGACATCGACGAATGGCAGTGCGGCGCGCACCACTTCTTCGGGCAACGGCGCGCGGGCCTCGTAGCGATCGCCCAGGATCAGGTGGTTTGGATCGTAGCGGCGAATGGCCTGATGCAGCGTGCGGTAGTAATGTGTCGCCAGGCGCGCCAACTCAGCGCGGCCCGTTGCCGTAGCCAACTCCTTGGCGTCGAACAGCGCCCCGCGCCACGCGTTATCGGGTTTGGTATGCACCCACACCGGGCAGTCTGTGTAGAAGTAGCCGATGAGCCGCGGATCGTCGCGGAAGCGGACACATTGATCGCGCGCCACGTAGTCGCACCACTCGGCGAACCCCGGTTTGTCGAGCTTCGGGAGCCGGGTCTCGATTTCCCACTGGTGCGATTCGATAAACGGCAGCAGATGCCCATACGGCATATTCAGCAGGCGATACTCCTCCGGAGTAAAGCTGCGAGAATGGCGATGGTGCTGGTCACTGATCGACACGAACTCCTGAACCCAGCCCACCGAAGTTAAAGCCCCAAGCCAGCAGATCGGCGCGCACCGCCTTCAGCCAGCGCTGAGCATCATCGCCGAACTCCCGGTGCCAGGTATCGTCGGTACGCAACGGAGCCGAATCAATATGATTCATGCCGATCGAGAAGAATGGCCGTCCAGCCGGGTTCACGAAGCATTGACGTCCTTTTACCGCTCCGATGCGATAGAACGCACCCTTGCCCATGGCCGCCAGCGGGAGGGTGCCGAGCAGATGGCGTCGGGAAAACCGGTGTATCTTCCTGTGCTCAAATGAAACGTTCATCCAGCTCAGTATATGTGGGCGGCGATTTACTCGGGGTTAGCTCCCCGCCGGCGGCATCGAGTGAGGGCATCCGCCCGGTTTGTCGGCTACCCGGAAGTTGTCCGGGCGCCGTTCGCAGTCACCGGCTTCTCGAACGGCTGGCCGCGCAAGCTGCCGATACAGTCCGCGCGGCCAATGGCGTCGTTGAAGGAACCGCAAGTCCCGCCACCCAAGTCCGCATGTTCCGCTGAGTTCCTTTCGCGCAGCCTCCGGTGGGCGCCCTGCGGTGGAAGGACCCGCAGCCTCTTCAAAAATGGACCGGCGTGCGCAAAACCGTCCAGTTCGGGCCGCGTTGCGCACAGCGCCCGGTCTTTGGTGATAGGAACTTCCGTTCGAACGGCATGGGCGAGGATTGCCTGTACCTCAACATTTGGACGCCGGGCACAAACGCGCACAATGCGGTGTCGATTTGGGAGGGCGGGCCGAACGTCAAGCTCCCGGGGCTTAGCGTCTACCTAACGGGCGTCACCCCGCTTGACCACACGTTGGAATTCGAAGCGGTTTAATGGGGCGGGCGCACATCCATCGCCGCAAAAGATCACAGTCCACGGTGTGATCGGAAGCGAAGCGATGCTAGCGGTTGATCGGATGTTGTTCAGACCAACTCGGTTGCCACCGGAGGTCAGGGTGCCGACTCGTAGCGCGTGGTGCGCAAGTCCCCGACCTGACGGTCACGAGGGAGCTGGACGCGATTGCGAACACCTCATCGCGCACCAAGTGGAGACAAACGCTCGCGGGTGCGGCTTTGTCGAAGTAGAACGCGTTCGCCGCTTCGACACAGTTCCACCGCAGTTCAGCGCTTGAGTCGGCTTGCGTGAAAGTGCTCTCAGTCAGGCACTCGTCGCACCGTCCGCCAACTGCCTCCTTCACTACCTCGAAGACGAGTTCACCCATACCACTCCATCGAAACGGCTCTGACCCAACATCACGCCATCGGTAAACCGAAGCACGAAGCCACGCTCGGTGGGTCGTAAGCCGACGGTCCGTTCGGCGATCAGGTGCCTTCCTCGATAGAAACCGCAAAGTCGCGATAGCAAGAGCCCGGCGGGCGGGCGTCCGTCTAGAACTCTCGCAAAAACCCAAACATGTTCTGAAAGTTCGCCAAGTTCCGCTTCCCCCGCGGAACCAACTCCCGGCTATACGGATTCGCCGATACGTTCTCCCAAAAGCTATACCGAAACCGCCAACCCTCTTTGAACCGAAAGTCCATCCCCACCGCCGTCCGCCAATGCACCCGCGTCAACGAAAATCGTTCCGGCGGCAACACCACCCGCCCCTTCGACACCACTACCTCCCCCGCCGCCGAACTAGCGTTCACCATCCCCAGCCCGCCCAGCACATACGGACGAAACCGGCTGCTCCGCGGCCGAAAGTAAATCAACCCCTCCCCCGTCACCACGCTCTGCCGACTGCTCCGCTTCTGTTCAAACGTCGCCTCCTGCCCCCCCTCGATCCGCGTGCCCGTAAACTGCAACGGGTTGCTGTTCCAGGCATAACTCCCCTGCGTACTCAAATACTCCCGCCAATGCCGACCCACAAAGAGCTGCACCGCTGGCCCATTCTCCGGCTTATAGAGCGAGATCGCCGTCGAACTCCCGTTAATCACTGTCTGCCCGTCCGCCGAGATCGTCGAAAATCCCGCCGTCCCGCCCGCATACCACTGCCCGTAGCTCACCGCCGTCACACCCATCAACAAACCAATTCCCCGTAAACTCATTTCTCCATTCTGCGGGGGATTTCTCTCCATGTCACGACCTACTCAACGGAAGCGCTTCCAAAATTCTTCCTCCTAAGGCAAACGACATGACAAGAACTTTCTTCGCGCTTCCTCTGCTCGCCGTAGCACTCCTAGCCCAGCCCCCAGGCATCCGTACCATCGGCTCGCCCACGGTCATTGACCAGTCCGGTTCCTACATGCTGACGAGCAACCTCTTCACGAACTCGAGCACCGGAGCCGGCATCACCATCACCGCCAGCGACGTCACCCTCGACCTCAACGGCCAAACCATCACCGGCCCCGGCAACGGCTCCCACGCCGGCATCCGCATCATCGGCGCTCAAAACGTCACCGTCAAAAACGGCAACGTCACCGGCACCATCATGGGCGTGATGATCAATAACTCGTCCAACGTCCGCGTAGATGGCCTCTCAATTCGCGGCTTCGGCCTCGCCGTCTCCGCCCCCCCGCCCGAAATCGGCATTCTCATCCTGCAGTCCCGCAACGTCGTCATCTCGCGCAATGCCATCTTCAACGTCGGCCTCGGCATCTTCGTCCGTGGCAGCCGCGCCTTCGGCAACCGCATCGAAGACAACACCCTGACGGCGATGTCTAACGGCGTCTTCGGCATCTGCTACAACCCCGCCGACGACGATCCCGGCGCCCCCAAAGGCGACCTGATCAAAGGAAACCTCATCCGCGGTTTCCCCACCTCCATTCAAATCAACAGCCGCGCCGACTACAACGTCATCGACGGCAACACCCTCATCTACCGGGTCGCCGCTCTCGAAAACCCCAACCCGACCAACATCGCGATGAACAACCGCATGGCTCAAATCCAGTAGCTAGCCGCGCAAAAATAGAAGCCGGTTCAAGGTCTCACCACCACCGGCTTCTGATCCCCAATCCCCAACTTCTCCACCCGCCGCGTCTTCATGTTGTACACATCTCCCGCCGAAAGCACAAAGTACGATTTCTCCCAGGGTTCATGCACCCGCGTCGCGTCGTGAATCGTCACCTTCCACTTCCCCATCACCTCGAACCGATCCCCCGTCACGATAATCGCCGTCGCCTCGGATAGCCCAATCCCAATAAACTCCGGCATCTTCTTCATCACCGGAATCAGATCATCCCACCGGTTCCGCGTGTTTAAGTGCTGGTCAATCGCGGACTTGCGCAAAAACGCAAACGCCTTCTGATGCGACGGCTCCGGAGACATCATAATGTTCGGTCCCGCAATCGCGCCGCGCACCAGATAGTCGCCCTGGATCGTAGCTCCAGCCGACGATCCACCAATCACCCCGCCCCGCTCCAGCACCTTGTGGAACTCGCGATACGTCAGCGTGTGCGCATAAGAGTCGACGATGTTCCACTGCCGCCCGCCGTTGAACCATACCCCGCTCGCATCCCGCAACGTCTTGGCGAACTCTTCCGTATCCGCCACTTTCGGATCATGCGTGTGCAGCATGTGGACATTCGTGCAGCCGAGCTTCTTCCATGAAGCCAGAATCTGCTCTTCCTTGAACACTTGGATCGTGCCATCGGCATTGCGATTCCCCCCGGCCGTCGGCACGATAATGATCTTCGCGGAAAGTCCGCCCGCCTTGTTGATGAAGGTCTCGGAAATGCCCGTCCCATTGTGGTTGCCGCCGCCAACAATGACGAGGGTGCCCTTGGCCGGTCCATACTCCGGCGCCTCCTGAGCAAGTGCAGTCGTCAAGCAAGCGAGGGAGAGGACCAGGAACCGAAGCATTTGCATAGCTTCGCACAATGCCCGCGACAGCAACAATTGATATAAATAGAGTACGCTCCCCGATGCCCCCTGACTCCAAGGCCGCCCGCCGACGCCTCCCCACCATCCGCATCGGCCATCTTTCCATCACGCTCCTCCCCGGCGAAACCGTTGAACGCGTCCAACAACTCACCGACCAAATCTGGGACCGCTGGCAACCCGCCAACATCGTCGAGCAGTTCGATTGCGACATGATCATCCACGCCCTCTTCAAAATCGAACGCTACGAACGCTTCCGCGATCAGTTCATCTCCAGCGGCATCCAAAGCCACGATCTCGACCGCGCCATGAAGTCCTACCAGTCCACCCTCCTCACCGCCGAACGCAGCCTCGCGATCGCCCGCGAAGCCCAACCCCGCAATACCCACAATAAAGTTACCCCCGACATGCTCGCCGACATGGCCCCCGAAGGGCCAATCCAGTAAGCACCGTTGTATCCTGTTATATTCAGGAGCTTTTCGTTGTCTCGTATTGCTGACGCTTTCTCATCTTTCTTCGGGATCCTCTTCTCTGGCTCCCTCTCGGCGGAAATCGCCAAAACCTACGGCTATGTAAAACCGGTCGAAAAGAAACCGGAACCCAAAGCCGCCCCCGTCCCCGTCGTGAAGTCCAGCGACGGGGCCCTCCAAATCCTCGGCCTCCTCCAACGCGAAGCCCGGCTCATCGATTTCCTCCTGGAAGATATCTCGGGCTACACCGACGACCAAGTCGGCGCCGCCGTCCGTACCCTTCACGAACAAGCCGGCAAAGCCCTCGGCCGTTACGTCACCCTCAGCCCTGTCATCGACGGCGTCGAAGGCACCTACTCCGAAACCAAGGCCGCCGGACCCCTCGCCAAAAACAACGCCGCCGTCAAATTCCTCGGCAACGTCCCCGCCCAGGGCAAGCCCCAAGGCGGCACCCTTCGCCACAAAGGCTGGCACGCCTCCAGCGTCGACCTCCCCGAAGTGAAAGCGGCCATGTCCGTCCAAATCCTCGCCCCCGCCGAAATCGAAATCGAATAGCATGAAGCCCACGCTTGGTATCGACCTCGGCACCACCAACTGTGCCGTCGCCCGCGCCGAAGAATCCGGCGTCCAAGTCCTCGCCATCCCCCAACTCGTCAACCCCGGCGAAGTCCGCGCGGAGCCCCTCTACCCCTCCAGCCTCTACCTCCCCGGACCCACCGAGTTCGCCCCCGGCGCCCTCGCTCTCCCCTGGGACGACGCCCCCCCCTACCTCACCGGCGAACTCGCCAAAAAGCGCGGAGCCGAAAACCCCTCGCGCCTCGTCCACTCCGCCAAATCCTGGCTCGCCGTCGCCGGCGAAATGCCCCACCTCTCCCCCCTCGAAGCCACCCGCGCCTACCTCACCCACCTCAAAGCCGCCACGCCCAACTTCGCCGATCACGACGTCCTCATCACCGTCCCCGCCTCCTTCGACGCCGCCGCCCGCGACCTCACCCTCCAAGCCGCCCGCCTCGCCGGCTACCCCACTCCCGTCCTCCTCGAAGAACCCCAAGCCGCCTTCTACGCCTGGCTCGAACGCCATCCCGACTGGCGCGATCGCATCCAACCCGGCGCCCTCATCCTCGTCGTCGACATCGGCGGCGGCACCACCGACTTCACCCTCATCCGCGTCGCCGAAGCCAAAGGCGAGCTCACCCTCGAACGCATCGCCGTCGGCGAACACATCCTCCTCGGCGGCGATAACATTGATCTCGCCCTCGCCCGCGCCGTCGAAGCCGAAATGCCCAAGCTCGACGCCGCCCAGCTCCACGCTCTCTGGCAGCGCTGCCGCGTCGCCAAAGAAAAACTCCTCGCCCCCGGTGCCACCCAAGCCGAAGAACCCGTCACCATCCTCGGCCGCGGCACCGGCCTCATCGCCGGCACCCTCAAAGCCACCCTCCGCCGCGGGACCCTGGAACAGATCCTCCTCGAAGGCTTCCTCCCCTTAGCCACCGCCACCGACACCCCCGCCAAACCCCGCCGCGTCGCCCTCCAGGAAGTCGGCCTCCCCTACGCCTCCGACCCCGCCATCACCCGCCACCTCGCCGCCTTCCTCCGGGGCCAACAACCCACCCACGTGCTCTTCAACGGCGGCGTCCTCAACGCTCCCCTCGTCCGCGAACGCCTCCTCGCCGTCCTCAATAGCTGGCTCCCCGCCCCCGTCGAAGTCCTCTCTGGTGAGGACCTCATGCACGCCGTCGCCCGCGGTGCCGCCTACTACGGCCTCGCCCGCCAAGGCCGCGGCCTCCGCATCCGCGGCGGCGTCCCCCGCACGTACTACCTCGGCATCGAATCCGCCATGCCCGCCGTACCCGGCCTCCCCCCGCCCATGAAGGCCCTCGCCATCGTCCCCTTCGGCCTCGAAGAAGGGTCCAGTGTCGCCCTCCCCAAGTACGAATTCTCCCTCCGCACCGGCGAACCCGCCGAGTTCCGCTTCTTCTCCTCCACCACCCGCCAAGCCGACAAACCCGGCGATCTCCTCGACCCCATCCCTCCCGAAGTCGAAGAACTCGCCCCCATGGAAGTCACCCTCTCCGGTGCTCCCGCCCGCGTCTCTCTCGAAGCTCAAGTCACCGAAACCGGCATGCTCGAGATCTACTGCGTCGCCACCTCCGGAGAACGC